>NZ_WVRN01000002.1:0-300000 GCF_013112245.1 Ruegeria sp. HKCCD4315 | reverse complement strand
CGAATGGGAACGGATGAAAGCCACCGACTCGCGCGAATGCCGCAACTGTCACGATTTTGAATCGATGATGCCCGAATTCCAGAAACCCCGCGCGCGTCAGCAGCACCTGAACGCAATGACGGTCGGTCAAACCTGCATCGACTGTCACAAGGGGATTGCGCATTCGGACGCCCGTGATCGGGCTGACGAGGAATATTTGGAAGAGCTTGAAGCCCCAAACCCAGCGTTCATTCGCGAGATCCCCGCCGAGTATCTGGCAAGCCTAGAGAAGATTGAAGCCCAGGAAGCTGCAGAAGCCGAAGCAGAAAAAGCTGCCAAAAAAGTACAGCAAGAGGCCGTTCAGGCGCAGATCGCAGCCGCTGTCGACGCTGCTGTCGCAGAAGAACGAGCTAAAGCAGCTGGAGAAGAAGCCGCGACCCCTTCAGGCGGTGGTGGAGATGTCGCAACCAACATCGACTGGAACGCGGTTGCCAGTGCAGATCTGAAACTGTTCTACCCCGGTCAGGCTTCGTTTGAGTGGGTGCAGAACGGCAAGTTCCACGGTGGAGCACGGCCCCTGACCAAAGGTGGCGATCAGTGCACCACATGCCACGCCAAGGAACTGGACACGATCGGCAACAAGATCGTTGCAGGCGGCGAGCTTGAACCAACACCGATCCCCGGAAAACGCGGTGTGATCGACGCAACTGTTCAGGCGGCGCATGACGACGAAAACCTGTATATCCGCCTGCAATGGCCGGATGCGGGCCACAACCCTGCCCCGTTTGTCGACGGCGGCAAGATGGATCCCGACAACCAGATCAAGGTAGCCATGATGATCACCGGCACAGGTATCGAGTTGGGCGAACAAGTGGGCTGCTGGGCGTCTTGCCACGCGGACAACTCGTATATGCCGTTTGATCCCGGTGCCGAGGCAATCGCCGCCAATGGTGACGTAGCTGGCCGTCTAAATACGCAGGACACTGTGACCAAATACATCAGCGAAAGCCGCACGGATGTCGAAATCAAAGGTCGACGTGGCAAGGCACTGGGCGGTTGGGACAAGCTGCAGGCTGCGGAACAGATCGAGCAGTATCTGGCCGATGGCACCTATCTTGACCTGATGCGCGTCTATGCAGATGGCAGCGCCACTAACGGCTATCTGCTGGAACAGCGCGTGGTCAATGACGGTGAAATCGCCGCGTCGGCTGAATTGTCCGGCGGTATGTGGACGGTGGTCTTCACTCGCCCGCTTAACTCTGGCGCGCCCGGTGATGTACCGCTGGAAGCAGGCCAGACTTATACCGTTGGCTTTGCGATCCACGACGACTTCAGCGCTGCCCGGTTCCACCATGTGACGCTGAACACCAGTCTCGCGCTGGACGATGACAGTGCATTCATCAACGTGGTCAAACAATAACGGATTGGGGCCGGGTCATCCGGCCCCCGTCACTTTGGAAGGGAGACATGGACTATGAAACCCCAACGCCTTCTTCCCGCGCTGCTGTTTCTGGCCGCGCCCGCCTGGGCGGATGAAACCGCCGAACTGTGTGCCGAGGCGGAAGACCGTTATGTCGAGCTGTTTGGTCAGCCTTCATCCGCCGTCGAGGATGCCGAAGTGGTGCTGATGTATAAATATAATTTCTGCCCGTTTGAGCTGACCGTGAAGGCAGGCACAACTGTCCGCTGGGTGAATGTCGACAAACGCACCAGCCATTCGGTTCTTTTGAAAAACGGCAGCGAACCCGAAAGCGACCGTTTGTTCCCTGAGGAAACAGTCGACCTGACGTTTCTCACACCCGGCCCGCAGGAATATTTGTGCGGCCCGCATTGGGAAACACAGAACATGATCGGAATGATCACCGTCGAACCCTAAAGCAATAAAATACAGGCAAGAAAACAGGAGCGCGGGCGCAAATCCCGCGCTCCTTAACTTATGTCAAGGAGGTCGGTTTGCGATTGCGCCACCTTGCTCTCATGACACGCCCGGCAGGCCCAGCGACGTCCCGTTTACGCAAGGCTGATCCGGGTTTCGATGACATTCAGACCAAGCGAGTTTGCACATGAGCGGTAAGGTTTTTCTGATTGGCGCAGGCCCTGGCGATCCCGAGCTGATGACCCTGCGCGCATTGCGGATGCTGCAAGAAGCAGATGTAGTGGTCTATGATCGGCTGGTGTCTGCCGACATTCTAAATTTGCACACCGAGGGGGCACGGCTGATCCCGGTTGGCAAAGCACCTAAATGCCACACGGTTCCACAAGACCGCATCAACGAAATTCTGCTGGAAGAGGCCAGTGCGGGTCACACGGTTGCCCGTCTCAAAGGCGGCGATCCGATGATATTTGGCCGCGGCTCAGAGGAGGCCGCTTATCTGATGGCCCACGGTGTCGCTGTCGAATATGCGCCGGGCATTACGGCGGCACAGGGTGCGTCCGCTTCAACCGGCGTTCCGCTGACCCATCGCGGGTTGGCGACCTCGGTGCAGTATGTCACTGGGCACCGCCAGGCCGACAAGGTGCTGGACCTCGACTGGAAACGTCTAGCCGATCCGGACTCGACGCTGGTGGTCTATATGGGTGTCGCCAACATAGGCCAGATCGCCATGGGTCTGATGACGGAAAATCTGCCGGGGTCTACCCCGGTTCTTGCCGTCGGCAAAGCGACCACACCGGATGAAAGCCGCATGGTATCTCGGTTGGACCAATTAGCCACTGACGTGCGCGAGGCCGGGTTAAAAGCACCCACGCTCTTTATAATTGGCAAGGTCGTATCGCTTTATGCCGAACGGCCCGTGGCCGAGCTTTTGGAGCAAGCCAATGGCTAAGCTGGGACGCAGAACAGTTGCGGCAGGATGTAGCGCGCAGCGCCCTGTCGCGCGACGGCATTCGATGCCGTCGGTGTTGCTGACAACGGCTGTGCTCATCGCAACATCCGCCTTCGCCGCTGACACCCTCGACCCCAACGCCCTGAAACGCCTTGTCCATCAGGATTGCGGATCTTGCCACGGTTTGTCGCTTAAAGGCGGTCTCGGCCCCGATCTGCGCAGCGAGACGTTGAAACATTATGATGCGGACGTCCTGACCGGCGTCATCCTTGATGGCATCCCAGACACCGCGATGCCCCCATGGCGACCTCTGATCAGCGAGGAAGAGGCCGAATGGATTGCCCGCTACCTGCTGGAACAGGAGGCACAATGAAACACCTCATACTCGGCCTTGCAGCCTCATTGATGTTGACCACCGCACACGCCGAACCCACAGCGACCGGCGATCTTGGTCTTGTGATCGAACGTGCCAAGGGATCGGTCCTGTTGGTCGATCAATCGGACCGGGCAGCTCTGGCTCGTATCGAAGGTTTGGGCGATTTGTCCCATGCCTCGCTGGTCTATTCGCCCGATGAACGCTTTGCCTATGTCTTTGGCCGTGACGGCGGGCTGACCAAGGTTGACATCGTCACCCGCCAGATCGTGAACCGCGTTGTTCAAGCGGGGAACGCCATTGGTGGTGCTATCTCGGATGACGGTACACTTGTTGCCGTGTCGAACTACGAACCCGGTGGTGTGCGTGTGTTTGATGCTGACACGTTGGAAATGATTGCGGACATCCCCACCGACAGCAAAACCATCGGTCTTGTGGACGCGCCGGGACGTCGGTTTGTCTTCACAATGTGGGATACAGGCGAGACCTGGATTGCCAACTTCGCCAAGGGCGAGCCCGCGATCACCAAGATACCTGACATGGGCAAGAACCCCTATGACGCGCTGATCACCGCCAATGGCCGCACCTATATCACGGGCCTGTTTGGCGAAGACGGTCTGACCGCGCTTGATTTATGGGCCGACACTCCGGAGCCCATCCGTGTGCTGCCCAACTATGGGCGCGGGCAAGAAGAAATGCCGGTCTACAAGATGCCCCATCTGGAAGGCTGGGCGCTGACGGGGCGCGAATTCGTGCTGCCCGCGGTGGGTCATCACGAGGTGCTCTGGGTCGATGCCGACACTTTGTCCGAAACCGGGCGCACCAAAACGCACGGCCAGCCGGTTTTTGCCATGGCGCGCCCAGACGGGCGGCAGGTCTGGGTCAATTTCGCCCACCCGTTGAACGATACCATTCAAGTGATCGACAGTGTCAGCAAAGAGATCACTCACGAATTCAAGCCCGGCCCTGCGGTACTGCATATGGAATTCACACCACGCGGGCATGAAGTCTGGATCAGCGTGCGCGACGCCAACAAGGTGATGGTCTACGACACGCAAACGTTTGAGAAATTGCGCGAAATCGACGCCGACAGCCCTTCGGGCATCTTCTTCACGGCCCGCGCGCACAAAACGGGGCTTTGATGGATGCAGCATATCACCGACCCGATTGATTGCCGCCTGTTGGACGACTTTCAGCGCGATTTCCCGATCACAGAGCGCCCTTTTCAAGTGCTGGGAGACGCACTGGGGCTGGACGAAACCGAAGTACTTGACCGTCTGACCCGGATGCGTGCCACCGGCCGCATCACGCGGGTTGGCGCAACCATCACGCCCGGCGCAGTCACAGCGAGCACTTTGGCGGCTGTATCCGCACCGGAAAGTCGGTTGGAAGAAGTTGCCGCCCTGATCGATGCCGAACCCGGGGTGAACCACAATTATCAGCGTGAAGATGCCTGGAACCTCTGGTTTGTCGCAACAGGCCCGGACCGCGAACATGTCAACGAGACACTGGCCCGGATCAGCCGGACCTCGGGGTTGCGGGTGCTGGATCTGCGCCTGGTCCGACCGTTCAACGTGGACCTTGGGTTTCGCATGACTGCTGGCGCCAAGAACGTTCCTAGTGCGCGCAAAGTAGACGCATCAGCCATGCGCGATGGGGATCGTTGTTTGCTGCAGACACTCAGTTCGGGCCTTTCACTGGTCGCAGAGCCCTATGAGGCTCTGGCTCGTTCATTGAACCGGAACGTGGATGATGTGATGGCCCGGATCGTCGCCTTGCACGCCGCCGGTATCATTTCACGGTTCGGCGTTATCGTGCGCCACCGGGCACTGGGGTGGTCCGCCAACGCGATGGTTGTTTGGGACTTGCCTGCGGAACAAATTGACACTGCCGGTCCGGCGCTGGCCGCCTATCCCGGTGTCACGCTGTGCTATGAGCGCAATCCGGTTGAAGATGTTTGGCCCTATCGCCTCTATTCGATGATCCACGCCCGAACCCGGAACGAGGCTTTGGACGTGCTGGCCGGTGCAATGGAACTGACCGAACTGGCTGGCGCGCGGAATAAGGTGTTGTTTTCGACCCGCTGTTTCAAGCAGACCGGAGCGTTGATTCAAGCGCGGGAGGTTGCCGCATGACTCTGGACGACAAAGACCGCGCGATCCTGAACCGGATGCAGGACGATCTGCCGCTCACCTCTCATCCTTTTGCGGCAGTGGCCGACGAGCTTGGCCTGTCCGAAACCGAGCTGCTGGAGCGTCTGACACGGCTGAAGAAAGACCGCGTTATCACGCGCTTTGGCCCGTTTTTCGACGCAGCCGCCATGGGCGGGGCCTTCTGCTTGTGCGCCATGGCTGTACCGACTGAAAATTTCGAAACCGTCCTGACCAAAGTCAATGCGCACCCTGAGGTCGCCCATAATTATGAACGTACCCACCGGCTGAACATGTGGTTCGTGCTGGCCACCGAAACACCTGAGGGGATCGAGGCCGCCGCCGATGCCATCGAACGGGAAACTGGGATCGATGTTCTCCGTTTCCCCAAACTCCAGGAATTTTTCATTGGCTTCCGGGTGGCAGCATGATCGATGCAACCGACAGACAGATTATCGAGGCGTTGCAAGGGGGCTTACCCTTGTCGCCGACCCCGTATGCGCAGGTTGCCAAGGATCTTGGGCTACAGGAAACCGATCTGCTTGAACGGCTGACAGCCCTGAAAGCACGCGGTGTGATCCGTCGCATTGCTGCGGCCCCAAATCACTACAAACTTGGCATGACATCGAACGGCATGACCGTTTGGGATGTGGACGATGCCAGCACCACCAAGTTGGGTGCACAGATCGGCGCCCTGCCCTTTGTGACCCATTGTTATGAACGGCCCCGCGCCCTGCCCGACTGGCCCTATAACTTGTTTGCCATGGTGCATGGTGCCAACCCTGATGAGGTTGAACAAAAGCGCGCCGAAATCGCTGCAATTCTGGGCGATGCCTGCCGGGCCAAGGACATCCTCTATTCCACGCGCATCCTGAAAAAGACCGGTCTGCGCCTGAAAAAGAAAGGCTGAGACATGTTCCGCCTGACAGAATACATGCACCAACTCGTCACCCCGACTCCGGTGCGCAAACGCCGCCCCAGCCCAGTGAAACCTGTGGTGATCTGGAACCTGACGCGACGCTGCAACCTGAAATGCCGCCATTGCTATACCGTCTCGGCGGATGTGGCGTTCCCCGGTGAGCTCAGCCATGAGCAAGCCATGGTAACCCTTGAGGATCTTGGCCAGTTTCGCGTCCCGGCCTTGATCCTCTCGGGTGGGGAGCCGCTGGACCGGTTCGATTTCTTTGACATCGCCAAACGCGCCCGTGATCTGGTGCCGATGCTGGCTTTGTCGACCAACGGCACGCGGATTTACGAGGAAACCGCCGACGTGATTGCCGATGTGGGATTCAACTATGTGGGCATCTCGCTGGATGGAATTGGAGCGACGAATGACTGGTTTCGCGGTGTCGAGGGGGCTTTTGCGGACGCCCTGCGCGGCGTGCGAGAGTGTAAAAAGCGCGGCATCAAGGTCGGCCTGCGGTTCTGCCTGACCGAAGGCACGCAGCATCACTTGCCTGACTTGCTGAAGCTCTGTGATGACGAAGGGGTCGATAAGTTCTACTTGTCTCACCTCGTCTATGCCGGGCGGGGCGACAAGAACCGAGGCGAAGACGCCGAACACCAGCGCACACGCAAGGGATTGGACCTACTGTTGGAGCGCGCTTGGGGGGCCGCGTCAGGCGGGCGACCGTTGGATATCGTGACCGGCAACAATGACGCCGATGCGGGGTACTTCCTGAACTGGATCCGCGCGCATTTCGATGCCGAGAAGGCTGCCCATGTCCACGAGCATCTGGCCGCATGGGGCGGCAATTCCAGCGGTTTGGGCGTCGCCAATATCGACAATCTGGGCCGGGTTCATCCCGACACATATTGGTCCGATTACACAATCGGCAACGTGAAAACCAAACCGTTTTCTGAACTTTGGACCAGCGATGACCCGATGCTGGCCATGCTACGCACCCGTCCTCGTCTACTGAAAGGCCGATGCGGTGCATGTGAACTGAAGGACGTCTGCGGCGGCAATACGCGTATTCGCGCCTTGCAACTGACCGGCGATCCCTGGGCCGAAGATCCGGCCTGTTACCTGTCAAATGAAGAAATTGGCGTGGATGACGCAGGAGAGCGCCTGCAGGTCACACCGTTCCGGGGGAAAAGCCATGATCCGGCGCATCAGTTTTTTTGATAACCCGTCCCTGTTCCGGCAAGTAGTGCCATCTGTGAAACCTGCAGGAGCCTCCGGCGGGAGTATTTGGAAAAAGATGAAGATCGGACTGATGTGTTCCGTTCTGACGGTCGGTTCGGCATGGGCCGACGCGCCAGCGGATTACGCTGAGCACTGCGCGTCATGCCATGGCGAGAACCGCTTGGGCGGCGTTGGGCCAGCTTTGATCCCCGAGACGTTAAAGCGAATGCGGGGGCCGCGGGTTGCAGCGGTGATCGCCGAGGGCCGCACCGCGACACAGATGCCTGCGTTTTCACATGAGCTCGACGCGTTGCAGATCGAAGAACTGGCGGGGTGGCTAAAATCTCCGCTCGAGAGCGATCCGGAATGGGGTGAAGCTGACATCATGGCCAGCCGTATTCTGGACGAGGATTACACCCCGGTCGAAGCACCCGTGTGGGATAGTGACCCTATGAACATCACGCTGGCGGTAGAGACCGGCGATCATCACGTCAGCGTTCTGGATGGCGACACGTTTGAAGTGCTGGACCGGTTCGAGACCCCTTTTGCCGTTCATGGCGGGCCAAAATTCAGCCCAGATGGCCGATACGTTTTCATCATGTCCCGCGATGGCTGGGTCCAGAAGTACGATATCTGGGCATTGAAACAGGTGGGGCGCGTTCGCGCGGGCCTCAACAGTCGCAACATCGCCATGTCAGGCGACGGAAAATGGGTGGCCGTTGCAAATTACTTGCCCAACAGCCTGACCCTGCTGTCGACCGAGGATCTTTCGGTTACCACTGTCATTGAAGTCAAAAGCAAGAAGGGCGTGCCCAGCAGGGTGTCTGCCGTCTATCAGGCCCCACCGCGGGAGAGCTTTGTTTTGGCCCTGAAGGACGTGCCCGAAATTTGGGAGGTGTTCTACGGGGCCAACCCGCCACAATTTGGTATCGGGCATGATTTCCGCATTGAAGGTCAGTTCAAGAATCCCAACCCCTTCCCCGTGCGCAAGATCACCACGCCCGACTATCTGGACGATTTCTTTTTCGACCAGAGCTATGAGTTTGTCATGGGGGCGTCACGTGATGGCAAAGGCGGTCAGGTGATTGATCTGGTGATCGGTCACAAGGTGGCCGATCTTGACCTGCCGGGGATGCCGCATCTTGGGTCCGGTATTACATGGAAGCATGGCGATACGACCGTGATGGCCACCCCTCATCTGACCGATGGCACCGTATCCGTGATCGATATGGAAAGCTGGGAAACCGTCAAGCGGATCAAGACGGAAGGACCGGGGTTCTTCATGCGCAGTCATGAAAATTCACCTTATGTCTGGGCCGATGTGTTCTTTGGCCCGAACAAGGATGCGATGCATGTGATCGACAAACAAAGCCTTGAAATCGTGAAAACTTTGCGCCCCGCGCCAGGTAAAACCGTGGCTCACGTGGAATTCACAAAAGATGGCAGCCATGCGCTGGTTTCGATCTGGGAAGATGATGGCGCGGTGATCGTCTATGACGCGCAGACGCTGGAAGAGGTCCGCCGCCTGCCGATGCGCAAACCGTCTGGAAAGTACAATGTCTGGAACAAAATCACCTTCTCGGAAGGCACCAGCCACTGACGGCAAATGGCCGGTTTGGAAGCTGGCCATTCTGCTTTATCCCGCCACGGCGCTTACCGTGGCTATCAATCTGTTTTTGCTGGGTTTAATTTTACACAGCGCCGGGTTTGGAGCAATTGAACCTGTTCCCGCACTTCTGTGGTCCGTCCCTTTGGGCATTCCAGCGACATGGCTGGCTGGGCGCTGGGTACGCGGATTGATGGACGAGGCAGACGGGTAAGCAAAGAATCTGTCTGCCTAACCAAAGTCAAGTATCGGCAAGTCGGAATCCCATACGGTTCAGGAAAGACTTCCGAGTTGGATTCTCCATGTCCGCCTTACACTTTCTCCACATCCTCCCTGACCGCGTCTTGCGTGCGGCATGTGGAGTGGCGGGCATCCTTCTTCTGTTGTTGCAAATGCTTGCTCCGGCGCTGGCGAGTCCCGGACAAAGCATGTGGGTGGAGATCTGCTCGGAGGCAGGCGCGGTTTGGGTTGAGGTGGACCTTGAGGAGGAAAACACCGATCCAACCGTGCCCTGCCCGAAATGCGCCGACTGTGCGCTATGCGCTGTAACGACGGCAGGACCTGTGCCAGACACTCCGCTGCTGGTCGCGGACCGCACCCTGCAAATTGCACGCCCTGGGATTGGTGATCCGTGTATTTACTATAACTCGAAACGACTGTGGCCCGAAACCCGAGGCCCCCCGTTTGCGACCGAAGAAGAATCTGAACGCGCCCTGCGCGCGTCCATGGCGTCCACCCAAATAATCGGAGGTGCGCCGTGGTCGTAAGTCGCGCAATCCATTTTCTGCTGGCTTTCTCCCTGTCCTGCCTGATGGCGATCAGCGCCCATGCCGACAGTCTGGCCAGTTTCCTGCCCGAGATTGAACCCGCCGATCTGGCCCCCGGTGCCGATGCATTTGGTCCGGTGCACGATGACATTCCGGTCGCGCCGATCACGAAGGATGGCGAGACCATTGCCTGGGCATTCCTGACGTCTGATTTTGTGGGCACGACGGGATATTCCGGCAAACCCATCCATGTGGTTGTCGGAATCGATGAGAATGCGGTGCTGACGGGCGTGCAACTGGTCAAGCATTCGGAACCCATCGTTCTGATCGGGATCCCCAATTCCCGCATGGTCGAGTTGACCGAAGGCTATGCCGGTCTGGACCTGAAGATCGAGGCCGAAACCGGTGGCGAGGGGCATGACCTCGACATCATCTCGGGCGCGACGGTCACGATCATGGTCATCGACGACAGCCTTGTGCGCGGCGGCATTAAGGTGGCGCGCGCGCTGGGGTTGGGCGGGCTGTCTCCGCTACAAGCTGATGGGCCGAAACGCGAAGTCGATATGGCACAGGACGAGGTCTTTGACTGGACCACCCTTTCCGGGGACGGATCGGTACGGCGGTTGACGCTGGATATCGGGCAGGTCAACGCAGCGTTTGAAGCAACCGGCGATCAACGGGCGATCAAACGCCCAGAACCGGGCGAACCCGATGACACCTTCATCGACATGCATATGGCGCTGGTTTCGGTCCCATCGATCGGCAAGTCGCTGCTGGGTGCGGCAGAATACCAGAACCTTGTAAACTGGTTGGAAGAAGGCGAGCAGGCCATTCTGGTGCTGGGTCGCGGAGCTTACAGCTTCAAGG
This sequence comes from Ruegeria sp. HKCCD4315, assembly GCF_013112245.1. NCBI lineage: Bacteria > Pseudomonadati > Pseudomonadota > Alphaproteobacteria > Rhodobacterales > Roseobacteraceae > Ruegeria > Ruegeria sp. HKCCD4315. The sequence continues at coordinate 289,305 of NZ_WVRN01000002.1, read as the reverse complement.
GTTCAGGCTATGTGCGGGGCGGTATATTTGACCGAATCCAGCTGATCCAGGGCGACAGCTCGGTTCGGTTCTTTGACAAGCAACAGCGCCGTTTGGGCACAGTTGCCGCGTCGGATGCGCCGAGTTTCACGGAATTGGACATCTTCAAAATCCCTGCTGATGCCGAGTTTGATCCGGCTGAGCCGTTCCGCCTTCAACTGCTGGTACAGCGCGCGATTGGTGCTGTCGAAAAGACGTTCTTAACCTTTGACCTGGGCTACAAGCTGCCGGAACAGTACCTGCTGCCGGTCGCCGCGCCCGTGGTGGTCGATGACGCCAGCGGCGAAGCTGCCGCCAAAGCTGCCCTGTGGCAGCGCATCTGGAAGGACCGCACAGTCGAGATCGCGGTTCTGGGTGCAATGCTTCTGGTGCTGACTGCGACCTTCTTCTTCCAGTTCCACGCCACTATGAACGCGCGCGTCTTCTACTGGTTCCGCATCGGATACCTGACTATGACCCTGTTCTTCATCGGCTGGTACGCCAATGCGCAGCTGAGCGTGGTGAACCTGATGGCGCTGGCGGGCAGCCTGCGCACAGGATTCTCTTGGGACGCCTTCCTACTCGACCCGCTGGTGTTCATCCAATGGTTCGCCGTGGCCGCAGCGCTGCTGTTTTGGGGGCGCGGGGCCTATTGCGGCTGGCTGTGCCCGTTCGGCGCGCTGCAGGAACTGACCAACAAGGTCGCGCGGGCGTTAAAGGTCCCGCAATGGACCCTGCCCTGGGGCCTGAACGAACGGTTGTGGCCCGCGAAATACATGATCTTCCTTGGCCTCTTTGGCCTAAGCTTTGTGTCGATCCCGCTGGCAGAAACCTATGCCGAGATTGAACCGTTCAAGACCGCGATCATTCTGAAATTCATGCGCGACTGGCCATTTGTGGTCTTTGCGCTGGCTCTGCTTGGGATCGGGCTGTTCATAGAACGGTTCTTTTGCCGCTATCTCTGCCCGCTGGGCGGAGCTCTGGCGATCCCCGCCCGTATCCGCATGTTCGACTGGCTGCGCCGCTACCCCGATTGCGGCAGCCCCTGTCAGACCTGCGCCAACGAATGCCCCGTTCAGGCAATCCACCCCACCGGTGAGATCAATCCGAACGAGTGCGTCACCTGCCTGCATTGTCAGGTGCTCTACCAGTCCGAGGACAAATGTCCCGTCGTTATCCGCCAGTTGAAACGGCGGGCCAAGACAGGGTCGGTCACACCTAAGACCCCCCTCGGGCAACCACCGGCGAACCATCCGAACGCCAAACCGCAATCCGTTTCCTAAAAGGAGGAACGATCATGTCGGAACACGATAAGAAACTGAACATCACACGCCGCGGGATGCTGGGGGCAACCGCCACCGGCGCGGTGATCGCGGGAACGGGTCTGGGTTCAACCCTGATGACTGCGCGCGAAGCCAGCGCCGCCGCTAACGCTCATCTGGAACCCGGCGAGTTGGACGAATATTACGGCTTCTGGTCCTCGGGCCAAACCGGCGAGCTGCGCATTCTGGGTGTGCCCTCGATGCGTGAGCTGATGCGGGTGCCAGTATTCAACCGCTGTTCGGCCACCGGCTGGGGTCAGACCAATGAGTCGCTGAAAATTCTGACCGAAGGCCTGCTGCCCGAAACCAAAGAGTTCCTGGCCGCGAACGGCAAGGTCACCTATGACAACGGTGACCTGCACCACCCGCACATGTCATTCACCGATGGCACCTATGACGGTCGCTATTTGTTCATGAACGACAAGGCCAACACCCGCGTAGCTCGCGTGCGCTGCGATGTAATGAAATGCGACAAGATCATCGAGATCCCGAACGCACATGACATCCATGGTCTGCGACCGCAGAAATACCCGCGCACCGGCTACATCTTCGCTAACGGTGAGCACGAGGCACCGCTGGTTAATGACGGCCAGGTTCTCGACGATCCGTCGCAATACGTGAACATCTTTACCGCCATTGACGGCGACACGATGGAGATCGCATGGCAGGTGATGGTCTCTGGTAACCTCGACAACACCGACTGCGACTATCAGGGCAAATACGCCTTCTCGACCTCGTACAACTCAGAGATGGGTATGAACTTGGCCGAGATGACCGAGAACGAGCTGGACCACGTGGTCGTGTTCAACCTCAAGGCCATTGAAGATGCGGTTGCAGCGGGCAACTATCAGGAACTGAACGGCGTCAAAGTCGTGGACGGGCGCAAAGAGGCTGGCGGCAACCTGACCCGCTATATCCCGATCCCGAACTCGCCACACGGTGTGAATGCTGCACCCGACAAGAAACACATCATGATCAACGGTAAGCTGTCGCCGACCGTTTCGGTGATTGATGTGGAAAAAGTCGATGCGCTGTTTGCCGACAACGCCGATCCGCGTTCCGCCATAGTGGCCGAACCGCAGCTGGGTCTTGGCCCGCTTCACACTGCGTTCGACGGGAAGGGCAATGCCTTTACCACCCTGTTCCTGGACAGCCAGGTGGTGAAATGGGACATCGCCAAGGCCATCGAAGCCTACGCAGGTGCGGATGTTGATCCGATCCTCGACAAGGTGGACGTGCAGTATCAGCCGGGTCACAACTCGACCTCGATGGGTGAGACCGCAGAGGCGGACGGCAAATGGCTGATTTCGATGAACAAGTTCTCGAAGGACCGTTTCCTGAACGTAGGTCCGCTGAAGCCGGAAAACGAGCAGTTGATCGACATCTCGGGTGACAAGATGAAGGTGGTCCATGACGGCCCAACCTTCGCGGAACCGCACGACTCGATCCTTGTGCACCGGTCCAAGGTGAACCCGGTCAATGTCTGGGATCGAAATGATCCGATGTGGGAAGATGCCCGCAAACAGGCCGAGGCAGATGGTGTCGATCTGGACGAAGGTGCCGAAGAACCTATCCGGGACGGCAACAAGGTTCGCGTCTATATGACCTCGACGGCGCCTGTCTTCAGCATGGAGAAGTTCACCGTCAAACAGGGTGACGAGGTTACGATCTATGTCACCAACCTGGATGATGTGGACGACGTGACTCACGGGCTGTGCCTGTCGAACTTTGGCATCGCGATGGAGATCGGGCCGCAGGCCACCGCCTCGGTCACCTTCATCGCCGACCGTCCCGGCGTGCACTGGTATTATTGCCAGTGGTTCTGCCACGCGCTGCATATGGAAATGCGCGGCCGGATGTTTGTTGAACCCCGGAGTGCATAAAATGCGTTGGTCCCTGCTCATACCGCTCCTGCTCGGCTCGCCTCTTTGGGCGGCGGATTGGGATGTGCCCAACCGGGCGGGGGCCATCAACGAGATACTGGCGCAGGCGGCGGATGGAGATACCCTCCGCCTGCGCCCCGGTGTCTACACTGAAACGCTGGTTCTGGACCGGCCCGTTACCCTTGACGGGCTGGGACAAGCCACCATTGACGGTCAAGGCGAAGGCAGCGTCATCACCGTGACCGGGCCTGGCGTGACAGTGCGCGGACTGACAGTGATCGGATCGGGCTCGAACCATGACGGGATCGACAGCGGCATCCAATTGACCAAGACAGCCCACGCGCCGGTGGTTGAAGATAATGTGCTGCTGGGCAATCTCTATGGCATCGACATCCACGGTGCGAAAGACAGCATCGTGCGGCGTAACCGGATCGAAGGACGGCAAGACCAGCGTATGAACGACCGCGGCAACGGGGTTTATGTCTGGAATGCGCCCGGTGCGCGGGTCGAAGACAATGACATCCGGTACGGTCGCGACGGGATCTTTGTGAACTCGTCCAAGAAGAACATCTTCACCGGCAACCTGTTCCGCGGTCTGCGTTTTGCAGTGCATTACATGTATGCCGACAATTCGGTGGTCAGTGACAATGTCTCGATCGGCAACGATCTGGGCTACGCGGTGATGTTCACGACCAATGTCACAGTGGCCAACAACGTCTCCATCGGGGACCGCGAACATGGTGTGATGCTAAACTATGCCAACAAGAGCGTCATCACCGGCAACGTTGTGAAAGGCGCGAAAGAGAAATGCACCTTCTTGTATAACTCGAACAAGAACGAATTCACCGACAACTGGTTCCAGGGATGCGGCATCGGCATTCATTTCACCGCTGGCAGCGAGCGCAACCGCATCGTTGGCAATTCTTTCATCGGAAACCGGACGCAGGTAAAATACGTCTCGACCAAATGGGTCGAGTGGTCTGAAGACGGACGCGGAAATTACTGGTCCGATTTCGCTGCCTATGATGTGGATGGCAACGGCATTGCCGATGCCCCTTATCGCCCCAATGACTCGATGGACCATGTGCTGTGGACCCAACCCGCAGCCAAACTGCTGCTCGGCTCCCCTGCCGTGCAGCTGGTGCGCTGGTCGCAATCAGCCTTCCCGGCACTGCTGCCGGGGGGTGTGATGGACAGCAATCCACTGATGCAAGCCCCTGAACCCCCAGCTATGAAAAAGGTGCCTCATGACGGATAAGGCCCTGACGATTGATCATGTTCTCAAGGATCGAGGGAAAACCCGCGTTCTTGACGATATCACCCTGTCTCTTGCCCCCGGACAGCGCGTTGCGCTGCTCGGCCACAACGGCGCGGGCAAGTCGACGCTGATCAAATCCATCCTCGGCCTGACGCCGATCCACGGCGGCGCCATCCGGATCGGGGACGCCACCCCCGGCAGCGCCCAAGCGCGGCGCGAGACGGCGTATCTGCCCGAGGCTGTGTCGTTTCACCCTGCCCTGACGGGCCGCGAGCAACTGACTCTGTTTGCGAAACTGTCCGGCGCAAAAGCTGATGTGCCCGGCCTTCTGGAACGCGTCGGCCTGAGCGATGCTCTGGACCGCCGGATTGGTGCTTATTCCAAGGGGATGCGGCAACGTCTGGGCCTGGCGCAGGTTCTGCTGGGCCAGCCGAAAGTGGCGCTGCTGGATGAGCCGACAAGCGGCTTGGACCCGATCTCACGACAGGATCTTTATGCCATCATTGACGAGCTGGCGGCACAAGGCACCGCCGTGTTGATCGCATCCCATGCACTGACCGAGGTCGAGGCCCGCACGGATCGCATCGCCATCATGCGCAAAGGCCGGATGGTGGTTGACGACACGCTGAACAACCTTTCGGCGCTGGCTGGTCTTCCGATCCGCCTGAAGGTTCGTGCCAGTGCCAATGCCGATGCTTTGGCCGCCGAATTGGGCGGCAACCGGATCAATGGCGCGTCGGTGGAACTGCTCTGTACCCCGGCTGACAAGATGGAAGCCCTGCGCCGCATCGCCGGCATGGGCGACGCGGTGGCGGACGTCGAGATGACTCCGCCGAAACTGGAAGACCTCTATCGTCACTACGCACAGGAGGAACTGCAATGACCCGTTTCCTCGCCATCACCCGCACCGAGATGCTGATCCTGCGCCGCAACCGCTGGCTGCTGGTCGCCACACTGATCATGGTGCTGTTCGCTTTGGCGCTGACTTTCGCAGGCAGCGCTCCAACCGGAACACTGGGCGTTGACATGCTGACCGTCTCGGTCGCGTCTATGACTACGCTGTCGGTCTATCTTGCCCCCTTGCTGGCGCTGATGATCTCGTTCGACGCCATTGCGGGCGACGTGGACCGGGGCAGCCTGTCGCTGCTTTTGTCCTACCCGGCAGGACGCGGAGAAATCCTGTTGGGTAAGTTCACAGCACATCTGGCCGCATTGTCCTTTGCCATGGCCGTAGGCTTCGGCACCGCTGGCGCCGTAGCCGCGTTTTTTGGGGGCGCTGGGCCAGACAGCCTATTGGCTCTGGCGCGTCTGATCCTCACATCCATCCTGCTGGGCGCTGTCTTTCTGGCGCTGGGATACCTGCTGTCCGCCCTGGCAAAGGGGGCCACGGCGGCGGCGGGTCTGTCGGCCGGGCTCTGGCTGGTTTTTGTCGTCCTCTATGATCTGGGCCTGTTGGGGGCTGTCGTCATGGACAAGGGCAGCAGCTTCACCCAATCCGTCTTTCCATGGGTGATGGTGGCCAACCCGGCCGACGCATTCCGGCTGTGGAACATCGCCACGACCGAAGGCGTGGCCATGGCATCCGGCATGACCGGGGCTGCGCAGGCCCTTCCCGTCTGGGCAGCACCTGCGTCACTGCTGATCTGGCCCGTGGTGGCCTTCGCCCTTGCGCGGCTTGCATTTCGGAGGGTTGAACCATGAAACACCTCGCCCTAATCGCGTTGGTCGCGCTGGCGGCTTGCAAGGAAGAGGTTGCGAAAGCCCCCAATCCGGTTGATCTGACCCCAGACGCGCTGAGCTTTTTCTGCCAGATGAATATTGCCGAGCATGGCGGTCCTAAAGGTCAGATCCATCTGGAAGGCTACCCCGCCCCACTGTTTTTTGCGCAGGTGCGTGATATGGTGGCATACCTCAAAAGCCCCGAACGTGATGCAGATATAACGGCTGTATACGTCAGCGACATGGGCGTCGCGCCAAGCTGGCGTCAGCCCGGAATTTCGAACTGGATCGCTGCAGATGGTGCGACCTTTGTTGTCGGCGCCAATGTCGCTGGCGGCATGGGTGCGCGAGAGGTGGTGCCGTTTGCCCGTCCTACAGACGCCGAATCTTTCATCACTATTTACGGCGGCGCGGCAATGAGCCTGCCAGACATCCCGGATGCCGAAGTGCTTGGTCCTGTTGATCTTGATCTACCGCTGGAGACACCCGCATGACTGCCCTGACTCGCCGCCGGTTTTTGTTCATCTCAGCTGCCTGCTCTTTGTCCGGTCCGGCGTTGGCGTCGGATGCACGGTGGAACGGAGCTGCACTTGGTGCCGCGGCAAGTCTGCGATTGGTCGGACTGTCGGATACCGACGCTGCGCCAATCATCAACGCCGTTGAATCCGAGATGGCGCGGTTAGAGGAAATCTTTAGCCTCTATCGTCCTGACTCGCAGATCTGCAAGTTAAACAGGTATGGTACACTGAGCGCACCTGCTCCTGAGTTGTTGAGGGTACTGGGCTTATGCGCAGCTTTGCATCAGGCTTCGGAAGGGGCGTTTGATCCAAGCGTACAACCTCTGTGGTCGGCAATGTCGACGCAGCCCCCTTCTGAAAATCTGGATGAAGTTCGGCAGATAATCGGTTGGGAAAAGGTCTTTTTCGACACTTCAGTAGTGCGCCTGCCTGTGCCCGGTCAATCAGCGCTGACGCTGAACGGCATTGCACAGGGCGCAATTACAGATCGGATCGCAGCACTTCTGCGTGGATTTGGTTTGCGCGATGTTTTGGTTAACATGGGAGAGGTCGCCGCTTTGGGCACGCGAAGCGATGGCACACCCTGGAACGTTGGTATCGCCGCACCGGATCAAAGAGTGTTGAAACGCATTTCGTTGCAGAACCGCGCAGTTGCCACATCGTCATCCTTAGGCTCGGAACTGGGCCCTGGGCTTGGCCACATCATCACCCCAAACGGGCCAGCGCGCGACAACCGGACGGTTTCGATTTCTGCCCCGGACGCCAGTCTGGCGGATGGTCTATCGACCGCACTTTGTGCCGCTCCATACCGGCAAGCGAACGAAATCGCGCGGCAGTTTCCAGGCGCCCGGATCGAATTAGACGCATGAAAATCACCCTTCAAGTCTCAAAGTGATCAATAAAATTTCTGAACAAATATGACTTAGGTCAAATCGCGACCACGACGGGGCGGTTATGAAAACAAACACGCGAACGAAATTATCCAACTTCGAGTCACCAGCAATGAGCCAGATGACGAGTAGACGCGCTTTCCTCAGCGCGCGCATCCTTCGGGAAGATCGCAACGCGATCCGACCGCCGGGCGCTGCCATGTCGGACTTTGCGGAACTGTGCACACGGTGTGAGGATTGCGCCGGAGCCTGCCCCGAAGACGTCATCACTTTCGACGACAGTGGTTTTCCGGTTCTGGATCTTTCCGCAGGCGGCTGCACCCTGTGTGGTGAATGCGCTGACGCATGCCCGACACCGGCGCTTTTGCCAGAGCTTGTCGCCGAGTGGCCTTGGCGCGCGCAGATTGAGGCCGCAAATTGCCTATCCATGAACGGGGTAAGCTGCCGTCTGTGCCAGGACAATTGCGAGCAAGACGCCATCCGCTTTCGCCTGCAACTGGGCGGACGTGCGGAACCCGCGCTTGATACCGAAGTCTGTATCGGTTGCGGCAGCTGTTCCGCCGCATGTCCCGCCGGGGCCATAGCGCTTCACCGTCCCACCCCACAACACCCGGAGGTGACCCAATGAACATCTGTGGCTGTCTCGTCCACATTGCCCCCGATCATACCGACGCCGCGCGCGCGGCCATGACCGGCACCCAAGGCGTCGAGGTTCATGCCGAAGCCGAAGATGGCCGGTTTGTGGTGGTTGTCGAGGATACCGCCGACCGGCTGGCCTCGGAAACCATCATGGATCTGCATCAGATTCCCGGCGTGATCTCACTGTCGCTGACCTATCACCATTTCGAAGATCTCGCGGAGGCATCTCCGCAATCCAATGCCCAAAGCCAACCGACCAGCAGGAGGCCCATGCAATGACTGTTTCTGAATCCCGCCGCACTTTCCTGAAGGCATCTGCCGCTGCCGCAACGGCATCGGCTGCCGGTATTCCCATGGCGGCCGGCCAGGCCAATGCTCAGACCGGTGCACCCGACATCCGCTGGGACAAGGCCGCCTGCCGGTTCTGTGGCACAGGCTGCTCGGTTCTGGTTGGCACCAAAGACGGTCGCGTGGTTGCCACGCAAGGGGACCCGGACGCGCCGGTGAACCGGGGTCTGAACTGTATCAAAGGATACTTCCTCTCCAAGATCATGTACGGCAAGGATCGCCTGACCACCCCACTGCTGCGCAAAACCAACGGCGAATACGACAAGAACGGTGAATTCGAGTCCGTAAGTTGGGATGAAGCCTTTGATGTCATGGCCGCCAAGTGGAAAGAGGCCCTAGCCAAGAAAGGCCCGACCAGCGTCGGCATGTTCGGCTCGGGTCAGTGGACGGTGTGGGAAGGCTATGCTGCCGCCAAGATGATGAAGGCGGGCTTCCGTTCGAACAACATCGACCCCAACGCACGTCACTGCATGGCCTCGGCCGTTGTGGGTTTCATGCGCACATTCGGCATCGACGAGCCAATGGGGTGCTATGACGATTTGGAACACGCCGATACCTTTGTGCTGTGGGGTTCGAACATGGCTGAGATGCACCCGATCCTGTGGTCGCGCCTGACGGATACGCGCCTGACCAAGCCGGGATGCGAGGTGCATGTGCTGTCGACCTTCGAACATCGCTCGTTCGAATTGGCCGACAATGGCATGGTGTTCGAACCACAGACAGACCTGGCAATCCTGAATTATATCGCCAACTACATCATTCAGAATGGCGCGGTGAACGAATACTTCGTGCGTAACCACGTCAATATCACCAAAACCGCAACGGATATCGGTTATGGCCTGCGTGAAACCAATGCGTTGCAGCAGGAAGCCGCGAACCCGAACTCGGGCAAGCTGGAAACCATCAGTTTCGAGGAATATGCCGAGGCTGTCGCGCCCTACACGCTGGAATACACTTCTGAATTGTCAGGTGTCCCTGCCGACAAGCTGGAGAAACTGGCGCAGCAATATGCAGACCCAACCCGCAAGGTCATGAGCCTGTGGACCATGGGCTTCAACCAGCACACACGCGGGTCCTGGGTGAACTCGCTAATGTACAACGTGCACCTGCTGGTGGGTAAGATATCGGAACCCGGCAATTCGCCCTTCTCGCTGACTGGTCAGCCTTCGGCTTGTGGTACCGCGCGCGAGGTCGGCACCTTTGCCCATCGCCTGCCCGCCGACATGGTCGTCGCAAATGATGAGCACCGGAAGATTTGCGAGACTGCTTGGAGCATCCCGGAAGGGACCATTCCGCCCAAGCCCGGCTTCCACGCCGTGCTGCAGCACCGCAAGCTAAAAGATGGTGAGCTGAACGCTTACTGGGTTCAGTGCAACAACAACATGCAAGCCGCACCCAACATCAACGAAGAAGGTTATCCCGGTTACCGCAACCCGGAAAACTTCATCACCGTGTCTGATCCCTATCCGACAGTTACAGCGGTGTCCGCCGACCTGATCTTGCCCACCGCGATGTGGGTCGAGAAGGAAGGCGCGTATGGCAATGCAGAACGCCGCACACAGTTCTGGCGGCAACAAGTACCAGCACCGGGTGAGGCCAAATCAGACCTGTGGCAGTTGATGGAGTTTTCGAAACGCTTCACCGTCGAAGAGGTTTGGGGCGAAGAGCTGTTGGCCAAGATGCCCGAACATCGCGGCAAGACCATGTATGACGTGCTGTTCGCCAATGGCAAGGTTGACCAATTCCCGCTGTCCGAAACCGCGGAAGGCTTCGACAACGACGATGCCGAGCATTTCGGTTACTACGTCCAGAAAGGCTTGTTCGAGGAATATGCCGATTTCGGACGTGGCCACGCGCACGATTTGGCTCCGTTCGACATGTACCATCAGGCGCGCGGCATGCGTTGGCCGGTCGTGGACGGTAAGGAAACGCTCTATCGCTTCCGCGAAGGCTATGACCCCTACGTACCCGAAGGCGCGGATGTGAAGTTCTACGGTCACAAAGACGGCAAGGCCAAGATCATCTTTGCACCGTACGAACCTGCCGCCGAAGTGCCCGATGAGGAGTACGATCTGTGGCTGTCAACGGGTCGCGTTTTGGAGCATTGGCACTCGGGCTCGATGACACGCCGGGTTCCCGAACTGCACCGCGCTTATCCGTCGGCTGTGGTGTATATGCACCCTGAAGACGCCAAGGATCGCGGTTTGCGCCGTGGGCAAGAAATTGTTCTGTCTACCCGCCGAGGCGAGGTCACCAGCCGCGTTGAAACACGGGGTCGGAACAAAGTGCCGCGTGGTCTGGTGTTCATGCCCTGGTTCGATGAACACCAGCTGACCAACAAGCTGACGCTGGACGCGACCTGCCCGCTGTCGAAAGAGACCGACTTCAAGAAGTGCGCCTGCAAGGTCGAGCGTGCGTAACCAGCAAGGATTGTACGGGTAATTCCCATGCCTCTTGTCGACACACCCCTTTCGCCGCAACGGCGCCGGTTCCTGCAGGACTCGGCCCGCGCGGCGGGCGGCTGCGTTGTCGCCGGGTCGGTGCTGGCCTATCTGGCCCGCGACGCCCGCGCGCTGCCAGCCGAGGCTTTGCGCCCGCCCGGCGCATTGCCGGAAAAGGAGTTTCTGTCGGCCTGCATCCGCTGCGGTCTGTGTGTGCGGGATTGCCCCTACGACACCCTGAAACTGGCCGAGCTTGGATCGGATGCGGTAGCAACCGGGACGCCGTTTTTCACCGCGCGGGATATTCCCTGCGAAATGTGCGACGACATTCCTTGCGTCGCCGCATGCCCAACAGGGGCATTGGACCCCGGGTTGGACAATATCGACGATGCCAAAATGGGCGTCGCGGTGCTGGTCGATCAGGAGAACTGCCTGAACTTCCTCGGCCTGCGTTGCGATGTCTGTTACCGCGTTTGTCCAGTGATTGATGAGGCGATCACGCTCGAGACCGAGCATAATACTCGATCCGGTCATCACGCGCTGTTCATTCCGACCGTCCATTCCGATCGCTGCACTGGCTGCGGCATGTGCGAAAAAAGCTGCGTTCTACCCGAAGCCGCCATAAAGGTTCTGCCTACGCGCCTGGCGCGTGGTCGTTCGGCAGAACACTACCGCAAAGGCTGGGAAGAAAAGGCTACCAAGGGCGCGCCGGTGGTCGAAGGGATCATCGATCTGCCCGACCGCTTGCCAGGACCCGGTACCGACAACTTAGTCGCTCCGGGCGGGTTTGCACCCGGCTATGATTTGCCCGGGGTCGGGCAATGAGTACCCGTACACATATGCCTGTCGGTCAGGAGGCTGTCGACAGCAAAGGCTGGATCGGCGCACATCGCTATCTGTTATTGCGCCGCGCAAGTCAGCTGTTCTTTCTGATCCTATTTCTGCTGGGCCCATGGTTTGGCATCTGGATCGTGGAAGGAAACCTGGCGGGATCACTGACGCTGGGCGTGTTACCTCTGACTGACCCATTCATCCTGTTACAAAGCTTCATTGCGAGTCATTGGCCCGAGATGACTGCGTTGATTGGCGGGCTGATCGTCCTGGCCATTTATGGGCTGATTGGTGGCAGGGTCTATTGTTCCTGGGTCTGCCCTATCAACCCTGTGACCGATGCCGCGAACTGGCTGCATCGAAAGCTGGACCTGCCCAAAGGTTGGCAGCCCAAGCGCAGCACGCGCCTGTGGATCCTTGCGACTGTCCTGCTTGTGTCGGGCCTGAGCGGTGTGATCGCGTGGGAGCTGGTAAACCCAATCACCATGCTCCATCGCGGGCTGGTTTTCGGCATGGGCTTTGTTTGGGCCATGATTGCCGCGATCTTTATCTTTGACGTGATTGTCTCACGTCATGGCTGGTGTGGTCATCTTTGCCCAGTCGGTGCGTTCTATGGCCTGATCGGGTCAAAAAGCCTGCTACGTGTCAGCGCCACCAATCGCGCCGCCTGTGACGACTGCATGGATTGCTATGCGGTCTGTCCGGAAAATCAGGTGATCTCACCGGCGCTGAAGGGCAAGCCCGGAAGTACGCCAGTAATCCTATCGCCCGACTGCACAAACTGCGGACGCTGCATCGATGTCTGCGCAGTCGACGTCTTTAACTTTACTCACCGGTTCGACGACCACCTCGTCCAACCTTCCGATCCAGTTGCCGCGCCTGAGACGCGCGCTGCCAGACCTATCTAGGGGAGTGCCAAGATGAAAAGATCAATCGTTACAGGCGGAATTGCCCTTCTACCCGTATTGTTGCTAAGCGGATGGGCCCTTGCCCAATCCGCTCAGGTCGAAACCCTGCGAGGTGCGGAAGTCGATGAGCCAATCCCGCTGGATCAAATACACAAAACTGTGGAAGGGCGCATGCAGCGCAACTATCGTCAGCAGCCGCCTTTGATTCCGCATTCGATCGAGCAATATCAGATCGATGTGCGAACCAATCAATGCCTGTCCTGCCATGACTGGTCCAAGGCGGGTGAGCGTAACGCGCCTACACTTTCGATGACCCATTATCTGGATCGCGAAGGGCGCGAATTGGATCGTATCGCCGGGACCCGTTACTTCTGCAACCAATGCCACGTCCCACAAGCTGACGCGCCACCGCTGGTCGAAAACGTGTTCCAGCCCTCCACCGGCAACTGATCCAAAGCAAGACTGAAAGGAGCACCAACATGGCAGACTCCCCTGAAAAACGCGGCATGCTGGGTCGCCTGTGGAACGCGATTTGGACACCGGCAGTTATGTTCAGCTCAGGTTTTCTGATCCTGGCCGGCTTTCTGGCCGGTATCCTGTTCTGGGGTGGATTTCACTGGACGCTGGAACTGACCAACACTGAAGAGTTCTGTGTCTCGTGCCACACGATGGAAACCAACTTGGGCGAATACCGCGAAACGATCCACTACAACAATCACTCCGGTGTGCGCGCGATCTGTTCCGATTGCCACGTTCCCGATGAGTGGAACCACAAGATCAAAGCCAAGATCATGGCCGTGAAAGACGTTTATCACGAGCTGGCTGGCACCATCAGCACGCCCGAGAAATACGAGGATCACCGTCTGGCAATGGCCTCTGCCGTGTGGAAAAAGATGAAGGCGTCCGACAGCCGCGAATGCCGGAACTGTCACAACTTCGACTATATGGACTTTACTATTCAGGAAACCCGCGCTGCATCAGAACACCAGCGTGCTATTGACACAGGCATGACCTGCATCGATTGCCATCAGGGCATCGCGCACAGCCTGCCGCCGAACTACCTGGAAACATACGAGAATGTGACCGCGGGACTTGAAGGCGAAGTTCTGGAAGAACATGCGAATGCATCGGGTGACGATATCCGCGACTTCCTGAACAACAGCTCGAATTGATGGGGGAGCGGATATGCTAGAAATACTGGGAACCATTGGCGGCAACATCTTGAGCCTGCCCGGCATTCTGGGGCTGGCCCTTGGTATGATGACCCGCAAGTTGTGGCTTGGGGCGGCATTGGGCGGTGCGGTTGGCGTGTTTGAAACGCTGGTTTTTGCTGGCTTTCAATTCGCGCACGTCGAAGCGTTGGAACTGATGATCGCTATTGTGGTCGGCCTCTGCGCAGGCAGTTTGGGCACAGCCATTCGTCTCAAGGGAGCTACGGCCTGACACAGGTCCGGTTCCGCCACCCTGGCGGGACCGACACACGCAAGGTTCAATCAGGTTTCAATGCAAAGAAGTTAAAAAGGTCGGGGAACGGAAAATCCTGCCTGTCGGTATCTGCCCCAAAAGCAAGAATGCCGGATTGGCGGTCCGCAAAAGTACCGTCTGAAAAGTAGGGCAAGCTTTTGTCGTACCTGGACAGGGTGTTTTCTGAAATGCCATGCGTTCTTTTCATGTAATGCGTCAGGCGTTTCTTCGGATAATTCTCGACCGACATCGCATTGTGTACATCTTCAAGTCCGAAATGCTTTAGAAAGGCCAAAAGGGGCAGGGTATAGATCTCTTCTATTTCGCGGGTCGTGTTAGCCCAAGGTTTGACCGGTCCCGTAAAGTGGACATAACGAGGGTTCAGTAAGGCTATGATCTTGCCCGGCAGGTATGAGTGCTGCCAATTCCACGATGGTGACAACTCCAGCCAGTTTCCGTCCACAGCAATGTTAAGCGCGCTTTGATCGGCCAAAGGCAAAGGATCAGACGCATCTGTTAACGCTTCAAGTGCATTTTCAAAGGTGTTTTCCGCGATCAAAGCCCTGCTGTTGACGAACAACATACCGGCATTGAAATACTTTTGCTGCGCGCCTGCAGGTAACACGTTGAAATCCGCGTTTTTCCAGAATCTACCCTGCGTCCAGCGTGTGTTATCGGCCACGGCCGCAATGGGCTGTTCGAAACCCTGCAACCGCATCAGATCAGCCGGCGACCCCCAGCGCTGCACAATGTCGTTGTCGAGATACAGCACAAATTCGTGCAATTGAGACAGATCGCCCAGTGCTTTCAGCCAGAGCAAAGTCGCCTTGGACACATAACCATGCGATCGGAATTTTTCGGGCGGGACAATGTCGTCCAGACAATAGACGATCTTGAAACATCTTGAAAACAGGACGTCCAACCGCGGATCTACCTGAGCCGAGACATAAAGGTAATGCTGAATCTCGTTGGTCGTGTCGAGCAAGAATGATCGCATCAACGCATAGGCCGCCTGCCAAATCTGGTTTTCGTCCGCGCACAACACCACGGCCATTTTTTTATAGCTGATCATCGGGAACAATCCCGTGGGCCACAACTTGAATGTACAATCGGGCCGGACACTACCGCAAGCGGTGGGTTATCAATCATGCTGGCCAAGAACTTTTTGCATCGCCAGGATTTTGGGAGCACCGCGTCGCTTGAACTTGTCGGGGAAGACGAACGCAAACCCAATTTCATCCGCAAGGGCGTTCAGATCGCGCTCGATCTCCTGATCCGAGTGCGCAAACCGGCGGTTGCGTTGGAAGTCATGGAACAGATCTCCCGTCTTGGGAAAATCCGGGTTCTCGAACGTGCCCGGTTGCCAGTGGGGGTCCTAGATAATGTAAACCCCACCATCCTTGAGTTTTGACCACATCTCCAATAGCGCGAATTGCTGATGATGCGAGGCGTGCGAAGCGTCGTCGATGATCACGTCAAAGGGCTGTTCAAACTGAGCGGCCGCAGCTTGGATGTTTTCACGTTTGTCCATATCGCATTGGACGAACTCAAACCTAGGACCTCTGCGCCAGGAAAAGTCCGAGATATCCAGACCCGTGATATGCGAATGTTCAAAATACTCCAGCCACATATCGACCGATGGAACGCGATCCGTTTGACGGTCCGCCTGCCTTCCACGCACCTCTGGGCCACCGCGCAACAACCCCATTTCCAAAAGCCGAATTGGTTTATCCCGAAGCGGGTGAAATAGAAGCTCGTATAGCCGTGTGTAACCATGAGCCAGATCTGTCAGCCCTTTGTCAGTACCGTGTTTTTTGGCCAGTTGGGTGAGATTGCGCATTTTGGAGCCGCGCTCCGTGAATTCAGACTTGCGATCATCCCTACCGCATTGAGCGAGGGTTATGAAATTGTCAATTGGCGAAACTGCTGGTTTTGAACGCAGTTAAGGTGGATCATCAACAGCGACGGGTAGAGTGCGCATGCAGCCTTCTTTCCGTGCAATCAGGCAGGATGAGTTCATTTCTTAATCTGAGCGCATTTAGGAAGCCACGAAGTTAAAACTGGATAGAAGAAAGTGAAATGAACCGCGAAAGATCACATTGAAACTTAAATTCAGGGTTTCTACGCAAAGCAGACCAAAGAGTATTGAAATCTCAAAAGGAATTCTTCAAACAAGGTAACACGTTAACGAATGCACCCTCGCGTAAGATGGATTCCAAAAAAATTCCTCTCTATTTTTGCCTATACAAATACAATATATACGTGTGGAGCGATGAGGGGAAAAATATGAGCAGGATCGCAGAACAATGACGCGGGTCCTTGAGGCAAAACGTATATCCAAAATACTTAATCTGGCTGGCCTGAAGGATCATCTTTCGATGTTCCGGCAAGAAGGTGTCGACGACCTGCTTCTGGACGAATTGACAGACCCGGAACTGCGCGACCTTGGGTTAAGTGTTGGGGAAAGAAAACGGTTTCGCAAAGCGCAAGCGGAACTAAGAAGCAAAGACACTTCGAATAAAGATGGTGTTCGGTCCGAGGCTGAACGCAGGCAACTGACGCTGGTGTTTTGTGATCTCGTAGGTTCCACCCAGCTGGCCCAGCGGTACGACCCCGAAGACCTGATGCAGATTATGAACCTGTATCTGGACACGGCGATCGGCACATTGAAACAGCATGGCTGTCATTTGGCCTATCGCCAGGGCGATGGAATCATGGTGTATTTTGGTTATCCGAAGGCCATGGAAGATGATGCAGAACGCGCCGTGCGTGCAGTTCTGGAGACGATCGAGGCAGTTCAGAACCTCGAGAATAAGTTCGGCGAAAAGTTAAATCTGCGCGCGGGAATCGCAACCGGCATGGTTGTTGTGGGGGTCGTATCCTCGAAAAGTCTCGGGTCAGAGGAATTCCTGGTCGGCGAGACGGCAAATCTGGCGTCCCGGCTACAAGGGTTGGCCGAACCCGGCGAGGTAATTGTATCCTCAGAAACCATGCGCCTTACGCAAGGCACATTCGAGTTCGAACCGCGTGGCAGCCACGACCTTAAAGGTTTCGAAAATCAGCGCAAAGTTTATTGCGTGTTAAAGGAAACTGTATCCACCAGCCGTTTTGACGCCCGGGCAGGGCGATCTGCTGTCAAGCTTGTAGCCCGGAACGACGATCTGTCGGCCCTGAGGCAGCTCTGGACTGAAGCACAGGACGGGTCAGGCCGAATGGCCCTTGTCGGCGGCGCAGCGGGTATAGGCAAGTCGCGGCTCATCAAGTCGTTGTCGGAAGCAATTGGGGTCAGGCCCCTGACACTGCAATGCACACCGCATCTGGCCAGCCTTCCTCTGCACCCCGTGGTCAGTGAACTAAGGCGCGTGTCTGGGGACCAGACGGACGACAATATCCGAGCTGCTATATTTGGTTTTGTTCAGTCCGCCCCTCGAGTCAACGAAACGGACTTGCCTGTCCTGCTGGATCTGGCGGGCATCGACTCGGGTGCTCCTGCCGAACCGGATCCTCTTAAAAAAGCACGCAAATCCATGGACGTGCTGCTGCGCAGCCTCGGCAGCATTTGCGACAGGCGTGGCACATTGCTGTTGGTGGTCGAGGATCTACACTGGGCCGATGCAACCACTCTGGATCTGCTGGACGCGCTTGCGAACAATCTGGTTGGCTTCCCCGTTCTAGTGGTTCTGTCACATCGACCAGAATACGAGCCGCCCGAGCATTTTCAGGACAAGGCGACAAGCGTTGATCTTTCACCGCTAGCACGCACCGAAGCGTCCGAACTGGTTCGCCGCGTGGCCGAACCCTATAGCCTGCCGGTTATTCTGATCCGTCAGATCATCGAAAAAGCGGATGGGGTGCCTCTGTATATCGAAGAAATGACCAAAGCGGTTCTAGACCAATTGCCCGCCGACGCACCTATCAATGCCGAGGTTCTGGACGCACTCAGCGTGCCATCCACCCTTCAGGATTCGTTGATGTCGCGCCTTGACCGGATGGAAAACGCCAAACCGGTTGCGCAGCTGGGTTCCGTCATCGGGCGCAGCTTTTCCGCCCATATGATCAAGGCGGTCGCGCAGGCTGACATGGATGTCGAGCGCGCCTTGCTGCAATTGATTGCGGCCGGTGTTTTGTTAGCCACCAGCGATGAAGGATCGGCCACCTATACGTTCAACCACGCTCTGGTTCAGGACACAGCCTATAACTCGTTGCTGCGGGAAGACCGGCAAAAACTGCATCTGAAAATTGCCAAGGCTCTGCTGGATGGGAACAAGGCCTTTGGCAGCCCTGCCCCTGATACCATCGCGCATCACTGCGATTTGGGAGGGCTAAAGAACGAGGCCGTCACCCACTGGTTCACGGCTGGAGAACTGGCCCTGTCCCGACTGGCAAACCTTCCTGCGATATCGGCATTTCGGGCGGCACTGCGTAATCTCGGAACAATGCCCGCAACTGCCGAACGTGATGGATTCGAATTGCGGGTTCAGATGAACATTCTACCCGCCTATATGGCGATTTATGGCTGGTCTGCGGATCAGGTCGGGGAAACAGCCGCCCGTGCGATGGAACTTGCCCAGGCTCTGGGCGATGGAGAGACGCTTTTTGCGGCTACCTTCTGTCGCTGGACCAACTTCTTTGTCGGCGGTCATATGAACCATGCCATGGAGATGGGACAAGCGCTAAATGTAATGGCCGGAATGACCGAAGATCCGGTCGCCAACGTTCTGACGGCCCGAGCCCTTAGCTTTACT
Source organism: Ruegeria sp. HKCCD4315 (assembly GCF_013112245.1). Classification (NCBI taxonomy): domain Bacteria; kingdom Pseudomonadati; phylum Pseudomonadota; class Alphaproteobacteria; order Rhodobacterales; family Roseobacteraceae; genus Ruegeria; species Ruegeria sp. HKCCD4315. Next base: position 270,321 of record NZ_WVRN01000002.1, on the reverse strand, counting down.
CACTACTTCCGAGGTGAATTCGCAGATTGTGAACACCAGATCGACCGCGCCTTTGCCCTCATCACGCCCGAACTTGATATGGCGATGATGCCGATGACCCAGTCCTCGACCTTGGCCTCATTGCTGGCAATCCAGGGTTGCCTGTTGTGGCAGCAAGGCAAGTTCGACGACGCCGAAGCCGCACGCCTTCAGTCTATCGAGGTAAGCAAAGCGCTGAACCATGCGCCTAACCTTGTCTATATTATGGGGGCTTGTTGTATGTTCCTGCCCTATGCGGGTGAATGGGACAGAATGGACGCCACAATGAAGGAAGCCCGCAAAATCGCGGATGAAGAAGGGTTCCTGTATCTGCATGCCATGCAGGACATCTATATGGGCCTTGCACAGGCCGGAAAAGGTAACCTTGCTGGCGTTCCGGAACAAATCGAAGCGCGCATGAACCTGATCTCCAAATCGGGCGGTAACTTCACATTCCCGCAGAATCAGATCGTGCTGTCGGAAATCATGATCGACCATAGTGACATCGATAAAGCTCTGGACCGTCTTGAGGCGGTCTGCACCCCGGGCTGGGAACGCGGAGAAACACTGAACAAACCGGAATATCACCGAGTGCGAGCCAAAGCCTTTGCCGCACGCGGAGAATTAGGCGCCGCCCGGGATGAAGCAGAATTGGCGCTGAAGCTGGCCAACAGCATCGGCGCTGTTGTCCAAGAAGATCGGGCCAAGCGACTTCTGGATCGACTGAACGAAGCAAATTGAACAAAAACCAAGTGCCTCACCGATGAAGGCAGCACAACCAAGAGGGATTTGAAATGACCGACGCATTGGACTGGGGCGACGACCAGTGGAACGCTGTAAACAAAGCCGTCCATGATGAAGCGCTGCGTGCTCGGGTGGCCGCAAGTTTTCTGCCACTGTACGGGCCGTTGCCGGCTGACACGCAATCTGTCCCGCTGAATCGGCTTGAGTTGATCGACAACGAAAACGGCACCGCAAAACGTCTTGGTGTCAACGACTTTGACACCACGCGCCTGACCACAGTTTCAGTAAACGTCTACTTGAAAAGTGCGCAAATGGCCGACCCCGAATTGTCGGCAGCCATGATCATGTTCCGCCGTGCTGCCGCAATTGTGGCCCGGGTCGAAGATGACATCATTTTCAACGGTCAACCCGGTACAGGAGAAGGTCCCAAACCCGCCACTGGCGCGCCAGCCTCGTTGCCGCCGATTTACACCGTCACCGGAGGCGGCAAATATGAAGGCTTGCTGGAAGCAGGCGAGAAATCTTCTGGGTCGTCGTCTTCCAAGAAGAAAACCTGCACCGGACCTGAAGTATTCGAAGCCGTGGTTGCGGGTATCAACGAATTGGAATCGCGCGGGTATCTAGGCCCATACGCTTGTGTGATGGGCAATGGCCTGTTCCAGGCTGTTACAACGCCGATGGACAACTCGATGGTCCTGCCACGCGACAGCATTCTGCCGTTTCTGGATGGTCCATTGCTGCGTTCGGGTACATTACCCGCAAACAAAGCGGCGCTTGTGTCACTGCAAGGGGCGCCGGTTGAAATCGTTGTGCCGTCCGAAATCTCGGTCAAGTATCTGCAAACGTCGGCCGAAGGCGAGCATGTCTTCCGCGTGCAACAAAAATTCCGCCTGCGGATCAAGGAAGAACAGGCAATCCACACCCTCACCTGCTGACCGAGGATTTGGTCGTGCGCGAGTTTACAGACCGCGGTGTCACCCTGCGCTGGTCAGAAACGATCAGTGCGGCCGGAGACAAACGCGCCTTGATCGAGGCCGGACCATCCGTATCGCCTCATGACACTGTGCGGCTGATCTGTTCGCAAGCTGGCGGCCCCGAGCGGGCCATTCGCGGCTGGCCTCTGCACCGCGATCCCCAAACAGGTCTTCAGCACTTTATGGCTGCCTTGCCGACCTTGATGCACGACAAGTCGCTCAGTTGGCGTCCGGTTTTGACGTCCGGGGGCCGCGAATATGACCCGGGACCTGACACGGCTCCGAGTGCGGCACCTGCGCAACAGCCAAAGCCAGCGCAGCAGTCACCGGTTCTGGAGCATATCGCCAAATTCACTGTGCCCTTCACCGGCGACTTTCATATCTCGGGCGAGACACCAGACGGTATCTGGCTGCATTTTGCAATCAAAGAAGGCGGAACAGTCGAAGGCCCGCACCTAAAAGGGGTGATTGAACCGGTTGGAGGCGATTGGATGCGCGTGCGCCCTGACGGCGTGGGACTGCTACATGCCAGAGCGTTGATCAAGCCAACCGAAGGGGGTGCGCCGATCCTGTTTGAAGATACCGGCGTGTGTGAATTTGGTCCCGACGGTTACGCCGCAGTTTTGAAGGGTAAGCTGCCCGCCACGGCCCCTGTGCGGCTCGCGCCGCGTTACCTGACATCGAACCCGAATTATAGCTGGATTAACCGGGTGCAGGGTTTTGGCATCGGCGAAGCCAGCCTGTCGGACATCACCTTGCGCTTTGACGTCTATTCCGCGAAAGGAACATCAGATGGCTGAAAAAGTTGTCATTCTTGGCGGTGGCGTGGCCGGCATGAGCGCCGCGCACGAACTGATTGAACGCGGGTTCGAGGTTGAGATCCACGAACGTCAAATGATCCCCGGCGGCAAGGCACGCAGCATTCCGGTGATGAAGGGTGAAGGCGATCACGGCTCGAAGGCGAAGCACATCAAGGCGCTGGAAAAATGGGCCGAGATGGACGGGGCCAGCTATCCTCCCGGCGTAAAACGCCCATGGTTGCCCGGCGAGCACGGGTTCCGGTTCTTCCCAAACTTCTATCGGCACATCACCGACACGATGGCCCGCACGCCTTATTACGACAAAGGCACGTGCTTTGATAATCTGGTGCCGACCACTCAGGTTCTGGTCAGTCAGTTCGACAAGCCCGGCATCATCGTACCCGAGCGATTTCCTCGCACTCTCAAGGACGTTGCAGATGCGTTCAAGACAATTGCCTTCGCGCTCTCGCCAAGGGACCAGATCGCATATGAGGATGTCGAGCACTTCGTTGCCTGCATGTGGCGAATAGCGACATCCTGCAAAGAACGACGGTTCGACGAATACGAACGGATCGGATGGTGGGATTTCATCGGGGCGGAAGACCGCTCGGAAGCTTATCAGAAGTTTCTTGCCATTGGCCTGACCCGGTCTTTGGTAGCTGCCAAAGCCACAACTGCCAGCACCAAGACCGTGGGCGACATTGCTGTACAGTTGCAGTTGGGCATCGCCACCCCCGAACCGCAGTGCAACAGGTTGCTGAACGGGCCGACAAACCTTGTCTGGATTCAACCCTGGCTGGATTACCTCAAAAGCAGGGGTGTGGTTTACAAGTTCGACTCAAAGGTGACAGGCATCGAATGCCAAAACGGGCGGATCACCGGTGCGACGGTCGAACTGGATGGCAAAAAGCAGAAAGTCACAGGCGACTGGTTCATCAGCGCCATGCCGATCGAACGTATCGCGCCACTTCTGACGCCCGAGATGATGGCGGCCGATCCGGCGCTTGCCAAACTGCCGCTTCTTGCGAACGACGTGCAGTGGATGAACGGCATTCAGTTTTATTTGACCAAAGAGGTCACGCTGACCAACGGCCACGTCATCTTCATTGATAGCCCGTGGGCTTTGACCGCCGTGTCGCAAAAACAGTTCTGGCCGGGGATCAACTTTGACAACTGGGCTGAAGGCAAAACCAAGGGTCTGCTTTCAATTGACATTTCGGAATGGGACAAGCCGGGTCTAAACGGCAAGACCGCGCGCAATTGCACCCGGGAAGAGATTGCAAAAGAGGTTTGGGAGCAGCTCAAGCGCAGCCTCAATGTAGATGGCGAGACTGTGCTGCGGGATGAGGATATGCACTATTGGTTCCTCGACCCCGACATCGTGCAGGACCCCGAAGATCCCAAACGACAAAGCAATGTGGAACCTCTGCTGGTCAACCGAATCAACAGTTGGCGGCTGCGGCCAGATGCGGCCACATTGATCCCGAACTTCTTTCTGGCCTCCGATTATGTGCGCACCTTCACTGACCTTGCCACAATGGAAGGAGCGAATGAGGCCGCGCGCCGGGCGGTCAACGCGATCCTGCAACGCAGCGGGTCGGATGCCGAGCCCTGCCAGATCTGGGACCTGCACGAGCCTGATATCCTGAAACCGCTGCGCGCCTATGACTACGCGCGTTACCAAGCGGGTCTGCCTTGGGACAACAGGTTCGCGGTTGCGGTTGAGGCTGCACTCAAAATGGGTCAGGACACGACAGGGGTTGATCGCGGCGGCGACGGACCTTTGGCGGTCATTGGGGAACAGACTGCTGAATACTCCAAGCCCGGCGGGATCATCGAAGACCCGGCCATCGCCGAAGCGCTGCGCATGATTTGCCCGCCTAAAGAACTGTTTGATCTGATGGCCAGCTATGAGCCCACCGCTGATCTTCCGATCCCCGGAGATGAGGTGGCCGAAGATCTAGCCTATGATCTGGGACGCGACAGCGGTCAGTCTGATGTTCTGTCCAGGGCTCTGCCAATGACGGATGCCCCCTTCGCCTCCGACCGTGCGCAGAACAGCAAACCCCGCGTGATCATCACGCAGAAGAGTTAAACATTGAAACCCGGAACCGCGCATCTGGACCCTGCGGCACAGCAGGAGTTTCTGAAACAGCTGACCTCTTACGGGGATCGCGCGCGTGAAACTCTGTTGGGGCTTTTGCCAAGGGGTGAACCCCAGGCTTATCTGTATGGTCCGATACGGGATTATATCGAAACATCAGGCAAAGGACTACGGCCCGCGCTATTGCTGGCCACCTGCGAAGCCTTTGGGGGCAACACCGAGGAAGCACGGGTGTCCGCAGCTGTGCTGGAGCTTTTGCATAATGCCTTTTTGATCCACGATGACATCGAAGATCAAAGCGATTTCAGGCGTGGGCGCGCGTGCATGCACCAGCGGCTTGGAGTCCCTTTGGCCATAAATACAGGCGACGGGATGCAGGCGCTGGCCCTGCGGCTGTTGCGGCAAAATCTTGGGTCGCTTGGGCTGGAAACCGGAATGCGTGTCGTGGATGAGTTCGACCATCTGCTACAGCAATCCATTGAAGGTCAGGCGTTGGAGCTGGGTTGGATACGGGACAACCGACTGAACGTGGACGCCTCGGACTATTTGCGGATGTGTCTTAAAAAGACCTGTTGGTACAGTTTCATTCACCCCATGCGGATCGGGGCATTGATTGCGCGGCCGCAGGATGTAGCGTTGGGCGCGTTAAATCTGGATGATTTCAACGCGTTCGGCTTTTTTCTGGGCGCAGCTTTTCAAATTCAGGACGACGTTCTGAACCTTGTTGGTTCGCAGGACAAATATGGCAAGGAAATTGGCGGCGACATCTATGAGGGCAAACGCACGCTGATGTTGGGTCAGCTTAGCCTGCACGCCGATGAACCGGAACAGAAGCGATTGGCCGAGATGCTGTCAAACCCGCGTGAAAACCGGTCAAATCAGGATGTTGAATGGGTGCTTGAGCGTATGGGCCACTATGGCAGCATCCGATTTGCGCAAGATGCGGCCAACGATCTGCTTGTATCTGCCCGTCAGGAATTTGCGCAGGTATTTGCAGGCACCCAAGACGCCCCGCGTGCGTTTCTGGCGCAGTTCATGGATTACCTCGTGACCCGTCAGGTCTGAGCGCCCGCAACCTCAAACACCACAACGATCGAAGTTTGCTCGGTCCCGGTGCAGGCGATCCGGCCATGATAAGCGCCCGGTTCCGTCAAATCCGGCACGGTGACTACAATCGCTACATCTGTGGTCTCTCCGGCAGCCAGTTGGATTTGGGGTGGAACAACGTTTACGCGGTTTGCAGGCAGAATATCCCCATTCGGATTGGTCAGATCACCGGGTTCGAACTGCATTTCAACCGGCTCGTCACCATCAGCCGCAGCAAAGGACAACAAGATTGTGGCCGTACCGCCGGGATGGCAGATCTTGCGACAGGTAAAAGGCCCTTCAAGATGTTTTTGGTTGCCGCGCTCTGTCTCAAGCACGCGACGCGCGATATCCGAAATCGGTTGAGTGTCTGGCTGCGATGCAACAGAGCTAATTACGCGTGACGGGTTTTCGTAGGGTTTACGCTCGAAATAAGGCATAACTTATTGTGCACCCGCAGCGTGGATCAGTAAATGGCAAATCCACCTACTGATCGCTGGGTTTGTTTATTTCCCTTTCCAAACCGGATCGCGTTTTTCGGCAAAGGCGCGGGCACCTTCCAGTTGATCTTCACTGGCATAGAGTACGTCAACAGTGCGCAGCTGACGTTTGGTGATATGGTTCATCGCATCCTGGAATTTGGTATCCTCGGCGTCGCGCACGATCTCCTTGATTGCCGCATAAACCAAAGGCGGCCCCGAGGCCAGAAGGCGGGCAAGTTCCCAGGCACGGTCCATGAGTTGATCGGCAGCGACGATCTCATTCACCAGCCCCCAACGATTGGCTTCTTCCGCATCGAACCAACGCCCGGTCAGCAGCAGTTCCATGGCAATGTGATATGGAATGCGTTTGGGCAGCTTGACGCTGGCAGCATCTGCCACAGTGCCCGAGCGGATTTCCGGTAGGGCAAAAGTGGCGTGATCAGCGGCAAAGATCATGTCCGCTGAAAGGGCAAGCTCAAGCCCGCCCCCACAGGCGATGCCGTTCACGGCTGCGATCACGGGCTTGTTCAGGTCGCGCAGCTCTTGCAGACCTCCAAACCCGCCAACACCATAATCCCCGTCCACCGCGTCACCATCGGCGGCAGCTTTCAGGTCCCAGCCGGGGCAAAAGAATTTATCGCCCGCGCCGGTCAGAATGGCTACGCGAAGCTCTGGGTCGTCGCGAAATGCGGCAAAGACCTCGCCCATGATTCTGCTGGTGGCAAGGTCAATGGCATTGGCCTTGGGGCGGTCCAGCGTCACCTCGAGGATCGTTCCGTCGCGGCGGGTTTTGATTGGGTCCATTTTTCAGGCCTTCCTTATAAGTGCATCCACCGCAACCGCGTCGTCCCGCGTGCAGAGGAGAGGGTTAATCTCGACCTCGCCGAGCGTGTCGGCGTTTTGCAAAACATAAGCCTGAACAGCATCGACTGCGGCAATGATCGAATCCATATCAGCCCCCGGTTGGCCGCGATAGCCTGCAAGCAGAGGTGCGATTTTCAGCTGGTCAAGAGCCGTGCGGATGTCTTCGGGCACGCTGGGCACCAGCAGAGAAACTGTGTCACGCATGACTTCGGTCAGTACGCCCCCTGCCCCAATGGTCAATACAAACCCATGCGCCGGATCACGAACAACACCAACCAAAAGTTCCGCAACGGTCCCCGTGATCATCTCTTCTATCAGAATGGCTTCGGTGCCGATTTCGGCCGCTACATCGGCCACGTCTTCGGCCTGGATGCCCAGCCGAACGGCGGCGTATTCTGATTTGTGCGCAAGCCCTACGCCTTTCACCGCAAAAGGGGCGCGCATATCCTGCACCGCTTTGCTGATTTCTTCTGCGCCACTGACTGTGCGGTTTTGAGGGATGCGCAAACCGCATTCTGCCAGCGCCTGTTTGGACACCCCCTCGGTAAGGGTTCCGGACGCCTCGACGCTGCCTGGCAGCAAAACGGGCTGCAAACAGGGGGCACGGACCTGACCCGCCGCGCGCGTGGCGGCAAGCGCTTCACGGATACCCATAAAAGGCACGACGCCGCCTGTCATCAGGTCTTTCGCCACATCTTCAGGCAGTAACTCTGGCAGGGTCGCGACAATGGCAAACCGTGCCCCAGTGTCCGCACGAACTTGCAAGGCCGCCCGCGTTGCACAGGTCCAATCTGTGGCGTCGGTGGTCGGATAATCGACGATAGAAAACGTCAGGTCGATATCCTCACCCGTCATACCGGACCATGCCTGCGACATCGCGCGTTCATCGCGCCAGATATAGGTGTGATAATCCAGCGGATTGTTCAGCGCCACCATAGGACCTAGCGCATTGCGTAGATGGGTCTTTTTATCATCACTTAGCGGTGGGAAGGTCAAACCGGTGCCGACCGCCATGTCTGCAATCAGGCTCGCCTCGCCCCCCGAACAGCTGATCGAGGCTATGTTACCGCTGGGTAATGGACCGTAGCAGTGCAGCAGTTTCAACGTTTCGAGGAAATCCGGTAGCGACGAAAGACGCGGGATACCAAGCCGGTCCAACAACGCCTGCGCGCCCGCATCACTTCCTGCCAGAGACGCTGTATGAGACACCGTCGCTGCCTGCGCCTGTTCCGAAGCGCCGACCTTTAGGGCGGCCAGCGGAATGCCCTTTGCATGGGCCTTTGCGGCCAGCGCCTCCCACTCGCGGATGTCCTTGAAACCTTCGACGTGCAAACCCAGGGCTGTCACGCGCGGATCATCAAGCAAGGCCGCAGCGATCTGCGCTTGACTGGTTTGCGCCATGTTTCCGCAAGCCACCATATAGGCAATCGGCAAGCCGCGTTTCTGCATGGTCAGGTTGATCGAGATATTCGAACTTTGAGTCAGGATCGCGACGCCTTTGTCCACCGGCGTCGCCCCGTGCTGGTCCGGCCACAACAGCGCACCGTCCAGCGCGTTGATGTAGCCATAACAATTCGGGCCAAGAATGGGCATGTCACCGGCTGCGGCGATCAGCTGCGCCTGCAAGTCCCCGCCGGTGTCGTCTTCAGCGACGGCTTCGGAAAAACCCGAGGCAAAACAGACCGCCCCGCCCGCGCTCATGCTGGAAAGGACCTGAACCGCCTCAATAGTGGCGTGGCGGTTGATGCCAATGAACACCGCATCCGGGGCTTCAGGCAGGTCTTCGATCTGGCCATAAACCTTGTGTCCCGCGATTTCGTTGGCTTTGGGATGAACTGGCCAGATTTGCCCGGCATAGCCCATACGTTCGGATTGCAGAATAACCTGCTGACACCAGACACCACCGCCAATGACAGCGATAGTTTTCGGGCGCAAAAGCCGGGTCAGGTCTTTGTTCATGGTCAGGCGCCCAGTGGACGCAGAAGATCACGGCTGATGATGTGGCGCTGAATTTCACTGGTGCCGTCCCAGATGCGTTCAACGCGTGCATCGCGCCAGAAACGCTCGATCGGGAAGTCGTCCATCAGACCCATACCACCATAGATTTGCAGCGTCGCATCCGTCACTCGCGCCAACGTTTCAGAAGCATAAAGCTTGGCCGAGGCAATCTCACGGTTCGAAGGCAGGTTTTGGTCCAGACGCCAGGCGGCGGCAAGGGTCAGCCAGTCGGCGGCGTCGATCTCGGTGATCATGTCTGCGATCTGGAAGCCGACGCCCTGAAACTTGCCAATAGGCTGGCCGAACTGCTTGCGCTCGGCCGCATAGTTCAGCGCATAGTCAAAGCAGCGCCGCGCGCGCCCAACCGAGAACGCCGCAACCGTCAAGCGAGTTGCGTAGAGCCATTCGTTCATAACGGCAAAACCACCATCGACTTCGCCCAGAACCTGCGCATCCGGCAGACGGCAATTGTCGAAATAAAGGATATAATTCTTGTAGCCCTTGTGGCTGACCGAATTGTACCCTTCGCGCACTTCAAAGCCCGGGGTGCCGCGATCCACCAGGAAAGTGGTGATGCGCTTTTTGGGGCCTTTGGGGGTTTCGTCCACGCCGGTTGCGATAAAGACAATGAAGAAATCCGCGTGTTCCGCACCAGAAATGAAGTGTTTCGAGCCGTTGACTACCCAGTCACCCCCATCGCGCACTGCCTGACATTTCATGCCGCGCACGTCCGACCCGGCATCCGGTTCGGTCATCGCCAAAGCATCCATCTTTTCACCGCGTACGGAAGGCAGCAGATAACGTTCGCGTTGCTCATCATTGCAGGCCATCAGGATGTTTTGCGGGCGTCCAAAGAAATGCGTCAGCGCCATCGATCCGCGGCCAAGCTCGCGCTCAACAAGAGTGAAATCCAGATGGGACAAGCCCGCGCCACCGACCTCTTCGGGGAAGTTACAAGCATAAAATCCCAGATCGATGCATTTCTGCTTGATCTCGTTGCCCAACTCGAGCGGGACGGTACCACTGCGCTCGACCACCTCTTCATGCGGGTAGATTTCGTTTTCAACAAAGCTGCGGACCGTCGAGACGATCATTTCTTGTTCTTCGGACAAACCGAATTGCATGGCGCGTATCCCTTGGATCAGTAGTTGACCCAAAGAACGTCATCCCTCAAATTCTCGACATGCAGTTTTAGGCGTATATCATGCAGAATTCGAAATTTTTGCCACGGCGATACAACATTCTGCTCTTCAACGGGTTTTCGAACCATTGCCTAGCAAACATGGTCGAACCGCTGCGAGCGGCGAACAACATGTCACATCAATCGCTCTATGTGTGGAGGTTCTGCACACTGGACGGAACACCGGTCCAAAGCTCGAGCGGGCTGAGTGTCACCCCGGACGGAGCGATTGGGGATCAAAGGGGCGATGTCCTTGTGGTCATGCCGTCTTATGGTTTTCTGAAACTCGATACACGGGCAACCATTCGGGTCGTGCTGGCAGCGGCAAAACGGCATACGAAGATCGCAGGGTTGGATACCGGCAGTTGGCTTTTGGCGCGCGCGGGTTTGCTGGATGAGCATCGGGCAACCATTCACTGGGACGAGTTATCTCGGTTCGAAGAACAGTTTCCGGCGGTTGAAACCGTGCGTGAACGCTTTGTCATCGATGGCAATCGGCTGACCTGTTCCGGGGCGATGGCGGCGTTCGATCTCGCCTCAGCACTTATTCGGCAGGATCACGGCCCGCTATTGTCTCTGGAGGTGGCGCAATTACTGATGGGGCGAAACGGGCGCGATCCCTATTCTTTGCCATTGAAATCCGAAGACAAACTGGTCAATCGGGCGTTGGACGTGATGCAGGCAAATATTGAAACCCCGTTGTCAATCACACAGATCGCGCGGCGCATCGGATGTTCGCAAAAACGGATCGAAACCCGCATACGTGCCGAACTGAAAACCACCCCGCAGGCACTTTATCGGCGTTTGCGACTGACGCTAGCGCGTAATCTGGCAGAGGAAACAGAACAATCCATCGCCGAGATCGCTGGGCGTTGCGGGTACGAAAACGCCAGCGCGATGACCCGCGCGTTCAAAGCAGAATTCGGTCAGGCCCCGACCGCGTTTCGGTCAAGCTGACCCTGTATCCGATGGCTCACCCTCAGACCCGCGCGTCACGCTTTTCCTGTTCGATCCGGCGGCGAATATGGATGTAGTCGATGATGCCATAGACCAAAATCAAAACTGATAAAGGTAGAACAGCCATTCCAACCCAGACAAAAACCGAATCCGCATCCGCAAACTGCATTAATCCAAATCCTGCAATCGCCACCCCCAAGGCGGTTTTTACATAGGCCAGCAAGGTGCGCCGGTTGGCCAACTCGGTTCGTAGAAAGGCCAACACCGTATTGTCCAGTGCACGTCGGGACTTGAGATCGGAAGGAGGGGTTGGGTCAGCCATGCCTTATGGATGCGAAATTCGCAGCCGGACTCAAGTGAAAACCTCACCACATCGCTTGAAGGCCGAACCAGAACGCAATCCAGCACAAAGCTACACTCAGCAAAATGTTCCCTGCTGCCATCAGGATGGTACGCTCGCGGTGGAGTTGCAGGGACTGATAGGCAAAGCTGGAAAACGTGGTGAAGCCTCCGCAGAAACCAAAGACCAAACGGCGTTCCTCCTCGGGCATTAAGTGGGGTTCACCCAGATAACCCGCCCACAAACCCAGCAACAGGCAACCCACCACATTCACGATGAGTGTCGAAAGCGGCAGTTCATGCGTGATCATACGGTTGAGCATATGCCGAGCGACCGCGCCCAGACCGCCGCCCAAAGCAAATGCTGCGTGTAAATAGAGATCACTCATCCGGGTGCTCTCCTGCGTGGTACTTGCGCCCGATCGCTTCACCCAGGATGGCGGCGGCAAGACCAAAAACAATTTCAAGGGCCAGAGCTGCGACCATATAGGCGATATCTGCTTGGGACAGCCGGTCGAGCTCGGCTACGAATGAGGAAAAGGTCGACAACCCTCCGCAAAACCCAACCGCGCCTAGATGGATGACATGGGCGTGAACCCTGTGCCGCACCGCGTAGAGCCAGCCGATGAACAGACAGGCGGCAATATTGATCCCGAAGGTTGCAGTCACGAAGGGCACGCCGGGTATTTCAAGCGACAGCATTTCGCGCAGCACCGACCCAAGCGCGCCGCCGACAAAGACGGCGAGGTACATGAGTGTTCGCTGCAAGTCCTTGGCCCCCTGATCAGAATCGCATTCTTCGATCTATGTCCATACAGGCTTGGGGATTAAACGCCAATGATCGACCCTTCAGTGCGTCAGAACCGTTGGGCCGATGCACGCTCCCAATCGCTTGCAAATCCCGCAGGGACACTGTCTGACAGCAACCCACCTTCGGGAAGCCGTTCATAAAGGTCCGCATATGTGAACTCTTTTTCGTCTGTTGAGCGGCGCAGAATATCCGACGGGTGCAAGTCCGTGACCTTTTCGTAGCCCATTGCACCCAGAATTTCGCGGAAGCTTTCCAGCGTGGCATCATGATAGCGATTCACCCGCTGACGTTTTTGCGGCACATACACAGCCTTCGCGCGTTCCTGATCCTGAGTGGCGATGCCCGTGGGACAGCGGTTGGTATTACAATGCAGCGACTGGATACAGCCCACGGCAAACAGCATCGCGCGGGCCGAATTGCACATATCTGCGCCCAAGGCGAGTTTTTCGATCATGTCATAGCCTGTTGCGACCTTACCGGAACAGATGACGCGGACCTTGTCGCGCACACCGATGCCACGCAAGCAGTTATCGACAAAGATCAACCCTTCGTTCAACGGCATCCCCAACCTGTTGGAGTATTCCACGGGCGCAGCGCCGGTGCCGCCTTCGGCCCCGTCGACTGTGACAAAATCGGGCAAAATCCCGGTATCCAGCATTGCCTTGCAGATACTCATGAATTCGGACCGTTTACCGATGCACAGCTTGAAACCCACTGGCTTGCCGTCCGACATCTCACGCAGATGCTGCACAAACTCCATCAGCCCGGTGGGGGTATCGAAGGCCGAATGTGCCGGGGGTGAAATTACATCCTTATGGGGTTCAACACCGCGAATTTCTGCGATTTCCTCGTCGACTTTGACCGCAGGTAGAACCCCGCCATGGGCAGGTTTCGCACCCTGGCTCAGCTTGATCTCAATGGCTTTGACCACGTCCTTTTGGGCTTTCTCTGCAAACTTGTCCTTGTCAAACCCACCTTCGGGGGTGCGGCAGCCGAAATAGCCCGTGCCAATCTGCCAAATGAGATCACCGCCTTCCGCCAAATGATGCGGGCTAATACCACCCTCTCCTGTGTTATGGGCAAACCCACCGTCTTTGGCGCCACCATTCAACGCCCGGATCGCGGTATGGCTCAGCGCTCCGAAGCTCATCGCTGAAACGTTCAAGCGCGACGCATCGTAAGGCTTGGAACATTGCGGGCCGCCCAGCGTCGCCCGCTCTTCGCTTTTTTCCACTTCTTTCGGCGACAGAGAATGGTTGGTGCGGTGATAGCCTACCTGCGTGATGTCGTACTGGGTGCCAAACGCCTGTGTATCCTGTTGGCCTTTGGCACGAGCATAGACCAGACTGCGCGTGATCCGGTTGAAGGGCCGTCCGCTTTCGTTGGTTTCAACAAAGTACTGGCGTATTTCTGGGCTGACGAATTCCAGCATGTAACGAAAATGGCCCAGAACCGGATAGTTATTAAGCACATTGTGCTTGGTCGTCATCAGGTCATAAGCCCCGATTGCGATATAGGGCAGCACGATCACCAACAGCCACAGCGCTGGGGTCCAAAACCAGCCAAGCAGCAAAGTCAGGGGCAGGCCGAAAAAGGCCACCGCGTAGTATATGTTGCGTACAATCATGCGTCCGATCTCCGGTTTCTAAATTGGATTGGCACCCGCGTTACAGCTGCGCCTTGAGCTCTTTGACCCAATTGTCCCACTGGGCGTGGTCGCCCTTCGCCAGCAGGATTCCTTCTTTCAGTTTGGACATACCAAAGCCCCAGGCCATCTTGGTGTCCACATGTGGGGGCATCACCAGCTCACCCGGCGTGACCATGGCGTCGATGATGAACGGCTTGGTGCTGGCTTTGGCCTGCGCGATGGCATCTTTGATGTCAGCGGCATGTTCCACACGCACACCATCCCCACCACAGACCTTTGCGTATTCGGCGAAATCCGGGTTCACCAGATCCGTGGCCATCGGGTTCACGGCATAGCCCGCAACCTCCATCTCCATCTTCACAAAGCCCAGCGTTTGGTTGTTGAACACAATCACCTTGATCGGCCAGTCGTAGCGCACCGCGGTCACGAAATCCTGCATGGACATACCAAAGCCGCCGTCGCCGCAGAACGTCCAGACCTCACGCGAGGGATCGAGCGCCGCTGCTCCAAGCGCCGAAGGCAAGCCAGAGCCCAGAGAGGAATGGTTGAATGAACCCACCATTCGCCGCCCACCCTTCATTCGGGTCTGCCGCGCCACCCAGACGGTGCATTCACCAATATCCATGGCAAAAACCGCATCCTCTGCGGCCTGATTGGAAATCTCGCGGGCGAATAACTGCGGGTGCAGCGGTTCGCTGGCACGTTCGAGGCTGGCCTCTTTGTCCTGTTGCGCCAGCCACTTGTTGCAGAGTTTAACCTGGTGATCGGCGAAGTTTCGGTCTTCTTTCTCGGCTATTTGAGGCAGCAGCCGGTCCAGCGTCGCTCCGACATCCCCCAACAGGCCCGATGCGATAGGCGCACGGCGACCCAGATTTTCGACGCTGCGGTCGATCTGCACGATCTTGGCCGTCTCTGGCAGGAACCATTCATAGGGAAAGTCGGTGCCCAGCATCACAAGCACATCGCAATCGCGTACCGCGTGATAGCCGCCGGGGTTGCCGATGAGACCAGTCATGCCAACCACATTCGGGTCGTCGTAGTCGAAGATATCCTTGCCCTTCAACGTATGCGCAAGCGGAGCGTTGAGCTTTTGCGACAGGGCCAACACCTGATCCTTGGCCTCGCGGCAACCTACACCGGCAAAAAGCGCCACCTTCTTGCCTGCGTTTATGATCTGCGCAGCACGGGCAATCTCATCTTCGGGTGGGATCAGGGTAGAGGGCTGTTTCAAAAGCGGGTGGAACTGGTGCAGGCTGGGCACCTTTTGTTCGGATACATCGATGGGCAGTTCAATCCGCACCACCTCGCGGTTGATGAGCGCACGTTGCACGGCGATCTGGGCAAGACGCGGCATCTGATCCGGCGTGTGGATCACCGCCTGATAGTCGCACACATCATCAAAGGCTTTTTCCAGGTTCACTTCCTGATGATAACCGGTTCCGCGTTCCCGGTGGGCGACCTGGCCAGTGATCGCTACGACACCGGCGCCTTCGCGTTTGGCGTTGTAGAGCCCGTTAATCAGATGCAACGCTCCGGGTCCAACCGTGCCGGCACAAATCCCGATACCGCCTGTCAGATGTGACTGCGCATAAGCCGCATAAGCTGCGTTTTCTTCGTGCCGCAGCCCTTTCCACTCAAACCGGTCATCCCCGCGCATGGCTTCGAGGAAAGGGTTCAGCGCGTCGCCAACCACGCCAAAGATCTGACGACCACCTGCATCCGCCAATATGTCCAGCAGGACTTCACACACGTTTTTCGCCATGTCTCTCTTCTCTCGTTTCGAGCAAATTCAACAAGATGTAGCCAACATCGTGTCTGCCTTTAATTCAATAGCCATCCTAAAAATCAAAGTCGCTTCACCGACTTTTCAAATCACACAAGGGTCAATTGGATGTGACGGACACAAACACAGTATGGTCCTGTAGGCCCATAAAGTGCCACAAGTTCAAAGTGTTTTTGACAGTTAGCCAGGCGATGCAGGCGAAAGGTGGAACAAAGCTGCACATATATTCAAAAAAGAACGCGTTGTGGTTCTGGAATCGACACCGCAACGCGTGCTTGAAAAACTATTGGCAGTGTATAGGACTATTCCCGACCCACAGCTTGACCATCTCCATCGAAAAAATGCAGCTTGCTGGTCGGAAAATGCAAACCGATATGTGCGCCCGGTTTGAGGTCCGTGTCTCCATTCAAACGCACAGTGACGTTTTCTTCAGCACCGACATCGACAATTAGGAACGTATCGGCACCCAGGTATTCGATCACCTCGATCACGCCGTCGGTCTGGCCCTCGCCCGCCGTAACCACTTCGATGTGTTCAGGGCGCACACCCAATCGGTTGGCTTCGCCGGAAAACGCAAATTGGCCCCCTCTGCCATGTGCCAACGTATAACTGCCGCCTTGAGCGGAACAGCGCAACACGTTCATTTTTGGGCTTCCAATGAACTGGGCCACAAACAGATTGGCCGGACGTTCATAGAGCTCGCGGGGCGTACCGACCTGCGCGATCTTGCCGTATTCCAGAACCACGATCCGGTCGGCCAGCGTCATGGCTTCGACCTGATCATGGGTCACATAGATCATCGTCCGCTTGAGGCTTTGGTGCAGCTTGGCGATCTCGTACCGCATCTCGACCCGCAGGGCCGCATCGAGGTTCGAAAGCGGCTCGTCGAACAAAAAGGCGGTGGGATCACGCACAATGGATCGGCCGATGGCAACGCGCTGGCGCTGTCCACCTGACAAGTCTTTTGGCCGGCGTTCCAAAAACGGTCCAAGCTTCAAAACCTCTGCCGCTGTATTGACCTGCTCTGCGATCTCAGCCTTTGGCACTCCGGCCACTTTCAGCGAGAACCCCATGTTTTCGGCAACCGTAAGATGCGGGTAAAGCGCATAAGATTGGAACACCATCGTCAACCCGCGTTTCGAGGGCGGATGATCGGTGACGTCAGTGTCATTGATCAGAAGTGACCCACGCGAGATATCCTCGAGCCCACCAATCATGCGCAACAAGGTGGATTTGCCACAGCCTGAGGGGCCGACAAAAACAATGAATTCGCCCTCTTCGATTTTGAGGTCCACGCCTTTGATGACCTGGGCTGACCCAAACCATTTTTCGACGGACTTTAGTTCAATGCTGCCCATTAGCTTCTCCCTGCCCAGTGAAGCCAGACTGCGGCTGTCCAGGTGAACGCAGTGCCACCGGCTGGGCTTCCGGTTTTTGGATCAAAATACTCAGCAAATCCGTAGTTCGAGATCAGCTTTGCCGTTTTCTGACGCAGATCTTCTGCCTGTTGCCTGTAGCCCATGTCTTCCAGCCCAAATCCGATCATCATATTCATGATGGCCCAGGTCGGACCGCGCCAATACCGGCGCGCATCAAAGTTCGGCATCGATGTATCGTAGCTTGGAACTGGATAGGGAACGGTCTCCAAAACTGAATTCAAACGCCCCAACATCTTTTCTGAATCGATACCTGCATACCAGCACATGTACGACGCGTTTGAGATGCTGCCCGCCCACTCACCTGTATGCGCGTCACGGGAATCAAAGCTGCCCAGGTCTTCATTCCACAAAGACCGTGCACCGTTTTCGAGCCGATCGGCATCCGCACGCAATCCTTCGGCCTCAAGGTCAAGTGCTTCGCTGATCTCCAAAAGATCTCTTGCCGCGCGCAACGCCGAGAATGTCATCGTTGGGTCGGCAACCCGAAATGGGTTCTTTTCCAGCAGGATCTGCTGATCCCATTCGGCCTCACGACCAATCTGAACCAGTTTGATGTACCGGTCATAGTCAAACTTGGTAGGCCGGTCGTCGCTGTTTACATGAGTGGTGTCTCGGCGCTGATACTCACCTACATCTGAAGCGTCCATGCGCGCCATCGATTTGTCCCAGTCGGGAGCGTTATCGCGGCCGGCTTCCCATGGATGCGTCGTGCAGACCGCATCCCTATCATCCAAACGCCACTTCATTATCCATCGATGCCAGGCCAGTAACTTTGGAAACAGATCGCGCAAGCGTTGCTCGCCAGCGACGCGGTCCTGCTCCCAAATCTTGCGGACCATTGTCGCCGCAATGGGGGGTTGAATTATCCCCGACGACAAAATCGGGCCGTTGCACCCCCAAACGTCCGGGCCAGGGAAATATCCGTCATCCTGCTGGTGGAACAGGATGTGCGGCACCATGCCGTCCGTCCATTGGCCTGAGAACAGCGTTTCGACCTCGGTCCAGGCGCGGTCAATGTCGAATTCCGCAAATCCCAGGGCAGCAATCGCGCTGTCCCAGTTCCATTGATAAGGGTACAGCCCCTCGGTCGGGATCGTGTAACCACCGCGATCATTGGCAATCAGAATATTGCGCGCTTCGCGGTCCGGGTTTGTATGTTGGTTCATCTCAGTCATCCTTTGACGGACCCCGCAGTCAGGCCCTTGGTCATGAAACGTTCAAGTCCCAGAAACAACGCCATGATCGGTAAGGTGGCGATCACCGCACCAGCCATCAGATGTTGTCGGGGAATTTCCGAGGAATTCAGCATTGTAACGCCTCGGGTCAGTGTGAATTTCGACGGATCGTCCAGCAGCATGAAAGCAAGCAGGAACTCGTTCCACGCAATCATGAAAACATAGAGCGATACCGAGGCCAGCGCAGGCAGGCTGAGCGGCAGGGTGATCTTCCAAATCACAGCCAAACGCGACAGACCATCCATCAGACCAGCCTCTTCAACTTCAGTCGGAAGACCTCGAAAGTAACCCTGCAGCATGTAAAGCGCGACGGGGATCGTCGTGACCGGGTAGATCATGACAATGCCAAGGATCGAGTTCCGCAGACCAGTCAGCGAAAACGCGATATAAATCGGCAGCGCCAGAACGATCATCGGAACCATGTAGATCAGCAGGATCGACCGCGAAAACGCCTTTTGCCCTTTGAACCGGAACCGCGCCACCGCATAGGCACCGGGGACACTGAACAGCAACGTGATGAACACAGTCAGGACCGAGACATAGAAGGACGTCCAGAGATAAGTGCCGAAATTGAAGTCGCGGAACAGCTCGGTATAGCTGCGTAACAATGCAGTGCCCTGGCTCAGGTCTACTGAGAAATCCAACGGGTTCTGCAATAGAGCCTGCTGAGATTTCAGGCTGGTCATCACCATCACATAGAATGGGATGACGACAATGGCCGTGAAAAAGATATACCCGAATCCGGTGCAAAAGCGGATCACCGCCTCTTCGAATTCATGGCGTGTCAGTTCGGTGAAGGGCAGTTCCTTAAGGATCTCGGCCAATGACAGGTGCATCACAACCGCAACCGCGATGACAGTGATTAGGCTTGCCTGCAGCGTCGTATCCAGACCAATCAGGACGGGGCCCAAACCGCTTAGACAAGACAAACCCAATAGCACAGAGATCGCCAAACGCGCCGGAGCATGGCGCGCCGGAAACGCAACATAAGTAAGACCTGCCACCGCGCCCCAGATCAGGCTCAACCCCACCTGCGGGCGAAACGCTGCGCCCGTGGCGAAGGACATGGTGACGGCGACGGTGCTGGCAATGATGACCAACCAGAGTGCGCCCAGAACCGGGCTAGTGATGAAACCTTTGCGCATCACAGACCCTCCTCACGGCTGATGAAGCGGAAGAAGACAAAGCTGAAGGCGATCAGGCACAGCAGGATAACCACGGCCACCGCCGCTCCTGCCCCGATGTTTGAGATCGCAAACGCCTGCTCATAGACATTCACAGTCAGTGTGCGGGTACCCGCATTACCACCGGTCAGCAGGAAAATGTCGTCGAACTTGTTGAACGTCCAGATAAAGCGCAGAAGGAACAGTACCGACAGGATGCCCAACAATTGCGGGATGCTCAGCAACCAGAACTTCTGGAAGGGCGACGCTCCATCCATATCAGCAGCTTCATACATGCTGCTATCAATGGATTGCATCCGCGCCAGGATGAACAGGAAGGACAGCGGGAAATAGCGCCAGATTTCGAACACCGTGACCATGATCAGCGCCAAAGGGCGTTCGCCGAAGAAATTGATCGGTGCACTGGTCAGACCCATCTGGATCAAAAGCGCATTGGCAGAACCCGAAAACGGATCAAACAGCGTGACCCAGGTAAAGGCCACCGCAATGACAGGAGCGACATAGGGAAACAGGTAAAGGCCCCGGATGAACCCCTGCCCTTTGAAGCTTTTATTCAGCAAAAGCGCTGCAAACAGGCCCATGACCAAGGCGCCAATGGTTCCGAACACCGTGTAAAACAGCGTGACCCAAAGCACGCCCCAGAACTCAGCTCCGTCAAAGACGCGAGCATAGTTGTCGAGGCTGAATTCAAAGTTGGTCAGAACGTTCGGCCCGCTTCCGGTCACACGCGGTTCTGACGCTTCGACCACGTCTTCAAAGGCATCGGGGTCGCCGTCCACGTCAACGGGAATGCGGATACGCTCACGCTGGCCCCCTTCAAGAGTGCCGAAGTCACAAAACAGGTCCTGCCCGTCCAAAACGCAGGGGGCGGCAACGTCCCCCGCAACGACACCGTCGGGCAGAACGTCGCTAAGGGTGACGCCGTCGATTGCGATCTCCTGACTGGAGTTGCGCAGACGGTATTCAATCCGCAGATCGTCGCCCGATCCGCGCAGGCTTTCACGCACAACCGGTGCGGGTGGGCGCAGATCGGACAGGGTAAACGGCTTGAAGCTGATCCAGAAGATTGCCAGCAAAGGCAAGATCACCACAAGCGATACACTGATCACGGTCGGAGCCAGCAGCGTCCAGGCCAGACGCGCCTCGCGTTTGGCTAACGCCCCGGTTCCGGTCGGTGGGGTGGCCGAAGTCATGGGGTACCTCGAAGGGTTGGGTGCAGCGGCGCGCACGCCGCTGCAGTTGCCACTAGATTACTGAACCTTCGCCAGCTCTTCGTTCATGGCTGCAACCGCTGCGGCTGCGTCGATCTCGTCATCAATGTACTGGCGTACAACACGATTGATGGCCTGAGAGTTGATCATTTTCGACGCCAGCGCCAATTGACCTTCGGCTACGCCCCAGCGCTGCGCCACGTCCAGACCACCAACAATCTCGTCGATCATGGCCTGTTCATACAGCTCGCCCAGAGGGGCCTTGCGATCGACACCGACGGGCAGTTCCGCCCAGGCTTCAGAGAACGCGGTCGGATTGTCTGCATTACCACGGCGCACGGGGAACTTACCCTCAGGCGCAATAGCCAGCGTCTGGGTATAACCGTCATCCATGGCAAACTTTACGAATTCCATCGCCGCGTCGGTGTCTGCATCGTTGGTGATACCGAAATACCGCACATCACCCCAGGCCGCGCCATCGGGGTTCGACGGGCCGGACAGTTTGGTAACGATACCAGTCTTGCTGGCCAGATCGCGCGAGGTCGGGTCGTCGTTGATGGTCGGCGGGGCACTGTCGCGCAGACCAGCCAATTCGTCCAGAATAAATGGCGACCATATGATCATGGCGGCTTTACCATCAAAATACAGCTCGCGCGATTGCTTCCAGAACAGCTCACCGGGAGGCGAAGCTTTGGAAATAGCCTTGTAGAAATCCAGAACTTCGGTGGTCTTGGCCTCATCAAGCGGCTGGAACCCATCGGGGCCAACAGGGCTGACACCGTTTGCCAGGAAAACATGCTCCAGCACCTGGCTCATGAAGTTCTCGTCAACTTTGGTGGCCGAAACAAAACCATACATTTCTGGCGGGTTATGCAGCGCCTCAAGTGCGGCCTGAATATCAGCAAAACTGTCAGGCGCCTCCAAGCCGGCCTCTTCGAACAGGTCCTTGCGATAGACAACCATTTGCGTCCAGCCATCCACCGGAACCGAGGCGGTCTCACCATTGAACGCCGCCATGCCCAAGGCACCCGGAGCGAAAGTATCAGCGCCCAGTTCTTCGATCACTTCGGTCGCAGCTTCGGTGTCCAGAATGCCAGCTTCGGCCCACGGCAGGGCGTACTGCAACGGGTGGTAGACAACATCTGGCAAGTCACCTGCGGCAAAGGCTGCGGTTGCGCGGGTGCCCAAATCTGTTTCTGTGACAGGTATCACCTCGACGGTTGTTCCGGTCTCAGCCTTAAACTGGTCAGCCATTTCCTGCTGTTTCGCCAGACGCTCGGGCTGCTCTTCGGTCGTCCAGAAACGGATCGTGTCCGCCTGTACCGACATGGCCGTCAGCGCCAGTGCCAACGAAGAGCCGAGCATCAGCCTGGCTGCTTTTGGTGTAAGTTTCATGGTCGGTTTCCTCCCCGATTGTCTTCCATGGATCGTTTGATTTTTTTCGCCAACTCGTTCGAGGTCAGCAGTGGCGGCCCGTCAGAGTCGCGTTCAATCAGCACCGCCTGGCTGAGCTCGCGCAAAGTTGCGGGCTCTTCCCCTCGGGTCTGACGTATAAGCATCGTTGCAAGGCGTTCGCCTGCCCGTTTGGAGTCGACGCTGAACGTCGTCAGCCCGGGGCTGGCGTATTGGCATTCCGGGACCCCGTCATATCCAAGAACCGAGACATCGCGCCCGATCTCAAGGCCAAATTCTGCGCAGACAGAGTAGCTTCCCAGTGCAGCCTGATCCGTCGCAAATACAATCGCGGTCGGCGGGACAGGAAGACGCAATAAAGCGCGCGCTTCAGCGGCCCCTTCCTCGCGGGTGCGCGCGCCTTCTCGGATCAATTCGGGATCGACTGGCAATCCTGCAGCCCTAAGCCCGTCGACATAGCCATCCCGACGCAGGTGGCTGTAGTTGAACTTGGGATCACTGCCGACAAACCCGATACGGCTGTGACCAAAACGGACCAGACGTTCGACCGCGTCGCTCATGGCTATTTCGCCGGAAATATCAAACCACGACGTATCGTCCTGATAGCCGGTTCGGCCATATCCTGTCCGACCATAAAGGATGAAAGGCACCTGCAGGTCGCTGAGGTACCCAACTCGCGCGTCATCTACTTCGGTACGCGGCAGGATAAATCCATCGGCCTTTCGTTCTTCGACCAAACGGCCCAAAACATTTAACATGTCCTGCTTCGACTTCGCGGTCGAGATTGTCATCGTCCAGTCAGACGCACTTGCAGCTTCACAAGCCCCTGCCAGAAAGTCCTGAAAAAACGGATTGTGCCGGTCCGGTTCTTCACTGTTGATGACCATGGCAATGGCACGCACGCGCCCCGTTCGAATAGCCTGAGCATGGCTGAGCGGGCGATACCCCATCTTGCGCGCCGTCACCTCAACACGCTTTCGCGTTGATTCTGAGATGTCGGAATACCCGTTCAATGCACGCGACACGGTGCTTTTCGAAAGGCCAAGGTGATGTGCCAATTCGTCAAGCTTCACCCGCCCACCGGACGCGGCGCGCTGGGACCGGATTTGTCGCTGTTGCAATTCGGGATTCGCCATCATTCTTTCATTTAACTGTTCCGAAACCGGTTTCGGCAATCAAAAAATTAATTCCAGCAACCCGCTACGGACAATCCCCGCAATCAACGAACAGGTCACAACACCAACACTTAGACATCACCGCAGCCGATGAGTTTAAAGCGGAACACCTCCGGAATTCGCAGATGACCCTTCCAATGCCGCAATCGGGAGTTGACCGTGCTCAAGTTTTTCTGTCATCAACGCGCCATGTTCGGTTCCGGGGAGTCACCCGGAGGCAATAGGGAATGCAGTGCGGCACATTCTTGGCCAATTCTGCAACTGCCCCCGCAACTGTAAGCGGCGAGCGAGACTGATTACGCCACTGGGTCACACCCGGGAAGGCCAGTTAAGCGTTTAGACCCGCAAGTCAGGAGACCTGCCGAACATGCGCCCTCGGAAAGGGTGCTCATCATCGGCGACGGGGTGTGCGCCGGATCTGTTTGCCCGATGGGGCAAATAGTTTCGCATTCACCCATGTCAAAAACCAATGCGTGCCGGGGAAGGCGCGACGTGAGAAGGACGTATTTGTGAAACACTTTTTGTTGGCCGCGGCCGCTACTGCGGCGCTGCCCGCGCTGGCTCAGGCTCATTTCTTGCTGGAATACACCGAGGATACCATGATCGAGCGTCCGGGCGACGTTCCTGTCAAGTTGGTCTTCTGGCATCCGTTTGAAGCCGGGCACGTGATGACCCTGGAAAAGCCAGAAGAATTCTATGTGATCCACAATGGTGAAAAGACCGATCTGCTGGGTACATTGGAAGAAACCACATTCGAAGGCCCCGAAAACAGCGCCAAGGCATTTCTTGGTTCGGTCCCGGTTAAGCGGTCCGGCGACTATGTGCTGGTGACGGTACCTGCGCCTTACTACGAAGAATCCGAGGATATCTATATCCAGCAGATCACTAAGGCTTACCTGAACCGCAATGAACTGCCCACCGACTGGAATCAACCGCAAGGGCTGGCGACCGAAATTCTGCCGTTGAACAAGCCCTATAACGTCATTGCAGGTTCCACCTTCACCGGCCGTGTACTGAGCGAAGGCGAGCCGGTTGCCGGTGCTGAAATCGAAATCGAATACATGGCAGCTGAGCCCGATCTGGCGGGAAACGGTGCGAAAGATGCCACGGCATCCCCACTACCGGGCGGCGCATTGGTCGCGATTTCAGATGAGAACGGCTATTTCACCTTTGGCGTACCGAAAGCGGGTTACTGGGGTTTTGCCGCTTTGGGTGCGGGCCCAAAAACCGAACATGAAGGCAAAGAACTGAGCCAGGATGCTGTGATCTGGATCCGCGCCTGGGATCTGGAGTAACCCCTATGCACATCGTGGACGGAGCCCTTTCGAACCCAGTTGTGATCGGCGGCGCAATCGCAGCGGCTGGCGGCATTGCCATAGGGCTGAAATCGCTGGACCTGGACCGCATTCCCACGGCGGGCGTGCTGTCGGCCAGCTTTTTTGTAGCCTCGCTGATCCATGTGCCGATCGGCCCGTCCTCTGTGCATTTGATACTGAACGGTCTAGCTGGGCTTTTGCTTGGCTGGGCCGCTTTTCCTGCGCTGTTTGTTGGCTTGCTGCTTCAAGCCGTGTTTTTTGGTTTTGGCGGTTTGACTGTGCTTGGGATTAACACGGTCAACATCGCACTTCCGGCGGTGCTGACATGGATGATCTTTGGCCGTCTGATCGCACGCGGCTCTCCGCTGCAGGGCGCTGTTTGGGGCGGCATCAGCGGAGCATTTTCGATTGCAGCCACTACGGCCCTTGTCGCTGTCTCTCTGGCTCTGTCTGGTGACGAATTCCTACCAGCCGCGAAACTGGTCTTTTTTGCACATATTCCCGTTATGGCAATCGAAGCGGTACTTACCGGTTTTGCTATTCTATTGGCCCGCAAGGTCAAGCCTGAACTCTTTCTTATAGGCGCCCCCGAATGAGACATCTGATTTTTGCAGTTGCGGTATGGCTTACCCCACTTCCTGCGCTGGCCCATAAAGTTATCACAGGGGTCTTTCCCGCAGGCGACGCGATTGAAGGGGAATTGGGCTTTTCCAACGGCGACATGGCTGAAAACCAGGAAGTTGTTGTTTACGGCCCCGATGGCGCTGAACTGGGGCGAACAGTCACAAATACCGATGGATTCTTCCTCTACACCCCCACCGAACCTGTCGCGCACACGTTCAAAGCAGATCTGGGCGCTGGTCATCTAGCCGAGGTCACCATGCCCGCCGAGGAAGTGGCTGAGATTTTGGGCGTGGATGCCGAGCTTGTAAAACCTGCTACGCAGGTTGAAAACGCAAACGATGCCGCGACGACTGTTGCGTCATTAACCGACGAGGAGCGCGCGGCCATTGCCCAAGCGGTACGAGACGAAACCCGCCCTCTGCGCCGTGAGATTGCAGCCTATCGCGAACACAACGACTTGCAGACCGTTCTGGGTGGGATCGGCTACATTATCGGTCTGTTCGGCATCGGCTTTTATGTCGCTGCACGCCGGAAAATGGCCGCCTGATGGCTCACGCTCTGGAACCCCAGGCAAAGACGCTGGCCGAGGCTGATGCCAGCGCACCCTTCGGGGTGATCGGAGAGTTGGACCCTCGGATGCGGATCGTGATGGCGTGCTTTTTCGCTGTTGTAACGGTTTCGCTATCCAGCATCCCCGCGTTGATTGTGGCTCTGGCAATCTCTATCGGCCTGCTTTTGATGTCTCGCCTACCCGTGCGCCGCACACTTAAACGCATGGCCATGATGGACAGCTTTATCATCTTCATGTTGATACTTTTGCCCTTTTCCATGCCCGGTGACGCGATGTTCACCCTGTTTGGGTATCCGGCCAGTTGGCAGGGACTGTGGAAAGCCATTGAGATTGCTCTGACAGCCAACGCCGTGGTCCTGACCCTGATGGTTCTGGTCGGTACGTTGGAACCCGTCACTCTGGGTCATGCTTTGCACAAACTGCGCTGCCCAGATGCTCTTGTGCATTTGCTGATGTTCACCATCAGATATATCGAAGTCTTGCGCGAAGAATATCTGCGCCTTCGCGGGGCCATGAAAGTTCGTGGTTTCCGCCCCGGCACCAACTGGCACACTTATCGCAGCTTTGGCTATCTGGTTGGCATGATGCTGGTGCGTGCCATCGAACGGTCAGAACGCATACTTAGCGCCATGAAATGCCGCGGGTTTTCTGGGCGGCTACTTTTGCTGCAGGATTTTCATCTGACCCTGCGCGACTGCTTGTTCGCTGTGACCCTGGGTTCGATCTGCCTCGGTCTTCTTTGTCTGGATTTCCTATGACGATCCTTAAACTCGAAGATATCCATTTCGCCTATCCCGGGCAGGCATACGTGCTGGACGGTGCATCGCTTTCACTTGATCCGGGGCAACGCCTGTCAATAGCAGGGCCCAATGGCGCGGGAAAATCTACGCTGTTTCGCATTGCCCTTGGGTTGCAGAAACCAACTGCAGGACGCGTGATTGCCCTTGGCAAGGACCGACGGGCCGAAGCAGATTTCCACGAGGTACGCCGAGAGATCGGGCTGGTGTTTCAAGACCCCGACGACCAACTGTTTTGCCCCACCGTCGCAGAAGACATCGCGTTCGGACCGCTCAATCTGGGCCGCAGCAAGGCCGAAGCGCTTGCCATCGTTGACAAGGTTCTGTCCGATCTGGGCTTGATGCACCTGCGGGACCGCATCACGCATAAATTGTCCGGGGGCGAAAAACGGCTTGTAACCCTTGCCGCCGTGCTGGCAATGGAGCCGCAAGCGCTGTTATTGGACGAACCGACCAATGCGCTCGACACCAAGAACGAGGCCCGTCTGCTGGAGATCCTAAAGGATCTGCCACAGGCCATTTTGCTGGTCAGCCATGCCCCATCCTTCCGCCAGGCATTGGCGCCGGACACGCTTGAGCTGAGAAATGGAAAGCTTGTTTCGGCTGGATTTTGACCTGCAAGACACCAGTTTCAGCTGGCTAATACATTGCACCAAGATCCTGCCGATCTGCCCTATTTCCGGCCACGTTTCCTATCATTTGAAGTGGTTCGTTGGACCAGAGCTCAGGCCTGAACTGCAATATCGGCGGATGCCGTCTCAGCTTCAATGGCAGTGTCCAGCGCCTTGCGGAACAGTTTGGCCCCCTTGTCCAAGCCAAGATCGATATGAGGTGTCTTGGCGTGCTTCATGCCAAGATGCACCTCCTCCAACACCTCTTTGTCCTCAAGAAAGGCCATACGCGCGCCGTCATTCATGAACTTTGACACTTCAGCATTGTCTGGATCTGTATTGCGATGCTGGAACCAGAAATAGCGGGTGCGGTCTTCGTCAATCGGCGTCATGAAATTGTACGAGATATTGACATAGGTCTTGTCGACCGGGGGTTTGCCATAGCCGCCGGTGCCAACGGGCGTGTAAACGGACTTGTTCAGCGCGATGGCAGGCAGGCACATCTCGTAGTGCTGCAGCCGATCACAGTCGCCCTCGAACGCGACCAGATTTGCGTAGTACGGTGAAGGCGGTTTGTTTTCGATCCAGCGTGACACGATCACACCGCGATCGGTTTTCTCAACATCCAGCGGTTCTTCATCCGTGCCCGCGCCCGCAAAAGACGTGACATGGACCCAGGCCACATGGCTGGGGTCCAGTAGGTTGTCGCAGACCCACAGGTAATGGCAGTCGATATCCATCACACCACCATCGGTTTTACCCCAGCTGGGGTCATCAAAGTTCTCAATCGGAAAAATCTTGTCCGGATCCGCAAGGGCAGGATCACCCATCCAAATCCAAAGATACCTGTACCGATCCACCACCGGATAGGATTTTACGACCGCCCGGCGCGGGGTCATTCCGCGCTGGGTTGGGCTATCAGTACATTTGCCTGAGCAATCGAATTTTAAGCCGTGATAACCGCATTCGACAACATCGCCGATCAGGTTGCCCTTTGAAAGGGGTAGTTTACGGTGGGGACAAGCATCTTCTAGCGCGACCGGGGTACCGTCCAGTTGTCGATAGAGCACGATGTTTTCACCCAGAAACGTCTCGGCCTTCAGCTCGCGCCCGACGTCCTTGCTCCAGGCGGCGACATACCAACAGTTTCTCAAAAACATTCAGCTCTCCAATGTTCAAGGTGCCTTTTGCCAGTGTGAGTGGCTGAACGCTCATATACCATGCCAGAGTTTTAATGGCTTATATAAGCTTGGCTAATTTCAAAAAGATGCAGACTGCGGGATTTCGGGTTGCGTGGCAACTTCGGAGTGAATCCATGTCAGAAACTCGGACACTTTGGCGCTGTCTTTGGTTTCATGCGGTCGCACCAGCCAATAAGACAGCGGGGATTGGGTCATTTCTTTGAAGGGTCGGACCAAGCGGTCGTCGCTCATCATATCAATGACCAACGGTTCCCGCCCTAATGCCACGCCTAAACCTTCGATTGCCGCCTGCACAACCATATTGGACTGTCCCAATCGGCGTGTTCGAAGCGCGTTTGGCAGAGTCAGACCACAGCGCCGCGCCCAGAATTCCCATGTGGGGCTGGCGGCCCCGTGATGCAGGTTCTCATCCACCAGCATCGTGTGTCTGGCGAGGTCTTCAACGTTTCGCAGATCGGGCAACAGCGACGGCGCGCAGACCGGGAACAATTGCTCATTCATAAGCAAATCGACCTGATAGCCAGGGTAATCGCCCAACCCGTACCGAATTCCGATATCGGCATCCGCACCAGAAAATGGAAATTGCCCTGTGTCAGTCGCAATAGAAATCGACAGGTCCGGATGTGCCATATCAAAGCGTAAAAGGCGTGGAAACAACCAGTTGAAGGCAAAACCTGGCAGGCAAGAAATCACAATTGTCCTGTCCGAACGGGTTTTGTCCCTGAGTTGCGCGCACACATCTGAAATGCGACCTAACCCTTCTGAGATCGCAAGTGCGAGTAGCTCGCCTTCGCGGGTCGGGCGTGACTGGCGTGCACCCCGAACCAGCAACTCGCGCCCCAACCATTCCTCAAGGCTGCGCACATGCTGGCTGACTGCACTTTGGCTGACGCCCAATTCCGTCGCCGCAGGCGAAAACCCCGAGTGGCGGACAACGGCCTCGAACGCTCTTAGTGCGGAATAGGGTAAGTTCAAGATCATATTAGTAACTCTAATGTCACTCATAATCACTTTCAAATAGATAGGTGACGTCGCCGGTTGGTAATCTCTACAAACCCAAACCCTCAGGAGACGCGAATGTCGGACATTACGCCCGAGCGCGGAGCGCGAAACCTTTTGACAAACTGTGCGCACGCAACCGCAGGTGACCGGCTGCTGATCGCGTACGAGCCGCCAGAATTTGGGTATTTCGACGCGGATAGCGTGAAAATTGTTTCCGGGGTGGCCCAGTCCATGGGCTTGTTGGTGGAAACGGTTGATGTGGGCTTCAACCCTGAAAAACCGCATTTGCCCCCAGAGCTGCTGACCCGGTTCGAGACTGCTGACATCATCCTGTTTTTGGCGCGTCTTGGGGATCAGTTGCGCTTTTCGCAGATGCCAAAAGGCAAAAAGATCATTGTCAGTTTTGCCCTAAGCCGGGAACAATTCGGATCCGGTTTTTCAAATGGCCATCATGACGCCTTCATGGAGCTCAAGGCCGGGATCAATGAAGTCTTGAACACCGCGCAGGACGTACGGTTCACCTGTCCTCTGGGCACCGATGTGCGTGGAAAACCTGAAATGAACCTCGACCCGTCGGGCGATACTTCAGTCCTGCGCTTCCCTATGTCAGTTTTCACACCGGTACCGGCGCACAGCTTTTCAGGCCGTGTTGCGCTGACGTTTCTAACGGGGACGGGCTCGAAATATTATGATGACTACACTATCGAATTCACTCACCCGGTTCTCGCCCACCTCGATCAGGGTCGCCTGACGGGGTTCGAAGGGCATCCGACGGATGTGGCACGGGCCGAAGCGCATTATGATCGGGTGTCCGAACAGTTCGGCATTGAGCGAAACTTCGTTCATTCCTGGCACGCAGGCATCCATCCCGGATGCGGCTATCCTTGGGACATGCGCCAGAACTACGAACGTTGGGGCGGGGCTGCCTTCGGCAATCCCCGTATCCTGCATTTTCACACATGCGGCACCTACGCGCCGGGTGAAATCAGCTGGAACGTTATCGATCCCAGCATCGTCATCGATGGCACTACCTATTGGGAAGACGGGCGTTTCTATGCCGATCGTCTTCCGGGTGGCACCGAAATTCTAAGCCGGTATCCATGCGCTGCGGGGCTGTTTGCCCATCCGGACATGGATATCGGGCTTCGAAAAGCTGGCTAACCTGCCTGACTTAGTAGCACCATCCGAGATACGGGCACGGTGCAGCGCCGCACCAGGCTCAATCTGGTTGCTTAGCAGGCAGTGCACGTTCATAGATCGGCGGAACAATGCTCTGTCCTGCCGCAAACACAGCTCTCATGACTAAGGAAAGGGAACCGTTTCATGTCTGCCTGGATACGGATGATTTCTGACGAAGATGCCGATGCACCTCTGGAGGCGGTGCTAGACCTTGCCCGGACACCGCACGGTACCGTGGACAATGTCATGCGGGTGCACTCCCTGCGCCCCAACACCATGAAAGGGCACGTGGTGCTGTATCGCGCGTGCTTGCACGACGACAGCAACACGATCCCCATGTGGTTTCAGGAAGTTATCAGCTCTTATGTTTCGACATTGAATACGTGTCCTTACTCTTATGCCAATCATTGGGCCAATGCCCGACACCTGATCGGCGATGAGGCGCGTGCGGACAAGATCGAGGCCGCGCTGAAAGCCCACAAACCGCAGGACGCCTTCGACGGCGCGCATCTGGAGGCTTTGATCTACGCCGAGAAGTTGACAGTGGCCCCGGCCAAAATGGTCGAGTCCGACGTCGCTGCTCTTAGACAAGCAGGTTGGGACGACGGCGAGATCCTCGAAATCAACCAGATCGTCGGCTATTTCAACTACGCCAATCGATTGCTGAACGGTTTGGGCGTAACAACAGATGGCGATGTGGTTGGCTATTACACCAGTGAGTGAACCCAAGAGCTTTTCTGCCAGACCAACCTTGCGTTCTTTTGAGACCAGCCCGTGCGGTGGCAGCGCTGGATGCAACTGATGCGTGTCGCCTGTTTCTTTAAATCCTGAAACATTTTGCGGAAGTCTCGGTGCAATTCTCACTTTTACCTTTTCTGGGGCCACGGGTGTTATGCTGCCGCAGCGGCACAATCTTTGGCGCGCAAGTTGGTCTGGTCGACTGACGCTAACGTTCTAGCTCCGCGTTTATGAATGAAACGCGCCCCAAACTAATTGTCATCCTTGGTGATCAGCTGTCCACCCAGATGGCTGCGCTGCGCCAAGGTGTAACTGCGTGCGACGTCGTGCTTATGGCAGAGGTTCGGGACGAGACACGTTATGTTCCGCACCATCCGAAGAAAATTGCCTTTGTTCTGTCTGCTATGCGTCACTTTGCACAGGAGCTTGAACAGGAGGGCTGGCGCGTCCGATACGTAAAGTTGGATGATCCAGACAACACCGGCAGCCTTGTGGGTGAAGTCGACCGCGCCCGAAAAGCCTTGGGATTGAAAACGGCCGTCGTCACCGAACCCGGCGAATACCGCCTGTGCCAAGCCTTTTCCGAATGCGGCGACCTGGAAGTCTTGCCCGATGACCGTTTCATCGCTGATCATGCCGAGTTTCGCCAATGGGCCGAGGGGCGCAAACAGCTGCGGATGGAATTTTTCTATCGCGAAATGCGCCGCAAAACCGGGCTTTTGATGAACGGCGACGCGCCCGAGGGCGGCAAATGGAACTTTGATACAGAGAACCGCAAACCCGCAAAGTCAGATTTCTTCATGCCGCAGCCTGTGCAGGTCGAACCGGATGAAATCACCACCGAAGTTCTGGACCTGGTCGACGCTCGATTCAGCACCCACTTCGGGACGCTGCGCCCGTTCTGGTTTGCTGTAACTCGGGACAAAGCCCTGCAAGCGCTGGAACACTTTGTGGAAACCGCCTTACCGCATTTCGGCGACTATCAGGACGCGATGTTGACGGATGAGCCTTTCCTGTATCACTCGGTTCTCGCACAGTATTTGAACGCCGGGCTACTATTGCCGCTGGAAATCTGCCTCCGGGTCGAGCGCGCCTATTATGAAGGCCAAGCCCCCTTAAACGCAGTCGAGGGCTATATTCGCCAGATCATCGGCTGGCGCGAGTTTGTGCGCGGCATCTATTGGATGCAAATGCCGGGCTATACGCAGCAGAATTTCCTGAATGCCACACGCCCCCTTCCCGCGTTTTACTGGACTGCGGATACGGACATGGCCTGTATGAAACAGGCAATCTTGCAGACACGGGATGAAGCTTATGCCCACCACATTCAACGTCTGATGGTCACGGGCAATTTCGCCATGTTGGCCGGAATTGACCCGGCACAAGTGCATGAGTGGTATCTGGCTGTTTATGCCGACGCATATGAATGGGTTGAAGCCCCCAATGTCATCGGCATGAGCCAATTTGCCGATGGAGGGTTACTGGGGTCGAAACCTTATGCAGCCAGCGGCAACTACATCAACAAGATGTCGGATCATTGCGGCACATGCCGCTATGATGTGAAGCAAAAAACCGGCCCGAACGCTTGCCCGTTCAACCCTCTCTATTGGGATTTTCTGGTACGCAATGCGGAAAAACTGCGCGACAATCCCCGGTTAGGCCATGCCTACAGAACGTGGGGCCGAA
Organism: Ruegeria sp. HKCCD4315; assembly: GCF_013112245.1. Lineage (NCBI taxonomy): Bacteria > Pseudomonadati > Pseudomonadota > Alphaproteobacteria > Rhodobacterales > Roseobacteraceae > Ruegeria > Ruegeria sp. HKCCD4315. The sequence continues at coordinate 237,150 of NZ_WVRN01000002.1, read as the reverse complement.
TGGCCCCTGACAAACAGCAAGACTATCTTGAAAGCGCGAAGATGATGTTGGACCAGCTTTAGCTTAACCGCACCACCTTCTATTTTTTCGAACACCTCGGTATGCTGGCTCAGTCTTAACGCAGCTCAGTCGCCTTGCCCCTGAAGATCGTGAAGGACAGATCCTTGTAACCCGCGATAATGGTAAGCACAAAGATCGATCCGAACAGGATTATGAACAGACTTTCTGGTGCGCTCGCGGCCTCGTAAATCGTCATTTGCTCAGGGACGACATAGGGATAGAAACGGTAAGCCATCCCGAAAAAGGCAAACGTGTATAAAACGATAGATGCCGCAAAGGGAAACCAGGCCCAGTTGTCATTCCGCGTTGGAAAATGGCGTAAAGCAAACCACAATAAAGCGATCAGAATGCCTGACATGAGCGGTAAGGGCAAAAGCAGGAAAAACTCGGGGAATGTGAACCATTTGTCAAAGATGCGTGGGCTGACCCAGGGGGTGGCCAGCGAAACGGCACTCAGGCCCAAAACCAGCCCCCAAATTCCACCTTTGGCCCAACGCACAGCCTTTTTCTGCAACAAGCCGTTGGTCTTCAGGATGATCCAGCAAGCGCCAATAAAGGAATACCCCACAGCCAGAAAACGGCTGTGATCATGGCAAAGACCCAGATTCCGAAACTGCGGTCCAACCCCATGATGTGTTTACCCAGCATGAAGCCCCGCGATAACCCGTCCTGCGGCAGATTGGCCTAAATCTGAGTGGCTAGGAACGCGACTTTTAGTTGCCTGACTTTGGCTCTCAAGCCATCGCGCAAGAATCGTTTCTCAGATCTCAGCGCATTCTGGGCTTGCCGCTTAGAAACTGCGTGTTTGCCGCTTTGCCTCAATCAAGTGCGTGCCCAAGAAAGCGCCCGTTCCGTACCTGCTCTGGGCGCGACTTATAGCGCTTGAAAAAGGCCCGCGACATCGCCGTTCTCGAGGAAAAGCCCGTCGCAGACGCAATCTCGACAAGCGGCATATCAGTATATTTCAACAGGCTATTTGACCTCTCCAGTCTGAGCTCCTTGTACGTGTCCAAAAGGGTCGCACCGGTTTTGCACAGAAAGCGCCTTTGAAGCTGTCGGATGGATGTCCCAAGTAAATCTGACAGATCGGAAATTCTCAGCGGATCTTCAATGTTCTCAAGCATTGTCTCAACCGCCAGAGTTACAATGCGATCTCCATTGGATTTTCGAATAAGTCGGTTTGAAAGCTGGCTTTCAGTTGTTCGCCGGGGTTCGGTCAAACCGACATAGCGCCGTAGCGTATCCGCCAAATGCTCGCCATGATCCAAGGACACAAACTCGGTCAGAAGGCGAAGGGCACTGAAGCGCGTATTGGCGCTGTGTATACGCCCGTCAACGGAAAAGTGGGTCGACGTACCGCTGTTTCTGATCCCCAATTCCATCGCCGCCGCTTCAAAACCTGAATGTACTGCAGCTGTGCTGCGTTCCGCGCCGCAGAGTTGGGCCAGCAGCATGACCGCGCCTCCGACAAGGATGGATCTGGGAGAAAGGTTCAAGACCTGACTGACCCAGGATTTTTCTGCTGCGGTTGGACACCACGCGGTTTCGAAATCGCCCCAAAGAATGGCTGTCCGTCCCGCCCAATACAGCGGTCCTCCAGCAGGATCTTCAGCGGGCACACGCAAGTTCACCACATAAGAATGTTTGTCCACCAATCTGTTCAATGCCCGGTAAAATTCCAAAACCATTTCTGCCGAGGCTTTGTCAGAGCTCCGGTACAAAATGACATCGATGCACCGCAACCGCTCAAAATCCGAGGGCGTTCCATTTACCGCATTCTCGTGAGCATTCGAGACAACATAGTGTTTCATTTGATTTACCAACCTTGTTTCGGTCAGCGCCACATCGGAACGCTTGTTTCCGATTGGCGAAAACCCCGCCATTGATTTGGCGGGGTTTTGTTTTGGGTTTACTCGGCTGCGTCGAGATATTCTTCCATTGGGGGGCATGTGCAGACGAGGTTTCTGTCGCCATATGCGTTGTCGACGCGGTTGACGGGGGACCAGTATTTGTCGACGCCCATGGAGCCCGGAGGGAAGCAGGCCTGTTCACGGGTGTAGGGGCGGTCCCAGTCGCCGACCAGATCGCGCACCGTGTGGGGGGCGTTTTTCAGCGGGTTGTTCTCCGCGTCGATCTTGCCGTCGATGATGTCCTGCGCTTCCGCCCGGATGGACAGCATGGCATCGCAGAAACGATCCAGTTCGGCCATGGGTTCCGATTCCGTGGGTTCCACCATCAGGGTGCCCGCCACCGGCCAGCTCATGGTCGGCGCGTGGAAGCCTGAATCGACCAGACGCTTGGCCACATCGTCGACGGTGACATGCGCCGCTTCGTCCAGCGGACGGGTGTCGAGGATGCATTCATGCGCCACACGCCCCGTTTCCGAGGTGTAGAGGATCGGATAGGCGTCCTTCAGGCGCGCAGCGATGTAGTTGGCGTTCAGGATCGCCACTTTGGTCGCCTGCGTCAGACCCGCGCCGCCCATCAGCAGCACATAAGCCCAGCTGACCGGCAGGATCGAGGGCGAGCCGAAGGGCGCTGCCGAGACCGGACCCACGGCGGTGCCGTATTCCGGGTGGCCCGGCAGGTGCTCTTCCAGGTGCGCCTTGACGCCGATCGGACCCATGCCGGGGCCGCCACCGCCATGCGGAATGCAGAAGGTTTTGTGCAGGTTCAGGTGGCTGACGTCACCGCCAATATCCCCCGGACGCGACAGACCCACCATGGCGTTCATGTTGGCGCCGTCGATATAGACCTGACCGCCGTGATCATGGGTGATCTGGCAGACCTCCTGCACGGTGGTCTCGAACACGCCATGGGTCGACGGGTAGGTGATCATGCAGGCGGCCAGGTTGTCCGAATGCTTTTCCGCCTTGGCGCGGAAGTCGGCCACATCGATATTGCCGTTCTCATCCGCCAGAACCGGCACAACCTGCCAGCCCACCATCTGGGCCGAAGCCGGGTTGGTGCCATGCGCCGAGGTTGGGATCAGGCAGACATTGCGCTGCCCTTCGCCGCGCGCGAAGTGGTAGTTGCGGATGGTCAGAAGGCCCGCATATTCGCCCTGCGCGCCCGAGTTGGGCTGCTGGGAGATCGCGTCATAGCCGGTGATCTGGCACAGCTTGTCGTTCAGATCGGCGATCATCTCGTGATAGCCCTGCGCCTGATCTTCGGGGCAGAACGGGTGCAGATTGCCAAACTCGGGCCAGGTGACCGGGATCATCTCGATCGTGGCGTTCAGCTTCATGGTGCACGAGCCCAGCGGGATCATCGCCCGGTCCAGCGCCAGATCGCGGTCGGCCAGACGGCGCATATAACGCGTGATCTCGGCCTCGGCCCGGTTCTTGTGGAAGATCGGGTGGGTCAGGTATTCGCTTTCCCGCAGCGCATAGTCCGGCAGGCGGTACTGCTTGTTCGAGCTGTCATCGGTGCGGTCGATGCCAAAGGCACCCCAGACGGCCTCGATGGTCTCGGGGCGGGTCTGTTCGTCCAGGCTGATGCCGACCTTGGTCTCGCCAACCTTGCGCAGGTTGACACCGCGCGCCACGGCAGCCTCCATGACGGTCTTCTGCAGGTGGCCAACCTCAACCGTGATGGTGTCGAAGAACACCTCCGGCTCAACGGCAAAGCCCGCCTCTTCCAGACCAGCGGCCAGGCGCGAGGTCTTGCGGTGCACCGATTGCGCGATGGCCTTGATGCCGTCGGGGCCATGGTACACGGCATACATCGAGGCAATGACCGCCAGCAGCGCCTGCGCGGTGCAGACGTTCGAGTTCGCCTTCTCACGGCGGATATGCTGCTCGCGGGTTTGCAGCGACAGGCGATAGGCCTTGTTGCCACGGCTGTCGATGCTGACACCGATGATCCGGCCCGGCATCGAGCGCTTCAGCTTGTCGGTGGTTGCCATATAGGCGGCGTGCGGGCCGCCATAACCCATCGGAACGCCAAAGCGCTGGGTCGAGCCGATGGCGATGTCCGCGCCCATCTCACCCGGGGACTTCAGCAGCGCCAGCGACAGGATGTCGGCGGCGACGATGGCAATGGCTTTATGTTCGTGCAGCGCGGCGATTTCCGATGTGAAGTCGCGCACGTGACCATGGGTGCCCGGGTATTGGAAGATCGCACCAAAGACCGCGCCCGCATCCAGGCCGTCGGGATCACCCACCTGCACGTCGATGCCCAGAGGCTCGGCGCGCGTCTTAATGACCGCGATGGTCTGCGGGTGGCAATTCTTGTCGACAAAGAAGGCCGCGTTGTTGGCCTTGGACCGCCCGCCACGCTTGGCCATGGCCATGGCTTCGGCAGCCGCTGTGGCTTCGTCCAGCAAGGAGGCGTTGGCCACGTCCAGCCCGGTCAGGTCAGAGACCATGGTCTGGAAGTTCAACAGCGCCTCAAGACGACCCTGGCTGATCTCGGGCTGGTACGGCGTGTAGGCGGTGTACCAGGCCGGGTTTTCCAGAATGTTGCGCAGGATCGGCGCGGGTGTGGTGGTGCCGTAATAGCCCTGACCGATCAGCGAGGTCAGAACCTTGTTCTTGCTCGCCACCTCTTTCATGTGGAACAGAGCATCACGTTCCGTCATCGCCGGACCCCAGTCCAGCGGCTCTTTCTGCCGGATCGCGGGCGGGACGGTGGCGTCGATCAGTTCGTCCAGCGTCTTGAAGCCGATCACCTTGAGCATGTCGCGCATCTCGGTTGGGCTTGGGCCAATGTGGCGGCGATTGGCGAAGTCATAGGCTTCGTAGTCGGTCAGTTTGAAGGCCATCTTTGCGCTCCTCACGGATAGGTCAGGGCCGGCGGAGACTGCGGGAGCCTCCGGCGGGAGTATTTGGAAAAAGATGAAGCGGGGGAGCCCCAAAGACGGGGCTCCGGGTTTGGGTCACCCGATGAAGGCTTTGTATCCGGCCTCGTCCATCAGGTCTTCAAGCTGCGACGCGTCCGCAATCTTGACCTTGTAGATCCAGGCTTCGCCCTCGGGGTCGTCGTTCAGCGCGCCGGGGTTGTCGGCCAGCGCTTCGTTCACTTCGACGATCTCACCATCGACCGGAGCGTAAAGTTCCGAGGCCGCCTTGACGGATTCGATCACGCCGATCTCGCCGTCTTTCTCGAACTCGTCGCCCACTTCCTGCTGCTCGACAAACACCACCTCACCCAGCTGTTCAGCCGCGTGTTTGGTGATGCCCAGCGTGGCGGTGTCGCCCTCAACGGTCAGCCATTCATGTTCTTCGGAATAATAGGTTGCCATCTTGTCTCTCTCCTGACTTCAACGCTTGTAATTCTGTGTGACGAAGGGCAGCGCCACGATCTCGGCCGGTTGCGCCTTGCCCCGGATGATCAGGTTCACCTTCTCACCGGGCGCGCCATGGCCTTTGCTCACATAACCCATCGCAACCGGGCCACCCACCGTGGGGCCAAAGCTGCCCGAGGTGATCTGACCAATCGTGTTGCCCTCAAGGCATTGCACCTCGACGCCCTGACGCGCCGGTGCGCGACCTTCGGGCTTGATGCCCACCAGCTTGCGGGCTGCGCCCTCGGCCAGTTCCTTTTGCACGCGATCCGCGCCCGGAAAGCCGCCTTCTTCCTTGCGGCGTTTCTGAATGGCCCAGCCCAAGGATGCTTCGATGGGCGAGGTGCTCTGATCAATGTCATTGCCATAGAGGCACAGCCCCGCCTCGAGCCGCAGGCTGTCGCGCGCGCCCAGACCCGCCGGTTCGCAATCTTCATGGGCCAGGAACGCCTTGCTGATCTCGATCGCCTTGTCCTCGGGGATCGAGATCTCGTAGCCATCCTCGCCGGTATAGCCCAGACGCGAGATGCGGCATTCAACGCCGTTGATATCGGCCACGGTGGTTTCCATGAACTTCAGATCGCGGGCAGCGGGGCAAAGTTCCCCCACCACATCCTCGGCCTTGGGACCCTGCACCGCCACCAGCGCGCGGTCGAAGATCTCGGTCACTTCGACGCCGTCCAGATTGGCCTGCATATGCGGAATGTCCTGATGCCGCAGCGCCGCGTTCACCACCACAAAGTAATGATCGCCCGCATTCGACACGATCAGGTCATCCATGATCCCGCCATCGGCGTTCGTAAAGAACCCGTACCGCGCCTTGCCTTCCTTCAGCGTCGCATAAGCCTGAGGGCACAAAGCTTCTAGCTTCTCACCCACATTCTCACCGCGCAAAATCACCTGACCCATGTGAGATACATCAAACAACGCCGCCTTCTCACGACACTGCTTATGCTCTCCCATAATCCCCATCGGATACTGGACAGGCATCTCCCAACCCGCAAAATCAACCATCTTACCACCCAACTCAACGTGTAAGGGGTATAGCGGGGTGCGTTTTACATCGGACATAATTCCAACCTTTCGATTAGCGGGATTGGTCGCGAACAACGGTCACCGTGCAATGTGCGTTGCGCACGACACGGGCCAGGTTCGGGCCGATCTCGTAGTTCGGGAAATCGCCTTTGGTCGAGGCCATGATGATCAGATCAAAGCCATCCTTGTAAGCGAGTTTCAGGATTTCGCGGTAAACACTGCCTTCTTCGATATGGACGTGCACGTCGGACGCATTGCCGTGATCCAGAATGGCCTGAACCGCGTTGCGAACGTGATCTTTCGCGCCAGCGCCGTAGTTAGCAGGCAGGTTCGGCAGCTGAATGATCTCGGGGATGACGGCTACGGCGTGCAGTTCGGCACCGTAGAACTTGGCCTGTTCCAGCGCGAGCGGCAGGGCGTTCTTCCACGAGCGTTCGTCGGTGTGATCAATGGGCAGCAGGATTTTCGTGGCCATCACGTCTCTCCTCGAGATATGGAATTCTGTTTTAAAACCGGGGGGCCGGTGTGGCCCCCCGCATTCGTCAGGGCCGAGCTTATTCGGCAGCTTTTCCGCCGGGCTCTTCCGATTGACCGTTCGAGGCGAAGAACTCTTTCGTCAGCTTGAAGACGATTGGGCTCAGCAAGGCCAGAGCGATCAAGTTCGGGATAGCCATCATAGCGTTCAGCGTATCTGCCAGCAGCCAGACAAAGCCCAGATCTGCTGTTGCGCCGAAGTAGATCGCGACGATCCACAGGATGCGGTATGGCAGCAGGGATTTAACACCCAGCAGAAACTCAACGCATTTCTCGCCATAGAAGGACCAGCCCAGGATGGTTGTGAATGCAAAGATCGACAGAGCGATTGCAATCAGATACCCACCGATACCCGGCAGAGTGGTTTCAAAGGCCAGCGACGTCAGAGCTGCGCCGGAAATCGCTTTGTATCCTTCGGTTTCACCATTGGCCACGAAATCCGCAACCGACGCATCCAACGCGCCCGAAGCGATGATCGCCAGACCCGTGATCGAGCACACGATGATGGTGTCGATGAATGTGCCCAGCATCGCGATCAGGCCCTGATTTACAGGTCCCTTGGTCTCGGCTGCGGCATGGGCGATCGGGGCAGAACCCAGACCAGCTTCGTTCGAGAAGACACCGCGCGCCACACCAAAGCGGATGGCAAGCCACACTGCTGCACCAGCTGCGCCGCCCTTGGCAGCCCAAGGCGTGAACGCATAAGTGAACACATCGCTCAGCGCTGCGCCGATTGAACCGATGTTGATCAGCAGAACCAGCAGGCCCGCAACGATGTAGGCAATGGCCATAAACGGAACCAGTTTACCTGCAACAGCACCGATGCGAGTGATACCACCCAAAATAACGGCGGCGGTCAGGATCATCAGCACAATGCCTGTGATCGATTCATTGATGCCGAAGTTTGTTTCCAGAACCTGTGCAACACCGTTGGCTTGAACGCCATTGCCGATGCCGAAGGCCGCAATGCCGCCGAACAGAGCGAAGGCAACGCCCAACCAGGCCCATTTCGCGCCCAGACCATTTTTGATGTAGTACATCGGGCCGCCGACATAGTTGCCCAGCTCGTCTTTTTCGCGATATTTCACCGCGCAGACAGCTTCGGCATATTTGGTGGCCATGCCCACCAGGGCGGTCATCCACATCCAGAACAAGGCGCCCGGACCGCCCAGGAAGACAGCAGTGGCCACACCGGCAATGTTACCTGTACCGATGGTCGCCGACAGCGAGGTCATCAGCGCGTTGAACGGGCTAATCTGCCCTTCGCCCTGACCTTCCCGCCCTTTGAACAGCAGGCTGAAGCCCGTGCCAATGCGCAGGATAGGCATGAATTTCAGGCCCACCTGTAGGAAGAAGCCGACGCCAAGGATGAGCGCCAGCATCCACGGCCCCCATACGACGCCATTAATGGCCCCTGTGATTGAAGTTAACGCTTCCATGGTTTCCCTCCCATTTGCGTTTGGTTATGCCCTGTTTGCGATGGCCCGCTGGCGGGCTTGCTTAAGAGCAGCGAAGTCTTCGTCCGCGTGGAACGATGAACGGGTCAGCGGGGTTGCCGACACGTGTAGGAAGCCCTTGGAACGTGCGATCTGTTCCAGTTGGGCGAACTCCTCCAGTGACCAGAACCGGTCAATTGGATGATGTTTCGGGGTCGGTTGCAGGTATTGGCCGACCGTCAGAAAATCGACTTGAGCGGCGCGCAGGTCATCCATGACCTGCCGCACGTCATTCAGGCTTTCACCCAAGCCCACCATCAGGCCGGATTTGGTGAAAATCTCGGGATTGGCGCGTTTCGCATCATCCAGAAGACGCAGCGAAGCATAATACCGCGCACCGGGACGTACCGTTGGGTAAAGATGCGGCACAGTTTCCAGATTGTGGTTGAAAACATCCGGTGCCGCGTCAAATACTATATTTGAGGCAGAACCTTTTCCCAGAAAATCAGGGGTCAAAACCTCGACCGTGGTGCCCGGGTTCTGATGACGCACGGCGCGAATGGTCTGCGCGATATGTTCGGCCCCGCCATCGTCCAGATCATCGCGGTCGACCGAGGTGATGACCACGTGGCGCAGGCCCAATTTTTTCACCGCCGCGGCAACCCTACCCGGTTCAAACGCATCCAGCGCATCGGGACGACCCGTAGAGACGTTGCAGAAGGAACAACCGCGTGTGCAGACCTCTCCCATGATCATCATGGTGGCGTGACGCTTGGACCAGCACTCGCCGATATTCGGGCAGGCAGACTCTTCGCAAACGGTCGCCAGATTATGTTCGCGCATCAGGCGGCGGGTTGCGTAATACTCGGCGCTATCGCCCTTTTTCTTGCGAATCCACTTGGGTTTGCGCGGGATGACACTGTCAGCCTTTTTGGCCTTTTCAGGATGGCGAGGGCGAAGCTGGATAGTCATCTGGCTGTTCTTTCTTACGCGTGGATTGCGCGGCCCAGGGCGTCCAGGCAGGCTTCTTTGACCGCCTCTCCCATCGCCGGATGCGCGTGACTGGTTGCTGCGACCTCTGTCACGGTGGCGCCCTTGGTCATGGCCAGAACCAATTCAGCGATCAGATCGCCGCCATGCGCCCCGCAGATATGCGCGCCCAAGATTTTGCCGTTCGGGTCTGCCAAAACCTTGACCGCACCGTCTGTCTCACCGGTCGAGCGGGCACGCGAGTTGGCCATGAAGGCAAACTTGCCAACGGCGTATTCGGTGCCTGCCTCTTTCAAAGCTTCTTCGGTCAAACCGACAGAGGCGACCTCGGGGTCTGTGTAAACCACACCCGGAACCGTGTTGTAATCGACATGTCCGGCTTCCCCCGCAAGCATTTCAACACAAGCAACGCCATCTTCTTCAGCCTTATGAGCCAACATCGGTCCGGGGACACAGTCGCCGATGGCATAGATGCCCGGAACAGATGTCTGGAACTTGCCGTCCACTTCGATGAAGCCGCGCGGGTCGACTGCGACGCCAAGCTCTTCCAAGCCCAGTCCACGAGTTACGGGACGACGACCAACGGCGATCAGAACCTTGTCGGCTTCGATCACCTCTTCTTTGTCTTTACCGACGCGATCCACGGTCAATGTCAGACCAGTCGCGTTTTCTTCAACGGATTTCAGGGCACGCCCCAACTGGAACTTCAAACCGCGCTTGCTGAGCGCCCTTTGCGCCAATTTGGCAATTTCACCGTCAATGCCAGGAAGGATGCGGTCCAGATACTCAACAACCGTGACCTTCGCGCCCAATCGCGCCCAGACCTGACCCAGTTCCAGACCAATCACGCCAGCCCCGATCACCACCAGATGATCCGGCACGCTGTCCAGCGCAATCGCGCCAGTCGAACTCAGGACGTTCTGTTCGTCAATCTCGATCCCCGGCAATGGCGTAGGCTCGGACCCCGTAGCAATCAGGATGTTCTTGGTCTCATGAACCTCGTCACCCACTTTGACCTGTCCTGCCGCCGGAATGCTTGCCCAGCCTTCGATCAGATCCACGCCGTTTTTCTTGAACAGAAATGCGATGCCCTTGGTCAAATCGCCAACGATCTTGTCCTTGCGCCCCATCATTGCAGGGACGTCTATGCTGGCCTCCCCGACCTCAATGCCATGGGAGGAGAGATGGGAGAGTTCGGCAAATTTGGCCGAGGAGGTCAGCAACGCTTTGGAGGGTATGCACCCCACATTCAGACAAGTGCCACCCAGTGCCCCGCGCCCTTCGACACACGCCACTTTCAAGCCCAGCTGGGCTGCGCGGATGGCAGCAACATAACCGCCTGGTCCACCGCCGATGACAATCAGGTCATAAGTCATTTCATCGTCTTTCAGTAAATCGGATAGCTGGTGCAGAGCGCGCGGACTTGTTCGCGGGTTGCCCGTTCAACGGCGGCATCGCCTTCCGGTGATTTGGCCAGTGCATCCAGAACGTCACCAATCATGTTGCCGATCTGTTTGAACTCTTCTGGCCCGAAGCCCCGGCTGCAACCGGCTGCGGTACCCAGACGGATGCCGCTGGTGATGGTTGGCTTTTGCGGATCGCCGGGCACGCTGTTCTTGTTGCAAGTGAAACCCGCACGTTCCAGCGCGGCTTCGGCGTCTTTACCGGTTACGCCGATTGGGCGCAGATCGACCAGCATCAGGTGGTTTTCGGTGCCGCCGGAAACGATGTCGCACCCGCGCGCGATCATTACATCTGCCAGAGTCGAAGCACTGTCGACCACACGCTGCATGTAGTCCTTGAATTCAGGCTTCAATGCTTCGCCGAAAGCCACAGCCTTGCCTGCGATTACATGCATCAGCGGACCACCTTGCAGGCCGGGGAATACCGCCGAGTTGATCTTCTTTGCCAGCGCCTCGTCATTGGTCAAAATGATGCCGCCACGCGGGCCGCGCAGGGTTTTGTGCGTGGTCGATGTCACCACATGCGCGTGACCGATAGGCGAAGGGTGCAGGCCGGTTGCGACAAGACCCGCGATATGAGCCATGTCAGCCAGCAACCAGGCACCGACCTCATCAGCGATAGCGCGGAAGCGGGCGAAATCGATCTTTTGCGAATAGGCCGACGCGCCCGCAATTATCAGTTTGGGCTTTTCTGCTTTGGCCAGTGCCTCAACCTGATCATAGTCGATCAGGCCAGCTTCGGTCAGACCATATTGGATTGGGCGGAACCATTTGCCGGATTGGGCAGGTTTCGCACCATGGGTCAGGTGACCGCCGGCATCCAGCGACATGCCCAGAATGGTGTCACCGGGTTGCAGCAGCGCCAGTTTGACCGCGCCATTGGCCTGCGCACCTGAATGGGGCTGAACGTTCGCATATTCACAACCAAACAGCTTTTTCAGCCGCTCAATGGCTTCAGATTCGACTTCGTCGACATATTCGCATCCGCCATAATACCGACGGCCCGAATATCCTTCGGCGTATTTGTTGGTCAGGACAGAGCCCTGCGCCTCGATCACGGCCTGAGAAACGATGTTCTCGGATGCGATGAGCTCAATCTGCTCGGCCTGGCGCGCGCCCTCACGGTCAATCGACGCAGCGATGACGGGATCAGCCTCTTTCAGCGACGTTTTGAACATGGTTTCCTCCTCCGCTTTCGAATCCTGAACTCGAAACATTGTTTCCTATAGTGGAATTTCGCTCTTCTTAGCAACATAATTCTCATATTTGTGATATTGCGTGCGTACAGGGGAATCTGTAACCTGCGATAAATCGGGAGGAAATTGATGGGCGACGACCATTGGAATGAAGGTTCTGTCCAAGACGAAGAGGACGAAGGCGCGGCGTTGGGCCGGTCCATTCGCGATGCACGGCGGGAAAAAGGCTGGACTTTGGAAGAGGCCGGGCGCGCAGCGGGAATCGGTCGTTCCACCTTGTCAAAGATTGAAAACAACCAAACCAAGCCCAGCTTCGAGATCGTGCGCCGCCTGACCCAGGCGTTGGATATGAACCCACCACAGTTGTTCTTGGAAACAGGCCAATCCGGCATATCGGGCCGGCGCGATTTCACGGCCAAAGGTCAGGGCGAGACCCGGGAAACCGCGACCTATCTGCACGAACTGCTGTGTTCGGACCTGACCAGCAAACGCATGCTGCCCTATATTGCGACGATCCGGGCAAGAGATATGTCCGAGTTCGATCCGCTTGTGCGCCATTCCGGCGAGGAGTTCATGTATGTCCTAAGCGGTGAGCTGATCTTTCTGTCGGAACACTATCGGCCGCTGCCGATGAAGGCCGGGGATTCACTGTATTATGACAGCGGGATGGGACATGGATGTATTTCGACCAGCAAGGAAGACGCAAAGGTTCTATGGGTATCTCTGGATTGAACTCGCCCCGGCCCAAGAAATTGAGTGTTTCTAATTGAGCTCCGTAACCGCAAAATCGGAATAGGAACGTCTTGTTTTTCGACCCGCTCGGGATAATGGTCGCTTCACCGGGGCCGGAATTTGCGAGGACATTATTCCATGAGCCAGAGATTTGACGCGTTCGCCGCTGGCCTGCACTATGATGATCTGGCCGAAGAAGCACTGTGGACACTGCGCAGATCATTTCTTGATACGATGGGGGTCGCAGCCGTCGGGTCCACTACAGAACTGTCAGGTATCGCGCGTCGCGTTGCGCCGCTGATTTTTGGTGCAGGCGGGGCCGGAGAGTCGCGGATGCTTATGGATGGTCGGACGGTCAGCCCGGTTGGCGCAGCTATGGCCGGGGCGTTCACTGTAGACAGCATTGACGCACACGACGGCACAACACCCTGCAAGGGTCATGCGGGGTCAGCGATCTTTCCTGCCCTGATCGCTATGGCTCAAGCCAGCGCCCCACAAATAAGCGGTCGCCGCTTTGCCGAGGTGCTGGCCACCGCTTACGAAATCTCCTGCCGCGCCGGGTTGGCACAGCATGCGACCTGCGCTGACTACCACACATCCGGGGCATGGACTGCCGTCGGCGTTGCCGCAGCAGGGGTCAAGCTGCTTGGAGGAACGGCCAAGCAAATCCGCCAAGCGGCCGGCATTGGAGAATACCACGGCCCGCGCAGCCAGATGATGCGCTGCATTGATCACCCGACCATGGTGCGGGATGGGGTTGGATGGGGCGCACCGTCTGGTGTAACGGCGGCTTATCTTGCGATGGAAGGCTTTACTGGCGCCCCTGCCCTGACCTGTGAGGGTGAGGACGCAGCCCCGTTCTGGGCTGATCTGGGATCTGGCTGGCGGTTGGTCGATCACACGCATTACAAAGCGTATCCCTGTTGTCGCTGGGCACATCCGTCACTCGATTCCGTCAAAGAGATGATGCGACACCACAACCTGTCTCATACCCAGATTGAACGCGTCGAAATCCGCACCTTCCACTATGCCACCCGTCTGGCTGGGCATGAGCCCGCAAATCAGGACGAATTTGCTTATGCGATCGCGTTTCCGGTGGCTGCAATGATTGTGCGGGGCAAGGTCGGGATCGAAGAGCTCAGCGCAGCAGCTCTGCGCGACCCGGACATCCTGCGCGTCAGCCGCACCATTGAGCTGATTGACGACCCCGAGATGACCCGCATCAGCACCGACAAACGATGGGCTCAAGTCACTTTGGTGTTGAACGATGGCCGCCGCATCCAGGATGCTGCCCGAACGCCGCGTGGAGACGCGGATATGCCCCTCAGCGACGCTGAGATTCGAGCCAAATTCCACGACCTTGCTGACCCTGTGCTTGGCGCGGAACGTGCGCAAGAAACCGCAGAACTGGCGCTGCAATTCGACGGGCTTGATAACGCGGGTTTCAAACGACTGTTGGATCTCTGTTGTCTTCCGGTCTGAGCATTCCTGAACGACTGGCAAAGTGCCGGATTTAAACTGAAAGATTTGTCTTTGGCTCGTCGCGACATCCGCATGTCGCGGGATTGGTATATTCCAAATCTGATCCGCACTAGCCATTGGGCATGATACGCGCACTAAATGAAAACTGGGCACTGTTCTTAGGGATGCTCATGCTGATGGTAGCCAATGGCCTGTTGGCAACTCTGCTTACAATTCGCGGGGCAAGCCTAGGATTTAGCGACTTTACCATCTCTGTCATGCAGGCCAGTTATCCTCTGGGCGCGCTTGCGGGAACGGCGATGGCCCCGCGTCTGGTGGAAAACGTCGGGCATATTCGGGCCTTTTCAGCGCTTGCATCTTTGGTGTCCATCGCAGCAATCGTACACCTGCTGACCAGCGACGCCGTTAGTTGGAGCGTCATGCGTTTTTTGGGAGGGTTCTGTTACCCTGGGCTCTACGTGATCACCGAAAGCTGGCTGAACGCCAAATCCGAAAACAACACGCGTGCGCAAGTGCTGTCGCTTTACTTCATTATCCAGCTTGCAGGGCCTGCGTTAGGTACCGCGCTTGTTGGCTTTCCCGATCCGACGGGCAATCTGCTGTTCGGCACCGTCTCGATCCTTATTTCTTTGTCTATCGTACCGCTGCTTCTTTCCGGCAACAAAGCGCCAGACTATACGGTTCCGGAACGCATGCCTGTGACGCGATTATACAAGGTCTCGCCCATCGCTGTAATTGGCATCGTTCTGGTCAGCATCGGCGTCTCGGCACATTACATCACCTTGCCTTTGTACGCCTTGCAACAAGGGTTTTCGGCCGCACAGGCCTCGGGTGCCCTGGTGGCGGCACTGATTGCCGGTGCTGTTGTTCAATACCCTGTGGGCTGGATATCCGATCACACTGACAGGCGCTACGTTGTCATCGGCTTGGGTATTATCGTGGCGGTGTCTGGTGCATGGATGGCGGTCAACACGTCTCCCTCATATATCGTTTACGGCTTTGTAGCGATCGCCATCGGATTGTACCCGACCTATTCGATCCTGACAGCTCATGCGAATGATCAACTCCGATTGTCCCAAATCGTACCCGCCAGCGGCACCATGGTTCTGCTGCTGAACATTGGGCTATTGGTCGGAACCATGTTGGGCCCAAACGCGATATCATTGTTCGGAGGTCGCGGATTACAGGTGCTCTTGGCCAGTATCGGGCTGTCTGTAGCGCTGATTGCGTTAATCCGACGCTTTCAAGTCGCCGCACCATCTGAAACCGGTGAAGTGCAAGTTGTGGGTATTATCGGCGCGGCACAACCCGGTGTCTTGCAAGCTGAAACCTTGGTTCAGGAAGAAGAGGCAGGTTTTGACGGGGATGCACGCATAGATGACCCTGTTGAAAAAACCTAGCGCCCCGCACCTTAACCACTGTGCGCAACCGGGCGCTGCGCCACAGACGTACGGATTTCGTCGACAAACAGGTTGATTAGTCGCTTTCTGGGACTGTCGGCACGCAGCAAGACACCAAGCGCACGGGAAACGGGTTTGCCGTCCAAAGGTATCTTACGCAACCGCCCGAATTCCGGATCGGGCATACACAGGTTCGGCACGATAGAAACGCCCAAGTTATGCGCCACCATGCTTGTGAGATCCTCCAAAGATTTCATTTCCATGGCGTATCTCACCCGGATTCCGTTTCGGGCCAGCCAAGTATCGGCCAGAACACCCACCATCCCATCCCGGGCGTGACGCACAAAAGGCTGCTCTGCAAGGATTCGCGTCGGATCGGTATCGGTCACCTCGGGAGAGGTCACCAGCACCAGTTCTTCATCCGCAAAAGGGTGCCATTCCAGTTCTGTAGTTAGGGCTTCCGGCGAACTCAATACTGCCGCGTCGATCACGCCGCGTTCAACCTGTGTCTGCAAATCTCCGGACAAGGCCGAAGTTACGTGAACGCGAAGCTCTGGGTAGGTTTCCAACAAGCGACGGACAGTGGTTGGAATCAATCTGCGGATCGTCGAAGACACAGCTCCAAGATTGAACTCACCACCAAAAGCAGCGTCACCTGCTACGCCGTCCAGGATAGTATCATAGGCACGCACCAGCTCTTTTGCCTTCGGGACCAGCGCCCAACCGGTTTGATTGAGCCTGGGGGTGCGTTGGCTGCGGTCGAACAAAGTGATCTGCAGTTGATCCTCAAGCCGCTTCATCTGCTGCCCAATCGCCGCCTGAGACACATAGACCTTGTCAGCAGCCGCAGCAAAACTGCCAGTCTCAGCGATTGCGACAAGGGTTTTGTACAGCGTGATGCTCATGCAACCATTTCTTCTCGGCGTATGACTAAACTAAACCAAAACTTTATTCTAAATAAAGCATTTTTACATTGAGTAAAGCTTAGGTTTTGGGCGATATGAATGTCAGTGAACAGAGGAACCGACAATGTCCATCCACAGCAAAATCGTTGATGATCTGGTGGCCAATGACATCAGTTTCGTGACCACCGTACCCTGCAAGCAGTTGGCCGGTGTCATCGACGAGGTCGAAGCGCGCCCTGAGATCTTTCACATCCCCTCAAACAAAGAAGACGAAGGCATGGGCCTGTGTGCCGGGGCCTGGATGGGGGGCAAACGGCCCGCCATCATCATGCAGAACACCGCGATCGGCGTGACGATCAACACACTGGCCACGTTGATCCAGTACTACCGGATGCCGCTGCCGATGCTTATTTCATACCGGGGTGAGCTGCGCGAGCCAGTGGCCTGCCAGGTTGAAATGGCCGTGCACACCAAGGCGCTGCTGGCCCAGCTGAACATCCCAACCTATCACTTCCATAAGGAAAGCGACGCGGACGAACTGGATACGATCCTGAAATACACTTTCATGTGCAACAAGCCGGTCGCCATTCTGACCGACGCATCCTTCTGGGGAGGCTACGGAGACCAATGATCCGATCCGAGATTCTGAAAGAAATTGCTCCTGTCATCCGTGACCAGTTGGTGGTCTGTAATATCGGTATCCCCAGCCAGGAACTGCACGCCATCGACGATCAGCCCACCAATTTCTATATGCTTGGCACAATGGGCTTGGCATCCAGCATCGGCTTGGGATTGGCGCTTGCGCAGGACAAAAAGGTGATTGCCATTGATGGAGACGGCTCGGTTCTGACCAATTTCGGGACTTTGCCCACGATCGCCAACAATGTGGCGGACAATTTCATCCTGCTGATCGTTGATAACGGATCGTATGGCTCCACCGGCGATCAGCCGACCTATGCGGGGCAGAAAACCTCATTGGCGGCGGTCGCTTCGGCCTGCGGCTGCGAGAATGTGGTCGAATGCCGGGCCGAGGATACAAAACAGGCTGTCGAAGACGCGCTGGCCGGAGACAAGATGACCATCATCGTGGCCAAATGCGAAAGCGGCAATGCCAAAATGCCCGTCATCACCATGGACCCTGTGGTGATCCGTGACCGCTTCATGAAAGCTGTTCAGGCCTGAGGTCTCGACCATGCTGCCGTCCGGCCAGATCCATTCCAGCGCGGACGCCAGGCGGATCGCCCGCCGGCGTCTGCCTTGGATGGTGTTCGACTACATGGATGGTAATGCGGGTGAAGAGCACGGCGCGGAGTTGAACCGGCGCGCCTTGCAGGACATTCGCCTGCGCACACGGGTGCTGGTGAATGTCAGCGACCGTAGCCTGGACCTGCCCGTTTTTGACCATGCCGCTGCTAGGCCGTTTGGCATCTCTCCCATGGGTATGTGCAATCTGGCCGCGCCCGGGGCGGACCTAATGCTGGCACGTCTGGCGGCCGATTACGAAATCCCGCATGGGGTTTCGACCGTGGCATCGACTCCGTTAGAAAAGATCATCGAAGTGGCTGAAGGCCACGCGTGGTTCCAACTGTATTTCAGCGGCGATGGCAGCAGCGCCATGAAACTTGTGGAGCGAGCCAAGACGGCGGGCTATCGCACACTGGTTTTGACGCTGGACGTGCCCGAGGTCGGCCGTCGCCCGCGCGAGTTGCGTCACGGCTTCAAGATGCCGTTTCGGATCGGACCACGGCAATTTGTCGATTTCGCCATGCATCCACGCTGGTCGCTCAGCACTCTTTTCCGTGGCAAACCACAAATGGCGAATTTCCCCGACGGCACTTTTGACCGCACCGAATCTCGCGCCCGCGCAGATTGGGATTATCTCGCTCGCCTGCGTGACCGATGGGCAGGCAAGCTGGTTGTAAAAGGTGTCCTGGATGCCGAAGACGCGCTGCGGCTAAAACAGGCTGGCGTAGATGCCATTCAAATTTCCAGCCATGGCGGTCGGCAACTGGACTCAGCCATTCCCCCGGTTCTGGCGTTGCCTGACATTCGTCAGGCCGTTGGCCCGGATTTTCCCCTTTTCTACGACAGCGGTTTACGCAGTGGCGAGGACGTCGTGAAAGTACTGGCTTCGGGCGCTGATTTCACCTTTTTAGGGCGTATCCTGTTGTACGCAATTGCCGCGAAGGGCGAGGCAGGGCTGCGGGAATTGTGGGATGTGATATCACAGGAAACCAGCCTGACACTGGCCCAGATAGGTGCCACATCACCCTTGCCCGCTCTGCTTGGACAGAGTCTCGGCCGTTCCGACAGGTCCGCTCAAGGATCCGCAGCACAATAGACTTTTCTGAGTTCTGTCTGTCAGCCCTGCAATTTACCTAATGCTGGCGCAAACTTTGCCACAAAAAACCGACCAGAATTTGTATTCTAAGTTCCGACATCTTTAGCCGGGCCCAACCCGTGAAAGCCAACTGAGCGCATCTGTAATCGGGGCCAACGTAAATCTGCGCTAAAGCAACAATCCCAAAGATTGTCAGACAAGAGCCTAGATATCTCAACCGATTAGCGGTACTAAAGCACAATTCAAAGAAGACCAATTTACTGAAACATTAACTGCCACCAGCCCAATTAGGCTAAGGTGCTGACGTATAAATGTCTGAAGAACTGGATTTGAATCAAAGCACAGGATTTGTCTGAAGATGTCACCAATCGTTCCCTCCCTGTCCAGTTGGCTGGAACAAGCCGGGCTGGGGAAATACGCCGACATCATGAAAAAGGCCGCGATTGAACCGGATATGATCGGTGAGCTTACGGATGCCGACTTTATTGAGCTTGGAATTCCAATTGGAGACCGGTTGCGGTTCCGGCGGCATTACCGGGCGTCATTTGAAACCAAGTCTGACACCGCACCTATTCGCGGATTAGACACAAATGCAGAAACCACAACTGAGCATCGGCAGATAACGGTCCTTTTCAGCGATTTGGTTGGATGGACGGCGCTTTCAAATACGTTCGACTCAGAAGATCTGAGCGAGGCGATCTCGGAATGCCGGGCGCTGTGGACCGCTGCCGTCGAACGCTATGATGGGTTTGTGGCCTTTAGACTTGGAGATGGGATGATGGCCTTTTTTGGCCACCCGCATGCCTACGAAGATGGCGCTGAACGCGCAATTCACGCCGGGCTGGATATTGTCAAAGCAATTGAAAAATACAGTGAAGACTCAAATCTTGAAATCTCCAGAAGGCTGGCTGTGCGTGTTGGCATCGCAACTGGCAAGGTTCTGCTGAACAAGAAAACAACGGGAAAATCCGAAGATATTGATATCCTGGGCTTTACGCCGAACTTTGCAGCGCGACTTCAGGGTGCGGCGCAGCCGAATTCAGTTTTTGTAAGTTCCACGACAGCCTCCTTGGCGTGGCAGAGGTTCAATTTTCAGTTGCACGAAGGAATAACACTGCGCGGAATTGAAGAGCCCCAAAAAATCTACGAAGTGTTGGGAACTGTTGGCAGCAGCGAACGCCCCTCTCATCAAAGCAGAGAGTTCCCTCGTGAGATTATTGGCCGCGCCCACGAAATTGGAATTCTGAATGACTTGTGGGCGACAACTGTAGAAGGCGACGGGCAAATCGCAATAGTTTCCGGCGAAGCCGGGATCGGAAAGTCAGCCATCACAACCGCTCTTCTGACGCAGAGCGCATCAGTGAATGCTGAAACCGTGCAGATGGAATGTCGGTCCTACTACACCAACAGCTACCTTCATCCTGTGATGGACTACGTAGCCACGAAAGCGCACATAACCGACGCCGATACAGACAAAAAGAAACTGGAAAAGCTCTACGCGTTTTTAAGCGAAAAAGGCATCCACGATCACCAGGATCGTGAAACGATCGCAAATATGCTGTTTTTCGACACCCACAAGGACGCGCCTGCGGCCATGTCGACCGAAAGGCAGAAAGCCGAGAGCATCAGGTGCCTCGTCAAGATTCTTCTGCACTCCAATGATGGCCGACCAAAGATCATCCTTTTTGAAGATGCGCATTGGGCAGACCCCACGTCTTTGGAGCTTCTGCATGCCCTTGCTGCTGAAACTCCCAACCACAGGGCATTTCTGGTCATTACATCGCGGCAGGATGAAATCGGTGAAATCAATCGCCAGAATTCCGTTTCCAGTCTGAGGCTCAACCGGCTCTCGCGCGCACAAGGCATCCAGATCATTCGAAACTGGTCTCCGGGCATGCCCATATCAGAGCAACTGGAACAGCAGATTCTGCATAAGTCGGACGGTGTTCCATTCTTTCTTGAGGAACTGACCAAGACCGTCTGTGCCAACATGGCTTCAGACACAGGTGTAAAGCAGGGCACTTTCGGTCAGCGTGACTACGTGACGATCCCGGCAACACTGTACGACTCATTGCTTTCACGTTTGGACAGGTCACCCGAGGCGCGCAAACTCGTCGGCTGCGCTGCCGTCATTGGCCGGGAGTTCTCTGAACTTCTTTTGTCCAGAATTTCCAGAGTAAAACGCGACGAAGCGCGCCGCATTCTAGCAGTTTTGATCGACGCTGGCCTGTTGGTTGATGCTTCGGACACAGTGGACGGTGTATTCAAGTTCAAACACGCGTTGGTTCAGGACGCCATTTACGATGGCCTTACACGCAAGGCCCGGCGCGAATTGCATGCGCGCATCGGATTTGTTCTTGAGAACTCCAGCACTGAGTCAATCAAGAATTCACCGGAAATTCTGGCCCAACACTTTGGCAGGGCAAACAACACAGAAAAAGCGCTGAGGTATTGGGAAGCGGCCGGGCGCCGCGCGATGGAACACTCGGCCACGACAGAAGCGATAAGTCACTTTGAGCAAGCGCTTTCTTTGATCGATAACAAGCCGTCAAATCAACAAAAGAGACGTCAAAAAATCGAATTGCTTACGAACTATGGCGCAGCACTGACAAGCGTAAAAGGCTATACTGCGCCTGAAACTGTTCAGGCATATGAAGACGCCTGGCAGCTTACCAATTCCGGTGAAGACAAGACCTGTTTGCATGAAATTCTTTATGGAATGTGGAACTCAGCGCAGGTTGGGTCGGACTATGCACGCGCGCAGGAACTTGCGGATCTTTGTTTGGATTTTGCTAAGCAGCGAGATGACGAAGTCTCAAAACTGGTGGCCCGGAACCTGTGTGGAGTAACCTCTACACTACGGGGTGATCACCGACAGGCTGAAACACATCTGTCCAAATCTGTCGAAATTTATGATCCCACACGTTTTCAATCGCTGTCCATCCAGACCGGCGAGGACCCCGGCGTCGAAAGCTTGTGCTTTTTGTCGCTCAACCGTTGGTATATGGGTCGCACGAACGAGGCCGTTGAGTTCGCGGATCGGTCGCTGGAACTGGCAAAAGAAATCGCGTATAAACAATCGCTTGTGTACTCACTGGCGATGCGCGGAGTCCTGCTGCATTTCAGTTCCGAATATGATGCCCTGATTGAGGTATCAGACGAGATAATCGAACAATCCAAACGCCACAACTATCCTTTCTTTGTCGAGTGGAGCCTTAATCTGAAAGGCTGGGCACTTGCGAAAAAAGGGCTTCATGATGAGGGGCTGGCCCTTATGTCAAATACTTGGCAGCAAGGGTTTTGCACGTTGCTTGAGGCAAAGGTTCATCTTGAAACGGGTGAGAAAAACGCAGGGCTGGACTTGGTGGACGACATTATCACCAAACAACCCTGGCTATCGCCCGAAGCGCAGCGCGTCAAAGGAGAGCTTTTGTTGCTGGGTTCAAACCAAGACCGTGATGGCGCGCGCTCGTGCTTTCTTGACGCCTTCACACTTGCGGAAGAACAGGGGGCTAAAAGCCTCATGCTCAAAACCGCGCTCAGCATGGCAGATCACGCGTCGACCCAGGATCCGGGATGGCCCGATCTGGTGTTCCTCAAGCGGGCACTGGCCGCAGTCGACACAAGCAACCCTACAGTGGACCTGAAAAGAGCACAGAAGCATCTTGAGCGGTTAGGCGGGAGATCACCGAATGTTGCGTGAAAGACAAAGCGCAGACACCGCTCAATCGAAAGAGGACGTTCTGGCGTTTTTCCGCAAGCTCAAGAAGATCGATAACGCGCTTCGGTTCCCCGAAGGATCTGGGCAAAGGCTTTTGGACATTGAATTAAAGCCCGCTCCATTTCAAAAACGGCACCTGTTCGACAACATGGCCAAACAAGCCCCAGCGCTTTACCGGGATTTCCCTCAGCCCATGGCGCGTAAAAGCGACGGTGACATCGTCTGCACACCAGAGCAGTTGGCGACCCGGTTGAGTAAGTGCACTTCCTCAGAGACTTATCCGGTTCGATTGGGAACAAGTGACGAAAAGCGGGACCTGAGTATCGCGGAAATCCTGCAACGCTGGCGGCAGTCTGGCGTTATCATGGGCGTCACAGACCTCCCGGTTAGAGACAGCGCGCTCTCCGAGTTCTTTGACGTGGATTTCCTGCAACCGTGGAATCTCATGTCCGGTGCTTCCGAAAACATTCGCGAATTGGAAATGCTGACTGCAGTGTTCAGCACAGCTGGTAAACTGACCGACTCTCATTCAGATGATATGGCGGTTTGCAATCATTGCTGCATCGGAAGCAAATTGTGGCTGGCATGGGACACTTATGAAGGGCTTGCAGCTGGTCTGGACGATGTTGAACGGATCAGTGTGACAACCCGCGCCCGGTTCGATGCCGAGGCTTTTTTTTCTCTGAAAAGTGCCTGCTGGTTCGTCATCCGCCCTGGTGAAACCCTGTTCTTGCCCGGAAAGTTCACACATCGCGTTTATACGCTAGAGAACTATATCGGCGTTGGAAGCTTTTATGTGGGCTTTAGCAACCTGTTGCACACAGCCCGCCGCTGGATGACCCATGGCTCGCTATGGGACCCGGAGCCCGACGGGCCAAAAGGGCAACGCGCGGACGACTTGCTTACGTTTGGAATGTCTTCCCTAAAGACCGTTTTGCATTCAGGTGGCGCAAATCAGCAGGACTATGGCATCGCAGAAATTGCCACGGCACTTGACCATATTGATTGGTCAGATCCTGTTGTAGCCACCCTGCTACGTGATCGACCAAATTTTGCACGAGCGGCGGACATGCTGCGCAAAGCCACCGCTCAGACATCTTGACCGGGATCAGCCTTTGTTGTTCGGGTTTTTCTTAACACCACCACCGCCATCGCGTCTTTGGCGGTTGTCGTTGATCAGCTTGATCGCTGTTGTGATGTTTTCCAGTTGCTGCACAGCGCTATCCTGCGAACGCAAAAGAATTTCTTCAATCTTGTTGAGATGGGCAATGGGCAGTTCATTCAAATCAGCTTCTTGTACAAATACAGTTAAATCACTCATGGTATCTCCCTTTCTGATCAGGAGAATGAGCTTGCGCATCCAATCGGTCAAGGTTTTAGTTTCTATCCCAGATGCCCAGTCAACGTTCTGAACGCATGCCGATATTCAATATTTCTCTGCCAGAGGCAGAGACCACACAGCAAACTTTAAGGGGGAAAAATGGCAGCCAACTACGATTGCAGCAAATGCCCCGGGTTTTGTTGCACCTACGATGAAATCGACCTGCTCGCCCCCGACGTCACCAGGCTGTGTTCGCATTTGGGCATCTCGGAAGAGAAACTGATCTCAAAATACACCAAGTTTGGGATGTTCAGTGGGCGCAGCCAATATCCGTTGAAGCTTAAGCATAAAGTTGATCGCGTTTACAAAAAGATATGCGTGTTTTTCGACCAGGACCTGCGCGTCTGCACAGTATACGACGCGCGGCCCAAGGCTTGCCGCGCATATCCACATGGTGATCGGTGCGGGTACTATGACTTTCTGTCATTTGAAAGAAATCTGCACAGTGACGAAGATCATATCCCGTCTACCTGAAAGGCGACTGACAAAGAGCAAAGTATCTCTGAACCCAGCCCGAGCAGATCGGGCTTGGCCACGATAGGTCAGAATTGCTTGGTAAAGACACTCAATTGAAGAAGTACTTTAATCCAAAGTAGGGCCCGTGTTGGGTCACATCATAGGCAAACGCACCCGTGCTCAGTGTGTCACTGTAGTCAACGCTGAAATAGCGATATCCAAATATGATCGATGTTCTGTCCCAGGGTTGATAATCGAAACCGACATTCGCGCCGATCTGAAGATCATTTCCCCCAGCCCCGAAACCACCAAGGTCGATTGACGTAACTGCCGTCCATCGTTCGTTCAATCGCCACATGCCGCGCGCACCGATGACCGGTTCGACCCAGCCTTGATCCCCTCCCAATACAGGTGGAGTGGTTGGCCCTGGTGTTGTGATGTCGATCTCTTGCCGGATCGAGTTGTATCGAATGCCACCCTGAAGATCGACAGTATAGCGTTGATTGGCGGTGCCATAGGTGCCGTCTGCAATTCGATAAGCGCCTAAGACCGCAAACCACTTTTGCCGAACGTCTACATTCACCGAAGACCCGAGCGGCCCTGGCAGCGTCGCGTCCTCTTCTATTCCCACATAGTTGGCATCAACGATAATCCCCAGGTCACCATTCCAGGCTTCGTAACGCCCGGCCGCCGCGAAATCGAGAACTTCCAAGACGTCGCCCAGATCAAGATCAAGATCAGCCGAAAGACCTGCAACCGTGGACGTTCCTGTGGTTCTGAGTGGTGTGAATAAGTAAAATCCAAGGGTATGCCGCCAGCCTTCGTCATCTTGCCCCGGCGCAGGAAGCGATTGAGCGGACGCGCCAAAAGCAAGCAGATAGGACAGAGTTATCGTGCTGACGGCGCAAGCAGGTGTATTTAAGTTCATTTACCGATCTCCTAGCTTTTCACTTCCACAGGAACAGGCCACGCTGGCGATGCTTGGGCAAAACGCACCTCATTTGCTTACCGAGGATTGCTTGATTTTGAATGCCTCAACTGCCGCGGCGGTTTCAGGGCGAATGTTTTCAATCCCCTCATAAGGGATGCCGAACGCGGGCTTCTCGTCAGGGAATTTTTCCTTCCGGGCTTGGTGACGAGCGAGAATTCGAACGAATTCCTGACCTCCCCAAGCACCGACTTCAGTCGAGACAGGATACTTTTCGTGAGTGTCGCGATAAATGTCTATGAAGTCTGCCAAAATACCGTTTGTTAGGTCCTTCGGCAGGTTCATTCGGAATTTATCCTTAATGATCGCTCCGGGTTTATCAATGTTATACACGATCAACGAGTCTCGGCGACCTTTGGATTCATCAGCGAACAAAATCGATGCTGACTGATCGACGCCATCTACCAGCCGATCGCGCGGGATGAACCCATCTGCACCAGCAATACGTGACAGTGTCGTATAGAGATCGGAGACGTGTAAGATGTTGTTAACCATTGAATCTGGGCCGATAACACCAGGCCAGCGAATAAAGGCGTCAACTCGAACCCCGCCTTCGGTGGTGTCGCCTTTGCCACCTTTGTAGATCATCGGTGTGAAGCCGGATTGAGGTGAGTATTTGGTGAAATGTCCGTTGTCACCCATGACAACAACGACAGTGTTATTGGCGACGTCCAGATTTTCCATTTCGGCGAAGATTTCCCCGAGGTATTCATCGAGCAACTGGAGCTTATCGGCGTAGAGGCCCCCATTGGGTGACTCTGGCCCAGTTCGTCCAGTACGCGTGTTATGTAGTGGGATCATCGGCCAGTATTGAAGGAAGAATGGTTGCTCACCGGTAGCAAGACGTCTTAGCTCTTCTATCGTTTTGTCTTGATACGCTTGGTTCATCTCATCGTATTTCAATGCGCCCCAACGCTCGCCTGGTTGCATTCGAATCTCCATGATTGGTCCACCTGCCTCGCCTTCGATGACGGTCATCATTGCTGAAGCGTCTGGGCGGAACCACTCGTCGAGCACGTAATCAGGTACAAAATCTCCGATACCGACTGAGACTTGCTCGCGAATGGCATCGTCGTTGAAAATCGTAAGCTGACCTTGTTGGTGGATCGCATGTTGTGCGTAATCGAAACCCTGGTTCATCGCCCAGCTCTCAGCGATGTCACCCATGTGCCATTTACCTACATGGCTGGTGGCATAGCCAGCTTCTTTAAGAACCTCAGCAAGAGTGACTTCCTTTCCTGGAAGACCGAAGCCGGCTATATCCACAGTCGTGTTGCCCATTCCCATGCGTACTGGAAGACGCCCAGTCATTTGAGCAACCCGTGTCGGAGTACAGGATGGTTCGGTGTACATTCGCACCATCCGCATACCTTCGTCCGAGAATTGATTGATGTTCGGAGTTTCAATGCCTCGTACTGCGTTGAGTTCCGGTATACCCATATCCCCGAAACCAAGATCATCAATCAGGATGGAAACGATATTTGGCGGATTGCCATTATTGCGCTCCCGGAACTCGGAAAGCAGCGCGTCAACCGCAGCATCATCCTCGGCCCATTTTTCGGCGTGTTGGGCTTGCAGTATGTAATACTCGGCGTCGTGAATGATCGGCGCCTCCTGCGCCGTTAACACTTGAGCTGCGATACATATGCTCGCGGATAGACAAACCACTTGTCTCATGTCGCCTCCACTCATTGGCTTTGTTTCGGTTCTGTTTCGGGTTCGGATACTGGAGGCTTCTGAATTTGGACTGCGTCCAATGTTTCAGTCCCTACGCGGTTGATGTCTGTAGTCGGAAAGAACTCGACCCAGACATGCCAGAACATCCCCGATCTCAGGGTTTCGACACGGCTGAGCTTTCCGTGATTTGAATTGCCGAAGAAATCAATTTTCGTTATCGGAGCGCCGCCGTCATTGTACCAGACACCCACGCTTTCATAGACCGGGTCATAGGCAACCACGACATCTCGGCCCCCAACGTTTGCATTGATCAACCCTTGATGCTCAGCAATGAAGTCATCGGTCCAGCAGACAGCATCGTCAGCTATTGTAACGCCCCAAACGTAGGTTTTGTTGGGCAACCGGTCATCACTATGGCTCATGTTATCCATGACCGGCGCTGACTCCTGATGCTGCTTCGCAATCCCCGAGGCGAAAACGGTCTCGGTGAACAGATCGAATAGCCGCAAGAAAGGGTTTGAAGAGGGTTTGTTCAAAAACACTTCGCCATCTGGATATGCCTTTTGGAAGCCTCGAAAACTCATCCGAAAGGTAGGCCAGGGCTGCATAGCAGATTGATCGGACGGATCATTGTCAAAACGGCCGTAAATCTGCTGAATGGGCTCGCCTGTCGTGTTGTCCCGCAGGATCAGGTTGTTGCCATGCTGGGCCATGACTTCAAGATCAAGCCGTTTGCCATTAATCTGCGGTTTGTAAGCCAGACCCAGATTGGCCATGGCGCAGTATGTCATCACAATATCGTCGCCACCCAGCCCCTCAGAATTTCCTGCCAAATGCGGGCGCATCAACTGCGCATCGGAATGGGCGCGGGCATGTCCGTTGTTTTCGATCACAAGAACGCTTGCCGAAGGGTTTATGAATTGCTTGGCTTCCGAGATAGGGAAGTAACGGGCGCTGTCTTGCTGGTTTCGCAGACCAACGTGTACCCAGATCCAAGGGAAAACGAACAGGAAGACTATAAGAAGCGTTACGGCAGGCGCGCCGAGGAAGAACAACCAACCCGGACCGCCGCCCATCAGATGACCCAACAGCATCAAAGCCAACCCGCCAACACCAACTGCGATATAAGTGTTTTCGTTTCGAATGAACCGGATCATATTGTTCCGCTTCACCTTCAACACCATCTGGCTGATATCCCCCAGGTCGCGGAAATACATAAAGCCGATAGACAACGATACGACCAGACCCAAATAAAACAACAAGTTAGCCAGCATTTGGATCACCTTTCCTGCGGTTTGTTAGCCTTCGGAGGAATTTGATTTGGACGCGAGGTAGAGCCGAATTTCGTCCTCAAGCCCCCGAAGGCTATCAGTTAAATCTGTGTAGGTTGGATCGCTGGCATCGCAGGGCAGCAGCGCTGTCAAGCTTTCATAGTCGGCACAGATTTGTGCAAACACTGTATCCGAACTGCGTAGCCGGCCGATTTCGTTCGTTTGTTCCGGAAACACTAATGTCAATGAAACCATGTCGATCCCCAAGGTACCTGATCTCGCTTAGGCCTCAGCGAAAAGGCTATTCCCCCTCCTTTCCAGTTAAGTATCGTCGAAATTCATTTACATATTCAGGTATCTTAACGTATGTTACGTCGTAACATGTTTATTTTCAGATGCTTACGAAAAGCGTGAAAGCGGCTGATGTGGTGACATCTAGGGGGTTACACTCAGAATCGGGCCGTGATCCGATTCCGAAAAACCTGACGGATCCTGAGATCCGGCAGGCATTGGATGCCATATTGAACAGCCCGGAATTTGAAGGGGCTGAGCGGTTACAGTCTTTTCTACGATATGTCGTTGAAACTCTTTTGGCTGGGCACGGGGACAACATCCGGGCCAAGTCGATTGCCGAGGATGTCTACGGCAGATCACTGGGTGGGCGCGGCGATCCAATGGCCGTGGTGCGCGTAGATGCCGGCCGTATGCGGCGGCGACTGGCAAACTATTACTCGAATTCCGGCAAGGATGAGTGTTTGCGCATTCACGTGGATCCCGGAGGATATGTACCCCGGTTTGAGGTGATTTCGGCCAACCATGAAAACGGCACGCCTTGGACACGTCGCAATTGGTTGCGCAGTGTTGCACTGATGGGCGTTCTGCTGTTATGCGCCACCGGATTGTACCTTCAATTCAACCCTCAGCAGTCGACGAGCGTCTCAGACCCATCCGAAGCCGCGAGAAAACAACAAGCTGTCCGGGAAGCTCTGTTTTCCACCAATCCCACTAAGCTGCAGGCGATGAATCTGGCTGACGAAGCGCGTCCTTTGATGTTCCCAGTTCTGGATCGTGCCCGATTGCAAGCTGTGAGCGGTATGTTCGAGCGCGCCATTGCGTTGGACAACTCGTATTTTGGCGGATACGCGGGCTCGGCACAATCGTTAGGGATCCTGGCGATCACCACTCCGACCGGAGCAGAGAAGCGCGATTTTCTGGTTCAAGCAGAGGCGCATGCCGATAAGGCCGTCGAACTCGCACCCGGTGAAGGCTGGAGCCACTCGGCGCTGGCTCTTGTCTCTTTTGCCAAGCGCGACTTCGAAGCGACGATGGCCCATTCGAACCGTGCGATCCGCCTCGCGCCTGATGACATCCATGTTATTAACTTTGACGCTTTGTTTGCGTTGTTTGGTGGAGATTTTGAACGTGCTACCAGGTCCGCCAAACGCGCGCAAAACTACGACACCACCAATCGCAGATTCCCATATCGAAGCGTGCTGGCATCATCGAATTTTCATTTGGGAGATTATCAGGGCTGCGTCGACCAATTCAACAGATCGATCAGGTTGGGCGACCCGGTCAGTGCCATCTCGATCGGTTACCTTGCTGCAGCCTATCAAAGGTTGGGAGAGCACGACCGGGCAAAGGCAACAATTCTTCTCTTGGATGAGGCTTGGCCCAACTACCCTCTGAGCGCTTTGCTTCGGGCCCTGTTCGCCGATCCGTCACATGCCGAAGACATAATCAGCGCCCTGAACGAGATTTAGGCATTGCGTGGCCACTCATGCACGTTTTGTGCTGTGTCGCATGAACAAACCACTCTTATAGTGCCCATGTAGGTCAAACTGGCGTGCACGCTGTCTTTGACCATGCGAGCGCCTCAGATGACAAACCGGACCCCAGCGTCTCAACCACGCGCTGGTTATACGCGTTTATCCATTCACGCTCGGCATCGGTCAGCATCTCGACCAGCAACATGTCCGTTTGAATAGGACACCATGTCAAGTTCGAGAACGTCAGAAAGCCATCATCTACCTCGACAATTTCAACCAGGTTTTCGATCCGAATTCCAAAACTGTCTTGCTCGTAATATCCTGGTTCCAACGAGAGGATCATGCCCGGCGCCAGATCAACCGGGTTATAGGGCTTGCCAATTCGCTGAGGGTGTTCATGCACGGACAGTCGGTGGCCCACTCCATGACCTGTCCCATGATCGTAGTCCAGCCCGAGGTCCCACAGCGGTCGACGACAGATTGCATCGATGTGATGACCTTGCGTACCGGGCGGAAAGCGCAGGGTCGCTATCGAATGAAACGCCTGGAACACAGCCGTGTAAGCCCGATCATATCCCTGTGGGCGTTTTGGCCCAAAAGCGAAGCTGCGGGTGGCATCGGTGGTGCCAGTCTCGTACTGACCACCGGAATCCAGCAGATATGTGTCACCAGGACGGATCGCCACCTGATTGTCCCCTCGTGTCGAGTAGTGGCACATAGCAGCGTTGCCGCCTGCGGCAGATATGGAATTGAAGCTTTGTTCAAGAAAACCGGGTTGGCGTTGACGAAAGCGCAAGATCGCCTCTTCTGCTTCGCGCTCTGTAACAGGCTGGCCCGCTTCACTGCGGCGCGGGACTTCGGCAGCAAGCCAGGCGCAGAACTCGACCCAAGCTATGCCGTCTTGGATATGGCAGGATCGCATCCCCTGCAGCTCTACAGGGTTTTTTACGGCCTTACGGGCAGTTAGGAAACTTGAATGAGGTTGCGCAATACCACCGGCTTTTTCTATGGTCGCGCGCACGGCAACCGGCGAAAACGCGGGATCGAACAAGACACTCTGCCCCTGCTCGACTTGCTTTTTTACAGCAGGCAGAAATTCGTCAGGAGCGCGGACTTGAACCGTCTCGGGCAAGAACTGGAGAACATCCGGGTGTAGCTTAGACGGCGCAACAAACCAAAGCACACTACCGTTTGCGTTCACCAACACAAAGGACTGCGGGATTGGGTTAAAGGCAACATCCGCCCCCCGAATGTTCAGCAACCAGGCGATGTTGTCGGGCTGCGTTTCAACCAACAGTTCCGCACCGCTGGCCCGCATCCAGCTTACCAGTTCATCGATTTTCTCGCGTGTCGGCTGACCTGAAATCTGAACCGGAAAAGGTTCTATTTCTCCAACCGGGGGCAATGGTTGGTTCACCCAAATTCTGTCAACCGGGTTATCTTCGACAGTGACCAGCTTGCCTTGCTGGACCGCCTTGGCAAACCGGTCGAATAAGGTTGGAGGAATATGCATCGGATCAAATCCAACCTGCCAGCCGAGCTGCGCCACACCCGCCAGCCAATCTTCGGGCGGATCATCGAACAAATGGTGGTGCGAGAACAATGGCTTGGGGCATTGGTTCACCGCCTGAACAACATAGCGCCCATCCACAAACAGCGCGACCGTATCCATGGTGATGATGGCAAGACCTGCCGATCCGGTAAACCCGGTCACGTAAGCAAGCCTTTCATCATGCGGCGCAACATATTCCGCCTGATGCGCATCATATCGCGGCAAAATAAATGCATCCAATTGTCTGGCTTTCATTTCCGCGCGCAAAGCGGCGACGATTGGAGCCTTGTTCGCGTCAGGGGCGTCAAGCATGGGTATTGATCTCTTCAACATGATGGCAGGCAACTTCGCCCTGCTCCTTGAATGGTTGCAGGGTGGGTCGAGTTGCTTTGCAGATTTCGGTGGCGTGGCGGCAGCGCACATGGAACGGGCAACCGGACGGCATATTCAGGGGCGAAGGCAGTTCGCCTTCCAGCTTGACCGCCCTGCCCCGATCATCGGGGTTCAGCGATGGGGCCGCTTGCAGTAACGCCTGACTGTAAGGGTGCGCCGGGGCGGAAAACAGCGTCTCGCTGTCTCCGATCTCGACAATCCGGCCCAGATAAATCACCGCAACACGGTTTGAAACGTGACGCACCAATCGTAGGTCATGAGCGACGAACAGGATTGTCAGCCCCAAAGTCTCCTGCAATTCAAGCAACAGATTGACCACCTGTGCTTGCACCGAAACATCCAGTGCCGAGACCAGTTCATCCGCGATCAGAACCTCGGGCTCGACCGCCAAAGCGCGGGCAATGGCGATACGTTGGCGCTGCCCGCCCGAAAACTCATGCGGCAGCTTGTGCTGTGCATCTTGCGGCAATCGCACCAGCTCCAGCAACTCGGCAACGCGCTCGGGGATGTCCGCTTCTGGGCGCATCTCATGCACGCGCAGCGCTTCGGTCAGGATTTGCCCCGTTGTCATCCTCGGATTCAGAGACGAGTACGGATCCTGAAACATCATCTGAACGCGACGATTATACACCCTGTCCGGACGCTGATCGGCCGCAAAGATATCATGACCATCAAAACGAATTTCACCATCACTGGGTTTGTAAAGCCGTACGATACAGCGGGCGAGTGTGGACTTGCCGCAGCCGGACTCTCCTACGACACCCAGTGTTTCGCCCCGGATCAGATCCAGGCTGACACCATTCAGTGCGTTCACGACACGACCGGGGCGACCGGTCAGAAAATCGCCTGGGCTGCGCCCTAAAGGAAAGCGCAGATGCAGGTCGCGGATTTCCATCACCGTGGCGCTCATGCGGCATTCCCCTGAGACGTGGCAATCGGATTGAAACAGGCCACCTGCCGCCCTTCGGTGATCAAAGACAAGGCCGGGCGATCCTGACTGCATGGTGAAATACATGACGCGCAGCGCGGGGCAAAAGCACATCCCACAGGCAAAGCGTCCAACCCCGGTGGTACGCCGGGTATGGAGTAAAGAGGTGTGCGAGGCGGCAAATTCTCGGGCACCGAGCGCATCAGACCAACGGTATAGGGATGACGCGGTTCGCGCAGGACATCCCTGACCGGCCCTTGCTCGACGATCCGGCCCGCATACATCACCGCAACTCTGTCGCAAGTCTGCGCCACGACGCCCAGATCATGCGTGACCATCACCACCCCCATATCCAAGTCCTGCGCCAGTTGAAGAATCAGATCGAGGATCTGGGCCTGAATGGTGACGTCCAGCGCCGTGGTTGGCTCATCCGCAAGCAACAATTTAGGGTTCGCTGCCAGCGCAATGGCGATCATCACCCGTTGCCTCATGCCGCCGGAAAACTGGTGCGGGTAGTCCTTCAACCGTTGTGAAGCCGACGGGATACCGACCAGATCCAGCATCTCTATAGCACGATCCCGGCGCGCTGCTCGCGACAGGTCGGTATGGGCGCGCAACGTCTCTTCAAGTTGTAGACCAACCGTCAGCAGCGGGTTGAGAGAGGTCATCGGCTCTTGAAAGATCATCGCGATCTCACGCCCCTGAATTTGACGCAGGGCGCGATCTGCCATCCCGACCAGATCGCGCCCTTGCCAACGCACTGTTCCGGTTACATCCCCGTAACGGCGCGCAAGTCCAATGATCGAACGCAACGTGACGCTTTTGCCTGATCCGCTTTCCCCGACCAGCCCTAGGACCTCACCCTGCGCGACAGAAAAGCTCACGTCACGCAAGGCAGGCAAGGCGCTGCCGTTGCGGTAGAAGGTGGTGTTCAGGCCCTCGACCTGCAGGATCGGTGTGTTGTCTTCCATCCCTTACCCCCTCGGCCTCAACAGATCGGCCAACCCGTCGCCCAACAGGGAAAAACCAAGACCGGTCAAAACAATTGCGAGCCCCGGCATCAGGCTCAACCACCACGCGGTTGAGATAAAGTTGCGCCCTTCGGCAATCAGAACGCCCCATTCGGCCTGCGGCGGTTGTGCACCCAACCCCAGATAGCCGAGCGAAGACCCCAGAAGGATCACCAGTGCCATGTCGGTCATCCAATAAACGATCACAGGCGTGATCGCGTTGGGCAGCAAGTGGCGGAAGATGATGCGACGGTCGGAATAGCCCATGACGACCCCGGCGGCCGCATAGTCATTGCCCATCTGAGCGATGACTTCGGCTCGCATCAGACGCGCGTAATACACCCAATAGACCACCGAGATGGCGATATACATATTGACCAATCCCGGCCCCAGCACAGCGACCACCGCGATCACCAGTACCAGAAACGGGAAGGTGATGACTGCATCAACAATCCGGCCAAAGATCATATCGGCGATGCCTCGGTAATAGCCGACCAGTGCGCCGATGATCACACCTGTTACCAGCGCAAACACGGTGCCGAACACAGCCATTTGCATATTGACCTGATAGGCCCAGATCACCCTCGAAAGGCTGTCTCGGCCCAACAGATCGGTCCCAAACGGGTGCGCCCATGACGGAGGTTGACGGATTGCGTTGTAATCAATCGCATTTGGATCATATGGCGCGAAGACCCCTGGAAAAATCGCCAGCAGGATCGAAAACCCGATGATCAGCATCCCGGCGACAAAACCTGGCTTTCGCAAGGCCATACGCAGGAAAGAAGGGCGGTCAGCGGCGAAGGTCACATCACTCATTGCAGGCGCATCCTTGGATCAAGGCAGCTCTGGAACAGGTCCGTCATTAGAAACACCAGCGAGACCAACACCGCAAAGGTCAGCGTCAGGCCCTGAATCAGCGGATAGTCGCGGGCAAAGATCGCCTCTAGCATCAGCCGCCCCATTCCCGGCACGGCAAACACCGTCTCGGTCACAAGCGTTCCGCTCATTAGGTTGCCGATGGACAGGCCCAGCAGCGTGACGGTCGAAATCAGCGCATTGCGCAACACGTGCCGTCCAAGGATCAGGCGCGACGGCAGGCCCTTGGCGCGGGCGAACTGGACATACTCGGCGTCAAGAACCTCGATAATCGCGCTGCGCAGGTTCCGCATGATGATGGCCGAGGTGTAAAGCGCCACCGTGACCGATGGCAAAAACAGGTGGTACAGTTTTTCTCCAAACGTATCCCCGTAGCCGCCGACCGGGAACAGGCGCAGTTGCGCTGCCAAGAACGTCAGCAGAACCAGACCGATATAGAAAACGGGCATCGAAAGGCCGATCTGGAATACAGTGCGGATTACCGCATCCGGCCAACGGCCGCGATTGAGCGCGGCGACAAAGGCCAGCGGCCCGGCAATCAGCAGCGATAGGACCACGGAATATACTGTCAGAAACACTGTTATCGGCAGACGGTCGGCGATCACATCTATCACATCCGTCCGCATCAGGATCGAACGTCCAAGATCGCCCTGCACTGTATTGCTGAGAAACAACCAGAACTGAACCAGCATGGGCTCCGTCAGACCCAGCCGTTCGCGGATCGCCTGAATATCGGCATCCGAGGCGCGGTCACCTGCCATCGCAATGGCCGGATCACCCGGCAGCATACGCACCAACATGAAGATGATGACCATGACCAGAAAGAAGGTCGGCACCATCATCAACAGGCGTTTGAAGATATAGTTCAGGCTGGACACATCCGCGCTCCGACAAAAGGCCCCGCCGCCAGGGTGCGGCGAGGCAAGGGCTTCAGCTCTTACCGGCTGACTGTTGCTTCATCGAAGATGTTATTACCCAAGGGCGTCTGAACATAGCCCTCGACCGAAGTTCCAAGCGCCACTGCAAAGGGGGTCTCGTACATAAACAGCAGCGGGGCGGCTTCGGCATAAAGGTCCTGCATCTTGGCGAATTTGGCTTTGCGAGCCTCGGTGTCCATCTCTTTCGCGGCTTCTTCGAACAGAGTGTTGAACTCGGCATTCTCCCAACCCGTGCCAACAGCTTTGGCGGTCGGAGTATATCCCAGCCAACCTACGACTTGACTTGGGTCGTTTACATCGTTGACCCAGCCATAGGTGTGGATGTCAAACTCACCGGAACGGTTCTTTGCCCCTCGCGTGGCGCCATCGACCTGTTCAACCACCAATTCGATGCCCAAAGGCGCCCACATCTGTTGCAAGGCCGCAAAGATGGTCGCGTCATCCGCAGAGCCTGCCAGCGTTGTCAGCGTAACTTCAGTGCCCGGTTCCAGACCCGCTTCGGCAACCAGCGCCTTGGCCTTTTCCATGTCATAGGAATACAGCGGGCTGAGGTCAGAGGCGTACTGAGTAGCTTTCGCCATCAGTGGCGAGCTCATTGGCTGACCCGCGCCATGCAGAACCACACCGATCAAGGCATCCTTGTTGGTGCCATAGTTCAGCGCCTGCCGCACGCGGGCATCCGCCAGCGGGTTCGGTGAGCCGTCAGCGCGCGTTTCGCGCGTGTTGATCGGAGAATAGATGATCCGTGTCGATGGGTAGAGCTGCATACTGATATTCGGATCAGCCTCCAACTCGGCCACACGGCTGAACGGGATAAATTCGGCTGCGTCCACTTCACCAGCCTGCAGGCTCAGAATGCGGGTGGCGTCATCCGGGATGATCTCGAAATGTACACCTTCCAAGTAAGGCAGCGGTTTGCCGTCCGCGCCCATGCGCCAGTAATTCTCATTGGCGCAGAAATCCATCGAGGCCCCTTGTTCAAAACCGCACAGGTAAAATGGGCCGGATCCGACGCCAGCAGATGTCGAGGCAAAGATTGCTGCGGATTTATCCTGATCCGTATCACCTGGTGCTGCGTCAAAGGCCGCTTTGGAGACAATCGCCGTGTTGAACGTTGCCAGCATAGACAGAATGGTTGGGTCTGCATCCGTCAAAGAAATCGTGACCGCATTGCCATCGGCTGACACAGTATCAATTGAACCCAACAGGCCCGCCCAAGGGCTAAGATCCGGGTTCCGCGCCCGGTCCAGAGAGAATACGACATCGCCCCCTGACATGGGTGATCCGTCGGCAAACAGAATGCCCTCTCGCAGGGTCAAAGATACCGTCTTGCCGTCGTCTGAGACAGAAAACGTTTCAGCCAAACCGGGTTCAACAGAGTTTCCATCGGCGCTGCCGCGCAGCAGCGTATCGAACAAGCTGCCAACCATCCAAATGTCAGGATTTCGATCCGCATAGATCGGGTCAATCAATCTTGATCCGTCATATCTGGCGAAATTCAGCGTGCCGCCTCGTTCCTGCGCCAACGCTGGCACCGCCAAAGATGAGGCAACAACCAGTCCAAGTACCGATTTCAAATGCATTCTCTTGTCCTCCCGCAACAGCATCTGCTTCATGCGAGGGGAGAATAACCAATTTTTAACATTACTAAAGTTTTTTTTAGCAATGACAAAAACTTTTTAAGCGCGCGCATCTTGATCAGAAGTATTGTTGATCGGCGAAGTCGTAACCCAAAGCTCAACCGCTTCGGTCTCACCCAGCACGATTGAATAGTGCAATGTTGAGGTGTCGTGATGAATCACATCGCCCGGCGACAGCGTGAAAACCTGATCACCCAAATGATATTCCAACTGCCCCGACAACAGATAGCAGAAGGCCTCACCAGTATGGCACATGCGTTCAGAAACATGCCCAGCAGGGCGATGAACGATCTGCGGGTGGAACAACGCGCCAGCAAATCCCGGACCCAGTTTTTCATAATAACGCCCACGTGTTCCAAGCGAATAGGACTGGCGGTTATCCCGCGCAACATATTGGGAATACACCTCGGGCACACTGAGCAATTGCTCGATACTGGTCTGCAAGGCCGCCGCGATCGACATCAGGGATGTCAACGACGGAGAACTTAGCCCGCGTTCCACTTGCGACAGAAATCCGGTTGTCAGCTCGGCAGATTGCGCCACCTGATCTAAAGTCTTTCCCATCGCCTTGCGCCGCCTGCGAATGGCCTGCCCCAGCTCAGTCGGCTTACCTTTCTGCTTGGACTTGGCATGCTTGGTCGGGGCTTGCATTCACGATCTCCTGGGCTTCGGAAAGTGCAAGCCATTCAATAGAATTATTCGGCGAAGATCAAAATTTATTTTTATCAGCCTAAAATGCTTAGACTGATAAGGATACCGCGCAGTGTCTCAGAGTGGAGTGGCGCGATCCAATTTATGCCCATGTTTTTGGGTGACAGTTTTGTATTTTTTCTTGCGACCCCGACAACCTAAGCAGGACGTCAACGGTGCGTGGTGCGGGTCTTTGGCTCTTTTCAGAACTGGAATGATACCTGCACATCGCCGCCGTATTACAGGTCATCCTGAGCTAAGAGTGCTTCAAGCAAAATTCGAAATTAAAGTGCTGCGCCAGCCTGTGCGGGCGCAGTCCAGGTGTAACCCTGAGGTGGAACTTACGGCAGCAGATCAGAGACCTTGCTGAAACCCGCCAGATCGTAGGTAAAGGTAATCGGTTCACCGATCCGGTTTACCCCTGCGATCGTCAACTGGTCTCCGGCGCGCATGGCAGACATCCAGTCCGAGGAAAC
This sequence comes from Ruegeria sp. HKCCD4315, assembly GCF_013112245.1. Lineage (NCBI taxonomy): Bacteria > Pseudomonadati > Pseudomonadota > Alphaproteobacteria > Rhodobacterales > Roseobacteraceae > Ruegeria > Ruegeria sp. HKCCD4315. The sequence continues at coordinate 198,523 of NZ_WVRN01000002.1, read as the reverse complement.
CGTTGAGCGGGCAAAACACCCCTGCGCCTCGCAGGTCAGAAACGCGGGCTGCGCGACTTCGGTGCCATCAACACTGGCCACCAGCCCTTCGGAAAACAACAGTCCAAAAGGAAGGGTTAGCACAGCCTCAACCTCGTCTTTTCCAGCCGGTTTCACAAATGCGATCGAGGTCAGACGTTGATTGTTTTCGGCCAGAACAATGCTTTGTGTCATCTCGCAAACCAACTCGCCCCCACTGACCAAATTGCTGCAATTGACAGACCAAAGCGGTGCCTCAGTTTCCTGCGCGGCCAGCGGCAGCGCCAACCCCATCGAGACGCCCAAGACACAAATCCAAGTTTTCATTCAGCTGTTCCTCATGAGTTAGAATTGTACGCCAAGACCAAGCCCGACCTGCAAAGCCTCGGTTGAGTCTCCGAACATATGATCCACGCTCAAATTGATAAAGCGGCTGTCATCCAGTGCGAACAAACCGAGCCGGGCCGAAATGACCCCATGGCTGTCGCCGACATAGCTGGTATTGGCAAAACCGCCATCTGCTGCGCTGGCCCCCGCGAAACCGGCAGTGACCGATACTGTATCATCGGACGAGAAGATGGCACCCGCCCGCAAACTGGCGCGCAGCTTCTGCTTGCCGCTCAGGACCTGTTCGGTCCCCATTTCCAACGAAGGTGTCAGCGAGTAGATCATGTTGCTGTCGTCTTGCAGGGTGACCCCGGACAACGTGGCTTGACCGTTACTCGAAGTGGCCAGACGTGTTGCGTCAAATGACAACTCGGGGCGCAGGTAAGACGCCCCTCCAGCGAACCTGTGGTCATAGGCAAAGCTCAACCGCAGGTTCTGATGGTTGGTCTTGTGGGTGATCTCACTGACTCCCGACGTGTTCACAACAGTCCCGCCTGGCAGTACACCAACGATCCCACCGGCGCTGAGCGTATCGTAATCCGACCACCCAGCAGACAGCTGGGCTGCGAATTCCCACGCACCAGAATACTTGGTGATCGACGCGCCAAGATTGAACCGGTCGCCATTTGCAGTATAGGACGACCCGTTGCTCAGGCTCATCCGGTCGTGACCCACGGCAAATCCTGCGTAAAGCTCATCTCCGACCGGAATACGCACACCTGCCGAAAGGTTGGTCGCGTTTATGTCGAGCGCATCGTAGATTCCGGTCTGGTCGCGGTCAAAGAAGGATCTGCCACCCGAGAACCACATGCAGTTCCGCGGGTCATCACCAACCTGATAATCCGTGAAGCGCTCACAATTGTGCAGTGTGTCGGCAAACACCCGTGTGCCGTAGTAAGCATCCACCAGATCAGACGCATAGTCTGACGTCGACAGCGTGTTGATTGCAGCGATGACCTCAGCCTCGGACTGCATATTGCCGATGAGGGCAAACAACTCGCCCTGTGCCGCCGATCCCTGACCGTAAAGCACTTGGTTGATATAGTTACCGATGGCCGTTTGGTTGGCATTCATCCCTTGCGTCGAATAGTCGGGCGCAACCACCAGATCGATGGAACTGCCGTCAGACGTCGAACCATTCAAACCTATCGAATAGTCCAGAACCACCGTGTCCTGAATCGTTGTCCCGGCATCCGCTGCGGTGCCATTCGGATTGATGATCACCAAAGGCAAAGCGCGTTCCAGCGTGTTCAGCTGTGGCGTCAACGTACCGCCGATTGTTGCGTTTCCGGTCACATTGACCAGATCGCTTCTACCACCAGATGCACCTGAGGTGAGGAAATACACATCAAACGTTGACGTTGCGCTATTGCCGAAGGCAAGGCTTCCGGTCAGATCCAGCTTTTGGCTGACATTGCCGTAGAAAGCAAAGTTACTGGCCTGCACAGATGACGTGAACGTTGTGTTCAGCCCCCAGTTGGCACCCAGAACAAACTCGCCGTTCACCTGCATCATACCGGTAGACCCTAGGTCGACCGTATCCAACGCATAGAACGCAGCCCCTTGTTCAACAGTAAGACCATTAGTGCCCGCACCAAGATTCAGGTTTCCAAGCGCCGCACCCGAGAGTGTCACCTGATCGTTCCCATCCCCGCCATTCAGCAGTTGATTGTTCCCGGCCAACAGAACGCTGTTCGCCGACAGCGACAGCGCGTTGTTCGTGCCTCCGTCAACAACGATCGAAGCAACCGAGCGCGTCTGCCCAGTGCCACCCATTATCACACCATCGAGGTCAAGATTAATGGCACCTGCACCATCACGCCCCTCGGACTGCGCCAGAACACCGATACCGCCGGCGCCAACCGACATGATATTGCCGCTCAGCGCCATGTCGATGGCCCCACCGGAACCCGCGCCGCCAGCGGAACCACGGAAGACTGAATCCACCATGCCGCCACCGCCGCCCAGAGATTGCGCTAGCACACCAATCGCGTCTTGGCCGGTGGTTACGATGGTCCCGGTCTGCGTGAAATCGATATCGCCGCCATTGCCGCCATTGTTGGTCGACAGACCCACGGTGATCCGGCTTTGCGCCATGTCGGTCGAGACAATACCGCCGCCACCGCCGATGCTCTGAATGACGAAGCCATGAGAGCCTTGGCCGCTGGTGGTCATATCGCCGATATTGGTGAAGTTGACATTGCCGCCATCCCCGGTCGATCCATCCTGCGCGCCCAGGGTCACATCGGTGGCACCAAGCCCCGAGATCACAACCTCGCCACCGCCCGCACCGATGCTTTGTACCGTTTGACCAAACGCGCGGTCTCCGCTGGTAAAGACATCACCGTCCAGCGACAGGCTGATCGTGCCGCCATCGTTGTTGAAGCTGGGATCAGCACCCAGGATCACCGACGCAGCCTTGCCTGTACCGGCCACGCCACTGCCGTTGCTGTTCAGCACCAGCTTACCGCCGCCGCCACCAATCGACTGCACTGTACCCGCCGACGAGAATGCGCCATCTGTGCCAACATCACCCGTACGGTTGCCGGTTACATCTCCACCACTTGCATCGTTGGTGTTGATTGCACCCAGTCGTGCCGTGACGTCGATGGCGTCACCATCCTCGACGTCCACGTTGGTGGACGCGGTTCCACCGCCGCCGCCGACGCTCTGCACCATCAGGGCGGTCGATCTGTCACGCGTCGTGGCGATGTTGCCGTCATGCGTCTGCGTAATCTGATTGCCCGCCGTGCCTGATACATCGTCGCCGCCAAGGGCAATGTCGCTGCGCACGACCGAACCTATCGCGCCAGACGTACGGGTTGTGAAATTGACCGATGTGTTGGCATTGCCGCCACCGCCATTCACCGATTGAGCAAACACAGCCTGCGCACCTTCACCATTCACCAGAATGTCGCCAGTCGAATTCACGGTAACGGTGCCGACCGAACCGGTTGTTCCTGTACGGGCACCCAAGGCCTGTGAAATGGTGTAATCCAGCGCCGAAACCAGCGGGGACGAGACCGAGTAGCCTGCGTTGCCGCCACCGCCGCCTACGGATTGCGCATAGATGCCAAACCCGTTTTGGGCGTTCACCACAATGGTGCCGGTATGATTGACCGTGACGTCTCCGCCATCGGCACCCGATCCGCCCGAACCACCAATGGCGATCTTGGAGTAAGACTTGCCGGTCATCGTGTTCTTGAGGTCATTCACATCCATGGACACGGCCAGCCCACCGTTGCCGCCGCCGCCGCCGACCGATTGCGCCATGACACCGTAAGCCCCCGCGCCATCGACCTGAATATCGCCGCTGTTGGAGACGATTACGTCGCCCGCGACGTTACCGCTGCCGCCCGAGCCGCCGATGTTCAACTGCGCTGTGGGCGAGCTGTTGTCGCCGGTTTTCAGCCGCAGCGTCCCGGTGATGGAGCTGCCTCCATTTCCGCCACCGCCACCGATAGACTGGGCAAATATCCCATGCGCACTGGCACCCGTGGTCACGATGGTACCCGCATTGGTCACTGAAACGGTGCTGCCAATACCGCCTGTGCCACCCGAGCCGCCCAGACCAAATTGCAGCGCCCGCCGCGTGCTGGCCTCAGCCCCGCCATAACGGCCGTCGACCGAAATAGTCGAACCGCCAGTGCCGCCGCCGCCACCAACAGACTGCGCGAAGATACCGTGACTTTCAGCACCGCTGGTCAGGATTGTACCGTCGACCGTATTTGCAACCGTCACTGTGCTGCCAGCCCCGCCTGTGCCGCCGGTGCCACCAATCAGAATGGCGTTTGTCGTTGCGCCGTCTGAGGACCGACCCAGGATAATGTTGCGCACCTGTTGAGCGTCTCCGCCACCGCCGCCAACGGATTGCGCGTAGATACCAACGGATTTGTCGCCAACAGTCTGGATCAGGTCTCGGTTCGTGACCGACACCGCCGCCGAGGTCGCACCCGTGCCGCCATTGCCCCCGATTGACAGTGTGGCCGTGTTGCCGATGTCTTTGCGCAGGCTGATGATGCGGTTCTCGACCACACCCCCCATGCCGCCACCGCCGCCGACGGATTGCGCAAAAATGCCATGAGACATTGTGCCTTGGGTTGTGATGATCCCGTCGCTGTCTACGGTTACGGTGTCCGAGGTCATGCCGTCCCCGCCTGTACCTCCGACATTGATTGATGCAGTGGTCCCAACGGTCGACGGGTTGACTACGGCTTTGATGGTATCGAGGTTCGACTGACCCGCCTGAACCATACCGCCGGTGCCACCCGCGCCGCCAATGGATTGTGCCAGCAACCCGTTTGACCTGTCGCCAAAGGTCGCGACCCGCGCGGTATTGGTGAGGTCGACCTTGCCACCCAAGCCACCGCTGCCGCCGCTGCCACCGATGGACAGGGCAATCGATGTGCCCTTGCCAGCCGAGTTGCTGGCCTTGCCGCCGGTGCCGCCACCGCCACCAACGGCTTGGGCAAACACCGCATGGGCATCCGTACCCTGGGTTGAGACCGTACCAGCCACAACAGCTGTGACATCGCCGGCTTCACCGCCGGTGCCTCCTTCAAGCCCGACAGACAAACTGGCCTTGTTGCCTTTGCTATCACCGGTTTTAGGCGTACCGATGCTAACAGACGTCGAGGTCGAGTTTCCACCTCCGTTACCGATCGATTGCGCAAAGAAGCCGTAAGAGCTGTTGCCCTGCGTAGCGATGACTCCGTTCGAGCTTGCATAGACGTTGCCGCCCATTCCACCCGTGCCGCCAACGCGACCGATCTGAATGTTGACGTTGCCGCCATCCACCGAGGTAGAGGCAGAGTTGTAACCGGCGTTGCCGCCCCCGCCGCCAACAGATTGCGCGAACAGACCGTGGGAATTTGCCCCTTGCGTGGTAATGTTACCAGTATGGCGCAGATCGACTGCGCCACCGTCGCCGCCGTTTCCAACGCCACCGCCAATCGCCAGTCCAAAGCCCTTGTTGGTCGCGTCCGAGGCCAACTCGTAGGTCATCCCCAGGTTCAAGGCTGCGTTGCCGCCACCGCCACCGATGGATTGCCCAAAAATCCCGTGGCTGCCGTCCTGCTTGGTCAGGACATTGCCGTAATGGTCCACATCAATCGTGCCACCATCACCCGCTGTTCCGGCAGACCCGCCAATGGCCACCACAGCCGACACACCCGTTTTATTACCCGAGGAATCCGCCGGGTTCACCTTTCCCTCAAGCTCATCAAGTACCGCATTGTAGTTTGCGATGACTGAGTCATCGACGCCTGTGTTCGTGGGCGTTTTGCGGCCACTTGAATCGCCCGTGCCGCCATTGCTCTGACTGCCGGTTGTTTTGCTAATACCGACAACCGCGTTGATCCCGGCGTCACCGCCGCCGCCACCGATGCTGGACGCCTCGATCCCGTGTGATCCGGCCCCATCGGTTGTGATGGTACCCGCTGCCGCTGTCGACGTTCCGCGCGCTACGGTGACATTGCCCGCGTCACCGCCGCCGCCGCCAAAGCCACCAATGCCCATCGCGATCGGTGAGCTGTCTTTGGTACCCACGAACGTCGCGTTGATCCCACCGGTACCGCCACCGCCGCCAATGCTCTGCGCAAAGAGGCCACGTGCGTGATAACCGTTTGTCGAGATGTTGCCGGTTTGCGCAACAGTTACGTCGCCCGCATCCGCGCCGGTGCCTCCGTGGCCGCCAAGGCCGCCAACGATGCTGAGATCAGTCTTGCCGCTGGAATTGTTGGAATCGCCGTAGTTCAGTTGACCGGTCACGTTCAGCGCGCCGTTACCGCCGCCGCCCGCAATAGATTGCGCCAGAACACCGTGCTTCCAGTTGCCCGCAACCGAAACCGCGCCCGCATGATCCACCGCTACATTGCCCGAGACATTGCCGTTGCCGCCAAAGCCGCCAACCCCGAATGTGACCGAGGGTATTTTACCGTCCTTGCTCAGCGCGATACCGCCCGAGACGTTCAAGCCGCCATTGCCGCCGCCACCGCCGATGGACTGCGCCAGCAGACCAGCCGACCCGTCTGTATCCTGCTTTTCTTCATTGAAGACACCCATGTCGATAAACAGACGCTCAAGTCCGAAAGTTGAGGTCAGTTCCTGAGTTTGATCGACAATCGTGTTGCCCAGGAAATCGCGCAGCTTGTCCTCGAACGTTGTGGTGTTGGGGATCGAGATGTCATCAGGGTTTGTCGTGACCGTGATGTTTGCCTGCGACGTGACAGTAACGTCACCCGCTTTGCCGCCATTGCCCGCGAACCCGCCGACACCCACGATCAGCGAACTGTCTGAAACGATCCCGCCCGAAACGTTCATGCCACCATTGCCGCCACCGCCCCCAACGGATTGTGCCAGCAGACCGGACTGCCCCGTACCATGGGCCCGGATCGTACTGCCTGCGCCGATATCAACCGAGACGTCCCCAGCGTCGCCGCCGCCGCCGCCAAAACCGCCAACCCCGACAACAACTGCGTAGGACTTGCTTTGATCGGTCAAACCCGCGCCGGGTTTGCCGCTAATCGCTAAACCGCCGGATACATTTATCCCGCCATTGCCGCCGCTGCCGCCAAGCGATTGCGCAATAATGCCACTGGCTCCTTTGCTTTGATCAACAGTCGAAGTGCCGTTGGATATAACCATTGGCACCGCCTGAACATTGCCGGTGTAATCCAGATCGACAGATTGTGCGTTGCCGCCCGCGCCACCAAAACCACCGACACCCGCCGCGACTGAAAAGATCGTGCTGGAACCTGAAGGTTTGGTCAGCGACAGCGTACCAGAGATATTTGTGCCACCGGTTCCGCCACCACCGCCTACGCTTTGGGCAAACAAACCGTGCGAGCCGTCCCCTGCTGTGACGACGTCGCTTTGGACATCCAGTTTCACGGTGCCTGCGTCTCCGCCGCCGCCGCCGAAACCGCCGAGGCCCAGTCCCACAGCCGCACCGGATTTGCCAGACAAGCTTACCGCGCCGGATACATTCAGACCGCCGTTGCCGCCGCCTCCACCAACGGATTGCGCCATAACCCCGATACTTTCCGCGCCAGTTGTGACAATCGAACTGGTGCCGCCAGCGTTTGTACTGGAGCGCAGGGTGCTGATCACATCTCCGGCATTCCCAGCACCACCGCCAAAGCCGCCAACGCCAAGGCTGATCCCGCCCCCATTCTGCTGGCTGATGCTCACGGATGCCGAGATATTGGTGCCGCCATTGCCACCACCACCGCCAAGGCTTTGGGTCAGAACACCGGTGCTGCGGTCGCCGTCAGTGCGGACCCCACCCGTCACAGTCGATTGGGTCAGTGCTCCCGCGTCTGCTCCGCCGCCGCCGAAACCGCCTACGCCGATACCCACGGCCGCGTTGGTCGACCGGGACAGGGACAGCGCGGATGAAATGTTCACACCACCATTGCCGCCGCCGCCGCCAAGGCTCTGCGTCAGGATACCAACTGAATCATCCCCAGCAGTTGTCACATTGCCCATGACCTGCTGCGTGACACTGTCCGCAGCACCGCCGTTGCCGCCAAATCCGCCAACGCCAACACCGAGGCCGCCCGAATAGTTGCTGGCCACTGAAATCGCACCAGAAACGTTGGTTTCGCCGTTGCCGCCGCCGCCACCAAGGCTCTGGGCGATGATGCCCGCAGACCGTGTGCCAGAGGTGCTGATGTTTCCCGTAACCGTGCTGTTAACGGTGCCACTTGTTCCGCCGCTGCCCCCAAAGCCGCCAACGCCGATGCCTGCAGCACCGGAACCTGTACGCGCAATGCTAAGCGCGCCCGAGATATTGACGCCACCATTGCCGCCACCGCCGCCAACGGATTGCACCAAAACGCCGGTCGACGTGTCGCCCATCGTTGTCACATCGCCTGTGACCGTACCGGTTGCAGCATTGGCATTTCCGCCACTGCCACCGGACCCACCAATGCCGACGCCAACAGCGCCGCCGCCCGTGCCCGAGAGATTGACAGCCGCAGAGACGTTCAGCCCGCCGTTGCCGCCTCCACCAGCAGCAGATTGCACCAGAACACCGCCCGAGTTGTTGCCCGCAGTATTCACGTTGCCCACAACGGTGCCCGTAGCAGTGTTGGCATCACCACCGCTTCCACCGCTGCCGCCAAGCCCTACGGATGCGCCCCCGCTTCCTTTTCCGGCGACAGTCACTGTCGCTGAGACGTTCATGCCGCCATTGCCACCGCCGCCGCCAAGGCTTTGTGCGATGAACGCTCCGGATTCATTGCCTTGGGTCGAGACGTCGCCTGTCAGCGTTGCCTGTACCGTTCCGCCATCGCCGCCAGTGCCGGACGCGCCGCCCAGACCAACAGATGCACCACCCGAACCCGTTCCAGCCGCAGCCACCGCGACCGAGATATTCATGCCGCCATTGCCGCCACCGCCGCCAACGGATTGAGCCAATAACCCGGAAGAGGTTTCGCCTAACGTGACAAGGTTACCAGTGACGTCAGCCGTGACCGACGAAGCGTTGCCGCCGCCGGTTCCGCGACCACCCAAACCCACTGCAGCCGCGCCAGAGCCGGTACCTGCTCCACCTACAGAAGCCGAGACATTGAACCCGCCGTTGCCACCGCCGCCACCAATGGATTGCGCGACGACCGCACTGGATTGGTTGCCTTCGGTGCGCACGCTGTTGGCAACTGTCAGCCCAACAACGCCACCGGTGCCACCGCTGCCGCCGGACCCGCCCAAGCCAACGCTGATTGCGCCCGCGCCTGTGCCAGCCCCGGCCAGTGCTGGTGAGACGTTCATGCCGCCATTGCCACCGCCGCCACCAACGGATTGAGCAAGGATACCCACCGAAGCAGCACCCATGGTCACCACGTTTTCAGTGGTACTGGCCGTGACCGTACTGCCGTCACCACCACCCGCGCCAGAGCCCCCAAGACCAACCGAGACCGACCCCGCGCCGGTGCCAGCGCCTGAGACGGTTGGAGAAACGTTAAAACCGCCGTTGCCGCCGCCGCCGCCAATGGATTGCGCAACAAACCCGCTGGACGCGAAACCTTTGGTCAAAATGGTGCCGTTGGACGTCAAAGTGACTGCACCACCATTGCCGCCGGTATCACCCGATCCACCCAGACCGACGCTGACCGCACCACTGGCTGTTCCCGCGCCTGACAGAACAGGGGCCACGTTGAACCCGCCGTTGCCGCCACCGCCCCCGATGGATTGTGCGACGACACCCGAAGATTGATCTCCGCGCGTTTCAACAGCGTTGTTTGACGTGGCTTTGACAGTGCTGCCGTCGCCTCCGCCACCGCCATTTCCACCCAAGCCGACAGACACACCACCGCCAGCGGTGCCCGATCCCTGGACTGACGCACTGACGTTGAAGCCGCCATTGCCGCCGCCACCGCCGATAGACTGCGCCAGAATGGCCGTTGATCCGTTGCCCCGCGTCAATACCGTGCCGCCGGACGTCAAAGTAACTGCGCCACCGTTGCCACCGCCACTGCCGGTACCACCCAAGCCAACGCTCACCGCGCCTGACCCGACGCCCGCACCAGCCCCGGTACCCGAAACGTTGAAACCGCCGTTGCCACCACCGCCGCCGATCGATTGCGCGACTACGCCCGAGGAACGATCCCCAATCGTTTCTATTGAATTGGTTGTGGTCAGGGTGACAGTCCCACCGATCGCACCAGTGCCACCATCACCGCCCAAACCTACGCTAACAGCACCGCTGCCCACACCTGCACCTGCCAGCGACGCACTGACGTTGAACCCACCGTTGCCACCGCCGCCACCGACCGACTGTGCCAGGACCGCAGTAGAATCCGTGCCGCTTGTGCGGACTGTACCCGTGACTTGCCCGGTGACTGTCTTCCCGACACCACCACCAGCGCCGCCGCCGCCCAAGCCAACGGAAACGGCACCGCCGCCGGCACCAGCCCCCGCTATTCCGGCTGTGACGTTGAAACCGCCATTGCCGCCACCGCCACCAATGGACTGAAACACCACACCACTTGACGCATCAGCCAGTGTTGTAACGTTTCCTGCAACCTGACCTTCAACGATGCCGCCATCGCCGCCCGAAGCACCATTGCCCCCCAGCCCGACTCCAATCGTACCAGCTCCGGCGCCCGCTGCGGCGACACCTGCGGTGACGTTGAAACCACCGTTACCACCACCGCCGCCGATGGATTGCATCACCACACCCGTCGAACGCAGACCCTCGGTTCGGACATCTCCGTTGACACGAACACCTGAAACAGTGCCTCCGTTGCCCCCTTTGCCACCTGAACCTCCCAAACCGACGTTGACTGTTCCCGCGCCTGCGCCGCCTGCAGCCAAACCTGCCGCGACGCTGAATCCACCGTTGCCGCCACCGCCACCGATGGACTGAACAACAACCGCCCCGGAATCGTTTCCACGCGTTGTAACATTTGCACCAACCTGCGCGGTCACAGTGCCACCGATACCGCCACCGCCGGATTTACCACCCAGGCCGACATTCACGGACCCGGCAGCCGCGCCGCCGATATTAGCGCTGGCCCCGATGCTGTAGCCGCCATTACCACCGCCGCCACCGACGGATTGCGCAACAACGCCGCTGGAAAACGCGCCGCTGGTCTCGATAGATGAGCCGCCCGCGACCAAAGTGACCTTGCCTCCAGTTCCTGCCCCGCCGCCATTGCCACCGACGCTGACATTAACCCCAGCAGATGCCCCACCGCTGGCGCTGATCCCGGCCGCGATACTGCCCCCGCCGTTGCCACCGCCGCCACCGACGGATTGCGCAATAATCGCGCTTGAGTTTGTGCCGGTCGTCGTCACATCAGCATTGGTCGAGACCTGTACGATCCCACCATTCCCAGCGCTGCCCGCCTGGCCACCAATTCCGACCGAGACGTTGCCGGAAAACAGCGCCGAGGCACCGCCGGTTGCGGCAACAGCCAATCCGCCATTGCCGCCACCACCGCCGACAGACTGAAACAGCATACCGGTTGACCGGTTCCCTGTTGTGACAACCGTGCCTTCGAAACCGGCGGCAACGGCTGCGCCACTGCTGTCAAACTGACCAACCGTGACGTTACCGCCTTTGCCACCTGTACTGCCGTCACCTCCAACACCAACTGCCAGAGAGCCAGAAACCGGACCGCCGGAGACCGCAACCGAAACGGCATACCCGCCATTGCCGCCGCCACCGCCAACGGACTGCAACATGATGCCGGTTGAATCGTCTCCCCCGGTTTGCACCGAAGCCGAACCGCCGCCAGCAAGCGTTACATTGCCCCCGTCTCCTCCACTGCCTGCCGATCCGCCGACGGAAACAGAAGCAGCGCCAAAAGCGCCGACAGCAACCGAAACAGCCCCGCCGCCGTTGCCGCCACCGCCACCAACAGATTGCGCAAAAACACCCGTGGATCGCGCGCCCGACGTCTGGATCGCCGAAGGCTGACTGCTGTCTGTATTGGATAAAGTAACGTTGACGTCACCACCTTTGCCACCAGCTCCGCCATCGCCGCCGATTGCGACGCCTACAAAGGCCCCAACAGACCCGGACGAACCGCCATTACCGCCGCCACCGCCGATAGACTGGGCTAAAATGCCCATCGCATCGTCGCCACCAGTGGTGATGATTCCATCGTTAACAATGGTCACGGTCGAACCGCTGCCGCCGCCGCTGCCGTTGCCGCCAACAGACACCATGCCGCCGGACGATCCCCCGTCACCGCCACCGCCGCCAATGGATTGAGCGATGATGCCACGCGCGCCATCCCCTTGGGTCACAATGCGCCCATAGTTGCTGACGCTAACCGCCGCACCTGTACCGCCACGAGACCCGCCGCCGCCGATGGCAACTAAACCAAAGGAATTTGCACCAGTTCCACCACTGCCACCGATTGACTGCGCCATCACCCCGTCAGCCCCGTCCCCAAGGGTCAGTATGCTTCCCGACCCCTGCACAGACACACTGACGGCGCTACCGCTGCCACCATTTGATCCGACACCGCCCAGCGACAGAGAAACGAGGCCCCCAGCGGTTCCACCGGAACCGCCCCCGCCGCCGATGGATTGGGCAACGATCCCTCGAGAGAAACTGCCCCGCGTTTCAATGGCTCCACCATGCGAGACCGAGACCTGCCCGCCGTTGCCGCCGTTATCTGCGCTACCTATCAGTGAAACAAGAAGGTTGCCGCTGGTTCCGGTAGAGCCACCAGACCCACCGACGGACTGAGCAAGAATCCCGTTGGCAAAATTGCCGGTGGTCAGAATAGTGCCGGTGGACGCCGTGTTAACCACCACGCTGCCACCGCTGCCGCCGTAGCCGCCGCTGCCGGAGGATCCGACCAATCCCCATTGCGAACCGCCATTGCCGCCGTTGTTTGACACACTCAGTGCATAGATACCGTCAGCATAGTCACCGCTGGTCGAAATCGATCCAGCTTGGGTCACCGTCACGTTACCACCATCGGCCGAGTGGCCTCCGGTGCCGCCACCCGGTGCCGCAAAACCACTGCCGCCGTTCCCAGCCTGGCCGCTGCGGCTGAACGCAAAGATCCCCTCGTTGTTAGCGCCCGATGTCTGAATCGTGCTGCTGGCCGTTTGCGTTGCGTTTACCGTGCCGCCCTTACCGCCGTCGCCTCCATCGCGCCCGTCCCAAAAGCTTAGATAGGAATCCCCGCCGTCGCCGCCGTCGCCGCCAACACTGCCAATCTCCCATCCGACATTGCTGGTGGCATTTACATTGCTGCCAAGAGACTGGGTCTGTGTCGGACCAGCGTTGCCGTTTCCACCAGAGCTCGGCGGAACCACCAATGCACCGTCCCGCCCATTGCTGCCATTCTGCCCATAGACAACCTGACTCACCCCGTTAGGGCCCGAGACGTTGACAGGTGGTGTCACCGTCCCCGGCGTACCCGAGCCTTTGAAGTCGCTGTTGTACTGAGACAGCGTCAACTGGGTCGACAAATTTGCCGTACCGGTCGCTCCACCGCCGCTGATTTGCGCGGTCGTTCCAGTAATAGAGACAATATTGAAGGCAAGCGGAGGATTGTCCGAATTGTAGATTGTGTCGCCTGCGCTCTTAACCAGAAAAACGTAGCCGTCTGCGGTTTCAACGAAGGCTGTTGTACCCGCCGTTGGCGTGGATGCGGGGTCTACGATCAGTGCGCTAACTGTTGTATCCTGACCCGTCACCGGGTTTTTGACGGTATCACCAACCTTCGAGGCCGCCGTCGGCGCAGCGAGCAAAGGATTTGAAATCAGAGCTAAAAACGAAACAGTAACCAGCAAATTTGATTTCTTGATCACTCTGGAACCTCACAACCAACGCATTCAAACGACACGGCAACCGGACAGGTTCCCGAAAAGCAGTCACCTGCAATTCGAGCTTTCCCCATCACCATCTTGTGAAGAGTATCTGCAATTTTAAGACGATTGATGTGAATTTGTTCACTCATTAACGGTTTGGTAAGACTAATTGCTGATTTACAACACAAAAGTATCACTTCGATACAATGCAATGTTTCCAAAGCGATAACGAATGCCACCCGCAATGGTTGTTCGTTTCAATCTAAGCAGAGATCACAACCCAAGATTGCAGCTCTCTGTTAGGCTGGATGACCTTCACTTCCGCTCTAAGTGTCTGCGCTATGTTCGGAAGTTTTGGAATACGGGCTTAACGCAATGCAGATCGTCTGGTTCAAACGCGACCTTCGCGTGCAGGACAACTCCGCCCTTGCACGCGCTGCGGAATGCGGAGAGGTGCTTCCACTTTATGTCGTAGAACCGGACCTTTGGCAGCAACCTGATATGTCTGCCCGCCACTGGGGCTTTATCGCCGAAACGCTCGAACAATTGCGCGATGATTTGGGCAAGCTGGGTCAGCCTCTGGTTATACGAACCGGGGAAATCACTCAGATCCTGTCAAATCTACATGTTGCGGGGCACCTCTCTGCGCTTTGGTCGCACGAGGAAACCGGCAACAACTGGACCTATCGCCGTGACCTGAAAGTGGCTGAATGGTGCACTGAAAACGGGGTGCGATGGCGTGAAGTTAAAAACCACGGTGTACAACGCCGAATGACCTCGCGCGAAGGGTGGGCCAGACGCTGGGACACCCATATGGCGCAACCCAAAGCTCTGCCGCCGGTTCTGTCAGCGCTTGAAATGGATCTGGGCCGTGTGCCGTCCTCGAAGGATCTGCAGCTTGTGTCAGATTCCTGCCCGGATCGACAGCCCGGTGGGCGAAGCGTCGGTTTACAGCTTTTGGACAGCTTTTTACACAGTCGAGGAGAAACCTATCAACGCGCGATGTCTTCGCCATTACAAGGCGCGTACGCCTGCTCGCGCCTGTCGCCCTATCTGGCTTGGGGGGCCGTATCGATGCGCGAGGTGGCACAGGCGACGGTGCAGAGGCAACAAAATTTGAGTTCGGGTGCGCAAGCCTGGCGCAAGTCGCTGCGTTCTTTTTCGGGTCGTCTGCATTGGCATTGCCACTTCATCCAGAAACTGGAAGACGAACCCAGGATCGAATTCAAGAACCTGCACAAGCTTTACGACGAGTTACGCCCTGTGCAGCCAGATCCCGCGAACCTGCATGCCTGGGCCAATGGTCAAACAGGTTATCCCTTTCTGGATGCCTGCATGCGTTCACTTCGAGCAACGGGTTGGCTGAACTTCCGGATGCGGGCGATGGTGATGGCAACCGCAAGCTATCACCTTTGGCTTGACTGGCGCGCGCCGGGTTTGGAATTGGCGCGGCTATTTACCGACTATGAACCGGGCATTCACTGGAACCAGGTCCAAATGCAATCCGGCACAACCGGTATCAATGCTGTGCGGATCTACAATCCCGTGAAACAGGGAAAAGATCAGGATCCGTCCGGCGTATTTACACGGCTATGGGTGCCAGAGTTGGCCGCGATAGCCGATCCTTACCTACAAGAGCCGTGGTCCGCACCGAATGCTGCGGCGGTGGTTGGCACGCTCTATCCCGAACGCATCTTCAACCACCTTGCCGCCGCAAAGCTGGCACGCGAGAGGATTTGGGCTGTCCGTCGCACTCCGGCCTTTCGCATCGAAGCCGCCGCCATCCAGTCCAAACACGGAAGTCGCAAACGCCGCTCATCGTCTAAAGCACGATCAAAACCTTCGGCCCAACTGAGTTTACCACTGGACGGCTAACCGATGCGCATGCGCAAGAAATCTGACCTGCCCTCTAAAACTTGCATCAGATGTGGGCGACCTTTCACATGGCGTCGGAAATGGGCAAAGGTCTGGGATCAGGTTCGCTATTGCTCGGACCGATGCAGGCGCGCCAGATGATCAGCCTGTTAAAGCATTTAGCCGTGACATGCGCCTCATGTTTTCAAAAAAGTGAACTCTTGCACCCCTCAAAGAACGCGCCCTTGACTAAAACTGGTCACCGACGGTTACACGCCCTCTCGCGCTGCCATGATCGCGAGACCTTCGGCCACTGCGGTAAAAACAGATGCAAAGGAATGTTCGGCATCCGGGAAAACACGTCGCATCGTTTCGGGGACAATGGCCATCAGGCTTGAGCCGCCAACATAGACAACCCGGTCGATCTGTTCTGCAGTTACATCCGCCAGGCGCAACACCTCTTGCACCCCAGTCTCCAACCGTGAAGCATGATCGTTAAGACTGTCGGCCACCAGCGCGTCACTTAGCTGTACCGCCAACCCAGCCTCAAGCACGTCAAGTTTGATCGCCGGATCTTGTGTCCCTGAGTTCACTTCAATCTTTCCACTTTCAACAGCAAAGGCCAGTTCATGCCCCAATTCGTGCTCAAGCACCGAAGCAAGGCGGGCCAACCGTTCAGGTGACTGGGCCAGTTGTACCATGTCGCCCACCGTGCGCCGGTTCTGCGCCGTGTACAGAAACGGGATCACCTCCCAGGTCGCCAGGTCATTAAAAATGGCATTGGGGGCCTTCGATGCCCCGCTGCCAAAGACATCCCGAACCATCGAACCTTTGCCCAAAAGCGGCATCACATGATCAATACTGATCGCGCGGTCGAAATCCGTTCCCCCAATGCGCACTCCGTGATTGGCCAGAATCTCTAATTCGGCTGCATGGGACCGAAAGACCGAAAAGTCAGACGTTCCACCCCCAATGTCGACAACCAGCCCAGTACCCGAGCCGCATTCAGTGGCACCTGTCGCGATGGCCGCTGCGGCGGGCTCAGGGCAAAACTGAACATCCGTAAATCCGGCGGCTATGTAACATGCGCGCAAATCAGCTTCTGCCTGAGCCTCTCGCGGGTCGTTCACCCCATGAAATATTACAGGTCGTCCCGATACAACGCGTGTGCACGGCACACCAATTTCGACCTCTGCCTGTTCCCTCAGTTGGCGCAGAAAAGAACCGATGATTTCGACAAATGTCAGCCGCTCGTTCAAAATCTGCCGCTTTTCATGCATTAAAGCAGTACCCAAAACCCGCTTGAGCGCTCGCATGAAACGCCCCTCCAGCCCATCCAAAAGCGCTTGGTTGGCGGGTTCACCAATCAAGGTTTCGCGCGTTTCGAAATCAAAAAAGAAAGTGGTTGGAAGTGTCTTTGCATCGCCATCGAAACGTACAAGTCGAGGCGCGTTTGCATCTATGTAAGCAACAGCTGAATTTGACGTACCAAAGTCGATGCCGATCCACGGGCGGATGGGGGCCATGGCACATGTCTCCGAATTGTCTGAGCAAAGAGCGTCGGGCCTAAAGTTTTCTCAAACCGGGGTCAAGCCTCCGCTGCTCACATACATGTTGAAACCGGTCCATCAGACGATGCGCAACGCTTTTTCCGAGCGTTAACTTCATAACCCACAAACGTCCAACTCTCTGGGTGCGCAGGATTCGGGTGCCCTTCATTCACTTCTGGGCACCCCTTTTCCCGACCTATCAAAGGTGCGCGGAAAGTATGTCTGCAAGGATCAAAACAGACTAACCCGCTCTCAAAACCTAAAGCGTTACGATCCTTTGGCAGAAATTCTGAAAACCTCAATATCTTGGTCTAAACCTCGAACAGCGTGACGACCAACGGACTGAACCATGTTTCCCATGTGTTTCGCAACACGCGAAGTGATCAGGGTCTTTTCACCCAGTATCTTACAAAGATCCTGCACACGACTAGCGACATTGACAGTCTGTCCTACAACTGTGAAGTCCAACCGATCAGGGCTGCCGATATTGCCAAATGTCACAGGACCAAAGTCGATGCCGATGACAAACTCGATTGCCTCTTGGCTTCGTTCATCCGCTTGTTTGTTGTATTCGCCAAGATTGGCCAAGGCTCCAGAAGCAGCCTCGACTGCCGATCTGCAAGTGGACTCGTCGCTGTTGTCGGTCTCAAAAACTGCCAGAATGCCATCGCCCATGAATTTGAGCACATCGCCGCCTGCGTTCTGAATTGGCGAGACCACCATTTCAAAATAGTCTCCCATCATGGCCAGCAGTTTTTCCTCGGGCCAAGCCTGGGCCTTTTCGGTAAACCCCCTGAGATCCGCAAACAAGATCGCGGCTGCAACCGTTCTGTGTTCCCCGCGCTTAATATGCCCCTGACCGATCTCCACCGCTGGACCATGACCCAGATAAGTCTGTAGCAGGCTTTTTTGTGACTGACGCATCGCTATGGGTTCCAAAGCTGCCGCAAGTGCGTAACGCGACTCTTCAATGTATCGAATGTGCGTATCGGAAAACCCGATTTCAGCATTTGAAGTGAAGCTGGTGCCTTGAACCGATCCATTTCCATGTTCCAGTGGGATGGCCAGAAAATCCGTGGCACCCGCTTCGGCAAGTTCTGAATAGATCGGGTGTTCATCTTCAAGGTTGAGGTCCGCCAGCCGCTTTCGCAGAGGGCACCGACGCGTGACGATGTATTCAAATGGGCTGCCATGCCAAGCACTTGTCGACAGCACAGTCGTGGGAACCGTATAGCGACGGGTGTTTTCAGGGGTCCAGATAATACCCCATGCGCTGAGCAATGGATTTGAGTAGTTTTGTGCAATCCGTGCCCGTGCCAATGGTACACCAAGCTTTACAAGGCCTTCGCAATAGCCTTGCACGATTGCGGTTTCATCGCCCAACAACCGTCCTTCAGAAATCAGCCAATGGTTCAGTGCATCAATTTCGGACACGAGCCCCTCGCACAAAATGGACGTGTTTACAGTCTACATATCAATTCCTAGGAGAGAACCCGCACTGATGCAGACGCTTTTGAAATTCTGCATCAATGCGGTTTGCCAAACGTGCGGCGGTTTCTTTTGGGGTATGATCAACTGACAGCGGCGGCTTTGGTCGGGTCATCCTCAAGTTGTTTCAACAAGCGTGCCTGTTTAACTTTTGGATCCAAGTCCGGGTCGGTTAAATGAGCCAACATGTCCGGTACGGTCGCTTCGATTTGATCTTGCGAGGCCAGCGCCATCCCATGAGCCACAAAGGGGCGCAGATAGGTCATTCCGGCAAGGTTCGCGGTTTGCTGGAAAGGCTTAAGAAACTCGGCCATCGTGTAATTGTTGTACCCTCCCGCGTGGTAACTGTGCTCGGGCCCACCTGTAGAGACAAGGATCAGAAACTCGCGCCCCTTCAGATGATCCCCACCGGGTCCGTAGGCAAAGCCATAGCTCAGAACTTGATCCATCCACGCCTTCATGACAGGCGGCGCAGAGTACCAGTAAAACGGGAACTGAAATACAAACCGGTCATGGGCCATCAGCAATGCTTGTTCCGTTTCGACGTCAAAACGCAACTCAGCACCACCGATATCGGTCAAATCGCGTGTGGTGACTTCTTGCGCGTCTGAAAGCGCATCGAACCAGACTCGGTTGATCCGGGATTTGCTCAGGTCTGGATGCGCGGTGAGAACGAGTGTTTTCATGTGTCTGCCTCTTGCAGAAGTTTCGCTGAATGAACGGTGATGAGGGGGCGACCATCGGGACGCGTGTCAAACCGCCAGTTTTCCTGAACCCGCGCTTCGATATGTTCTCCGCTCACGGTTGTGGCACGAAACAGAACTTCGAACTCCGTAGCGCCCGGCGTGACCTTTATCTTGCTGACGTGATGTTCGGTCGGGCGCTGCAAGGTTGCAAGTACGTCTGTATACCACGCGCGCACCCGAGCGTGCCCTGTCAAGGTCGCGTCAACATCCGGCATGTCCCAATCCACATCGGGGTGTAGGTCCTCAAGGAATGCCTCGATCGGATCAAGCCGGTCAAACCGCGCGAACCAATCTGCGATAAAGGAACGTATTTTGGGATAGTCGTTCATGGAGTTCACCATTCGGCGACTTAATCAGCCAGCCGGTCCGGCAGCGGAGCCAGATCATACTGCGACCAGAAAAACGTATTTGCCGCATCCTGATCGGCAGAAAGGTTCGTCGCTTCGACGATCTTGCCCTCTTCGATGCGATAGACCAGCGCCCAGGTCGTATCTACATTCGGTTTTCCGTCTGCATTCGACCAACCGCGATGAATGTCCACGACATGTGTTTCATCCGCGCCGAAATAGATCGGCTGGGCTTGGAACCCGGCTGTGCCCAATTGTGCGAAGAAGGCGAGCACTTCCTCACGCCCGTTCTTCGTTCCAGACAATGGGTGACGACCCGGAATGTGCCATTTGACGTCCTCGTCCATCACGGCAGCAATTCCGTCCAGATCGTTCGCGCCGTAGGCGGCAAAAAAGTCTTGGACCACTTTGATGTTCTCTTCCGGTGAGGCCGCCATGGCGGTGTCTCCTGCGATGATTGCGGTGGCGAGTGCTGCGGCTTTGGTCAGGGTTTTCATCTCTTGTCCTCTCAGGCGCTTAGGCGTCGGGCAACTGCAACGCTTTCTGCCGGTCTATGCTGTGATAACGAGAACTTAGTTATTTAGCTCTTTCGTGATAATTCCCCCGAAATTCACTACTTTCATGTATAGAGTCGAACAAAGCCAAGATCGGGGATCCTATGCGCTTACCGCTTGCAACGCTTGAAATCTTCACCGCCATAGCCAGGCACGGGTCGCTGCGGGCCGCCGCAGACGCACTTGGCATCAAACCATCGACCGTGAGTCATCAGTTAAAGTCGCTGGAAGATCAGCTGGATACGGCACTCTTCATAAGAACAACGCGCTCAATCAGCCTGACCGAAGCCGGGCGTGCGCTCATCCGTGGAGCGGGCCCAGCCTTTGACCAACTGTCCGAGGCGGTAGAAAGTGCACGCAGCACAGGCCATGCCGCCCGGGGCACGCTGAAGTTGGCCATGCCTGAATTTGCGTACCATTTGTACGTGAGCCCGATCCTGAACAGCTTTTGCGCCAAATTTCCCGAGATTGAGCTGGAGCTGTCATTGACGGATGCGCTCTCGGACATTTTGGGCGAAGAATTGCATGCTGGGTTCCGGTTGGGGGACCGAGTTGCGCAAGATATGGTCGCGGTTCGACTTACTCAGCCATTGCAACTGGCCGTATCAGCAAGTCCGCACTATCTGACTGCCCGCGGCACGCCCAGAGACCCACGCGATCTTCTTGAGCATAACTGTATTCGATACAGGTTTCAGTCTTCTGGCCAGATTGCTCCGTGGCGTTTTGAAGCCAGAGAGGGACCGTATTCCGTTCAAGTGCAAGGCAATCTGATCACAAACACTTTGCCAGCTTCGGTTGATCTTGCAAAACAGGGGTTGGGGCTGGTTTATACATTCCGGGCCTTTGTGGCCGCTGAAATCAGGGCAGGCCACCTTAAGCCTGTTCTTGAAAACCATCTGGGCCAGACGCCTGGTATTTTCCTTTATTACCCGCGGGAATACAGGGGCATGATGCCACTAAAGCTGTTCATTGAGCACATAAAACAGCAAAGAGGTTCTAAGTAGAAAAATAAGAATACTATTTCCGTTCAAGCAGCATCAGTTAAGCGCTGAACTGGTGCCACTTCCGACAAATCGGGCGAGATACGCACCATGTCAGGCAGTTGCGGGACTGGCTTGGACGCCCCCTTGAGGATCAATTCAGCCGGAACGCTGGTTGCTGCTGCTAAAGCTTGTGACAGTGGCATTCCGACTTTAGTCACCAGGTTCCGTATGGCGGTTGTCAGGTCCAAATCCGCCCCTGCCAATGTACCGTCTTGCAGTGTCAGTCTGCCCTCCTCGCGCCGGATAAGCCGCCCTTCCAGATGAAACGCAGTTTGATCAGTGCCAGCCACGGCCATCGCATCGCTGACCAAGAATATTTTTCCCGGCCCGCGTTTGGCTACAAATGCAGCGCGCATCGTTTCGGAGTGAACATGCACAGTGTCTGCGATCAAACCTGCAAACAGGTTCCCGCTTGCAAGCACTGCTCCCACCAAACCGGGCTCTCGACTGCCGAGTTGGCTCATTGCGTTGAACAGATGCGTCGCGCAGCGGGCACCAGCCTTTGCGTAAGTGATGCAAGTGTCAAATGAGGCGTCGGTGTGGCCCAGCGAGACGATAATCCCCGCCTGGGTCAAAGCCTTAACCTGGTCAACCGAAACATTCTCTGGTGCCAACGTGACCATCAGCGCAGGTAATTCGCGGGCGGCAGTCAAAAGCTGATCAAGATCAGCTTCCTCCATCGGGCGGATCAGCGCGCCGTCATGGGCACCCTTGCGACGCACCGACAAATGCGGCCCTTCAAGATGCAGACCTGCAATGCCAGGAACCCTCTGGCGCACCGCCTGTATCGCAGCCTGTATGGCAGCAGTTGTTTTCGCTGGCGTGTCCGTGATCAGCGTCGGCAGAATTGCAATTGCCCCCAACCCGCGATGTGCCTGAGCGATCCGCTGCAACGTTTCGACCGAGGGAGCGTCATTGAACATCACACCTCCCCCGCCATTCACCTGCAAATCAACGTAGCCGGGACTGAGGATGTCACCTGACAGATCCTCAATCCTTGTGTAGGTCGGCAGTTCATTTGTCGGTATTATCGCGTCGACTGTGCCGTCTACAAACCGAATGGCATGATCTTGAAACAGTGTCTCTCCGTCAAAAATCGGACCGCCGGCGAAGGTGATGATTGAGCCATTCATACTGTTTCGGTCACTTTCCGAAGATGGCGCGGTGTATCAGGGTTGATGCCGCGACGCGCAGCGACGGCTTCAACCATACCATAGAAAGAAGCAATGGCAGCGACAGGATCGGTCATCCAATGCGCTGTCCGCACATGCGGCAGCGAAACAGCATCCTTTACGCGATCCGTCGTTGCAAAAACCTGTGCACCCTTGGCGGCAAGTGCATCTGCGACCTCTGCAATATTTGCCTCGGCAGCGTCGCCGGAGGAAAAGGCGAGGACCGGAAAACCTTGATCCACTATTGAAACCGGACCGTGCAACACTTCGGCAGAGGAGTAGCTTTCGGCGTGGATCTGGCAGGTTTCCTTGAACTTTAACGCCGCCTCGTTCGAGATCGCCCAGGACGTTCCGCGGCCCAACGTGAACAGCGACTGGCCATCGATCGCATCGATTACTACACCCCAGTCGCAGGCAATGGCCTGCTCCAGATCTTTGGGCAGGTTGCGGATGGCCGCCAGCAAATCTGCGTCGCCTTTGATCTCGGCCAGCAACCAAAGCCCCGCAACCAAAGACGTCACAAATGTTTTGGTCGCTGCGACACTCAACTCTGGCCCGGCATGAATGGGCAGCGCGGCCGAGGCAACATTCGCCAGGGCCGAACCGGTATCATTGGTAATCGCCACAGAATAAGAGCCGCCTTGGGTCAGCGATTGGGTCAGGCGAACAATGTCTGGGCTTTGCCCAGATTGCGACACCGATATGCACAGCGCGTTTGGACAGCGCATATCGACGCCGTAGATCGATTTGACGCTTGGCCCAACCGACGCCATGGGCAGGCCCAGCAACAGCTCTGACGCGTATTTCAGATAGCTGCAAGCATGATCGGATGATCCCCGCGCAACAGAAATCAAAAAGAGCGGATCGCGCGCGCGCACTTCTTGCGCCGCTGATTTGATGGCCTCGGATCCTTCGGTCAGCAGGCGGTCAACGGCGACAGGTACTTCGTTGATTTCCTGCCGCATAAGCGTGAGTTGGTTGGACATCAGGTCCGCCCTTTCAGTTTGATAGGCGCAGTTCGGCCACGAAATCGTAGGCATCCCCGCGATAGATGGAACGGGTGAGTTCGGCCACACGTCCGCTTTCCAGATATGACGTACGCTGAATACGCAATCCTGCCGTCCCCTCGGCGACGTCCAGCAGCCGCGCTTCGGTTGCTTCAAGATTGATGGCCGAGATCTTTTGGATCGCGCGGACCGGGCGACGACCTGACTGTTCAAGTACGGCATAAAGCGACCCGGTCACCTCGGTGGGGTTGGGTAGGATGTCCAATGGCAGCGCGGCGCGTTCTAAGGCCATCGGGCGTCCTCCGGCTGCACGCAGACGGTGGATTCGGGCCACTTGATCATTGGCCGACAGGCCCAACGCCAGCATTTCATCGGGTGCGGGCAGGAAAATTCCCCGCTCCAGCCACGTCGAGGTCGTTTCAAAACCACGCCGCTCCATATCCTCGGTGAATGAGGTCAGATGCGACAGGGACTGCTCGACCCGCGCGACTGGTTCCCGCACAAACGAACCTGAGCCTTGCCGTTGCTCGATTGTTCCTTTGCGCACCAACTCCTGAATGGCCTTGCGGACTGTTACACGCGACAGGTCGGTCAATTCCGCGATCTCACGTTCGGGCGGCAGAGAGCTGTTTGGCGGCAGGATACCTTCCTCGATCCCCTGTTCAAGCCGCTGGCGCAGCTGCACGTAACGTGGTCCGGCAGACTGGCCCAGCCAGCCCTCGGGCTTTAGGAAATCAACAACGCTCATGTTCGACCTCCTCTTTGAACGCTTGCGCCAAAGCGATTGCCCCTGAAAGCGGATCGCCTGATGGCTGCGTTAAAACTTGCTGCATGTCTTTTGGCAAAAAGGCAGCGTAGTGCGGACCTATTCCACCCGTCAGGCAAATGGGAACACCGGGGATCCAGCCCATCTTTTTCAGCCTGTCCGCCAAATAGTCGGCACCCGCCTGCATGATCGACATCGCAATTGTGTCCCCCTTCCCCGCAGACTGTGTGACGACAGGTGCAAGGGCACCAAATTCCGTAGGAGACATTGTCGATGCGGCTTTGACGATACCAGTCGCACCCTCGAACCGGCGCAGCAAGTGCCCGGACAGTTCAGACGACGCAATCACCCCGTCAGCACATTCCAGCACCTCGGACAATGCCCGTTTTCCGACCCACTGAGCCGAAGCCTGGTCCCCCAACACCGGCCCCCATCCTCCGGCAAAACTTGGCTTTCCACCCTGCTGCATGGCCAGAAACGACCCGGTTCCACAATGTGCAACAAACCCGTCACGTGGCCCTAACGCCCCGCGAAGGGCAGATGGGCGATCATCTTCTATGCGCACATGCGTAAAGGGCAGGACCGCGGCCAGACGATCAGCTATCGCAGGCCCCGTGATACCTGCCAAACCCAGGTATGCCGGCACTTTGGCGAGGTCTGCGACGTCAATGCCAGCTTGTTGACCCAAGGCGGCCAATCCTTCCGAAAGCTCAGCACAGGACGCATCGAAATCGGTCGACACGTTCGCCGACCCAACCTCAACCCGCCAGCTTCGAGCACGATCCGACAAAGCGAGGCGGCACCGCGTACCTCCACCGTCTATTGCCAAAACCAGATTATCCATGCAGCGAGTCATGAAGAGACCTTTATAATACCTTTGCCGAATTTAGAAGGCCAAAATACGACCTCATGCGAGTTAAATTGCATTATTGAGGGAAATAAACAAAATGGTAGACTAATGGTATCTAAAAGGTATGATGCCGAGAGACCGGGGGAGAATCACTTGAACACACCTGTGACAGAACAGTTGCACCCAAATGCAATCGGGCTCGACACGCGCCCACTGTCAGATGTCGCTGCCCTTCTGGCGCAGTCGCAAGCCTTGGCCGCGTCTGCGCCACTGGATGCGGTGGGGCCAATCTGTGATGGGGCACAGGCCATGGCGGCCACGGTCCGGGCGAAAGGCGTTCTGCGCTATTTGGCGGCAGGTTCCTCTGGCCTCATGGCTGCAGCGGATGCTCTGGAACTTGGGGGCACTTTTTCCATCCCGGCAAATCAGGTCCAAATTCACATGGCGGGCGGATTGCCTTCCAGCGCAGAGATGCCCGGAGATGTCGAAGACATCTCGACCACTCTTACAGATGAATTGGCCGAACTTTCCGTCCGTGACACACTGATCGCAGTTTCGGCCAGTGGAACTACACCTTACACCATCGCAGCCGCTCGCATTGCTCGCGACAAAGGTGCCCAGGTCATTGGCATCGCCAACAACGCTGGCTCCGAACTCTTGCAGCTATCGGATCATGCGGTCTTGCTGGAGACCCCGCCGGAACTTGTATCCGGCTCGACCCGAATGGGCGCAGGCACCGCGCAGAAAATTGCGTTGAATATGCTTTCCACACTGATGGCTGTCGAGTTGGGCCATATTCAGGACGGAATGATGATCAACCTACGCGCCGACAACGACAAGTTACGTGCTCGCGCCAACGGGATCGTCTGTCAGCTGACGGGCGTTGATCCCAAACAAGCGGCATCGGCGCTGAACATCACGGGCGGCGACCTCAAATGTGCGGTACTCGTCGCAGCAGGTGTCGGATCTGATGAAGCCGCGCAAGCACTTCTGGATGAAACAAACGGCCACCTCCGACCCGCAATGAACCGATTAAAGCGAAACAACGAAAACACAAACCTGGGAGAAGCAAAATGAAACGCAAAGTTCTAAGCCTGGCTCTGATGAGCACAGCGCTGGTCACAAGCGCTTATGCACAAGAGGCTACGCTGACAATCGAAAGCTGGCGCAATGACGACCTGGCCCTATGGCAGGAAAAGATCATTCCCGCCTTCGAAGCAGAGCACCCGGGTATCAAAGTCATCTTCTCACCCTCCGCGCCTGCCGAGTACAACGCAGTTCTGAACTCGAAACTTGAGGCCGGATCGGCCGGTGACCTGATCACCTGTCGCCCGTTTGACGCTTCGCTGGCGCTGTACGAAAGCGGGCACCTAACTGACCTGTCCGACCTCGAGGCCATGGGCAATTTCTCGGATGTTGCGAAATCCGCATGGCAGACCGATGACGCATCCGCCAGTTTCTGCGTGCCTATGGCGTCGGTGATCCACGGTTTTATCTACAATAAAGACGCCTTCAATGAGTTGGGCCTTGAAGTCCCCACCACAGAGGCCGAGTTCTTTGCCGCTTTGGACAAGATCAAGGAAGACGGTACCTATATCCCAATGGCGATGGGCACAAACGACCAGTGGGAAGCTGCCACGATGGGCTATAACAATATCGGCCCGAACTACTGGAAAGGCGAAGAAGGCCGCCTGGCGCTGATAAAAGGCGAGCAGAAACTGACGGACCCGCAATGGGTTGCACCTTATGCGACACTGGCTAAATGGGCGGACTATCTGGGCGACGGATACGAAGCGCAAACCTATCCCGACAGTCAGAACCTGTTTACCCTCGGTCGCGCCGCAATCTACCCGGCGGGCAGCTGGGAAATCGCTGGCTTCAATACGCAGGCCGATTTCGAAATGGGCGCTTTCAAACCTCCGGTCCAGAATGCAGGCGACACCTGCTATATCTCTGACCACACTGACATTGGCATCGGCCTGAACGCGGCCAGTGAAAACCAAGAGGCCGCAAAAACTTTCCTGTCCTGGGTCGCAAGCCCGGAATTCGCCAGCATCTTTGGCAACGCGGTTCCCGGGTTCTTCCCCCTGTCCAACACTCCGGTCGAGCTGGAAGACCCGCTGGCCAAGGAAATCGTCGGCTGGCGGGATGAGTGTGAAAGCACAATCCGTTCGACCTATCAGATCCTGTCGCGTGGCACGCCAAACCTGGAAAACGAAACCTGGGGTGCATCTGTCGCTGCCATTAAAGGCACGGAAAGCCCCGAGGCGTTGGGCCAGCAGTTGCAGGACGGTTTGGCCAGTTGGTACGCACCCCATCAGTAAAGCCTGAGCGCTAACCATCACCGGACGCGGGGTTTCGCGTCCGGACCTTTTCCCGGAGACCGTCATGCAGACCCGCCGCATCCGCTGGCACATCGCCGTTTTCCTTGCCCCTGCGGTTCTGGTCTACACGGCGGTGATGATCTTCCCTTTGTTCAACACCCTCCGTCTTGCACTGTTCAGCGAGGTTGATCAGGCGCGCGTCTATGTGGGCTTGGAAAATTTCCGCACCCTGTTTTTCGACCCGATCTGGTCCGAACAGTTCTGGAACGCGTTGGGAAACAACTTCTGGTTTTTCCTGATCCACATGCTGGTGCAGAACCCCATCGGCATCGCCTTGGCGGCAATCTTGTCACATCCCCGCTTGCGGTTCGCTGCGCTTTACCGTTCGGCGATTTTCATCCCCACGATCCTAAGCTTTGTGATCGTTGGCTTCGCCTGGAAACTGATCCTGTCACCCCTTTGGGGTATCGCGCCGTCGATGCTGGACGCCATCGGTCTAAAGTCACTGTTTGCACCGTGGCTGGGTAAAGAAGAATACGCACTGACAACGCTGGCGCTGGTGTCGGTCTGGCAGTTCGTCGGGATCCCGATGATGTTGATCTATGCTGCCCTTCTGTCGATCCCCGAAGAAATCCTTGAGGCCGGAGAGATCGATGGGATTACCGGGGCTTCCGCGTTCTGGAAAATCAAACTGCCGCTCATATTGCCGTCCATCGGCATCATCTCGATCCTGACATTTGTGGGCAACTTTAACGCGTTCGACCTGATATACGTGTCGCAAGGCGCGCTAGCTGGGCCGGATTTCTCAACTGATATCCTTGGTACATTCATGTACCGAACCTTCTTTGGCTTCCAATTGCAATTGGGAGATCCGCATATGGGGTCCGCTATCGCTGGGGCCATGTTCGCGATCATCCTCGTGGGGGTCTGCATCTACCTCTTCGGCATCCAGACCCGGATGCGCCGGTACCAGTTGTGAGGGCATGGCCATGAACAAAGCACGCCAAAACCCGCTGAACACCGCCGCCATGCACGGGGCGCTGATCCTTTACACGCTGATCGCCCTGTTCCCGGTCTTCGTCATCATCATCAACAGCTTCAAAACCCGCCGCGCCATCTTTCGCGAACCGCTTGCCCTGCCCGACGCTGAGAGCTTTTCGCTGATCGGTTACCAGACGGTGATGAAACAAGGGGATTTCTTCCTCTATTTCCAGAATTCGATGATCGTTACGGTGGTGTCGCTGGCATTCATCCTGCTTTTTGGTGCCATGGCGGCCTTTGCCCTCAGTGAATACCGCTTCAAGGGCAACCTGCTGATGGGTCTCTATCTGGCGCTTGGGATTATGATTCCAATCCGTATCGGTACTGTCGCGATCCTCGAGATGATGGTGGCCACCGGGCTTGTGAACACGCTTTGGGCCTTGATCCTTGTCTACACGGCACAAGGATTACCGTTGGCGGTGTTTATCCTGTCCGAGTTCATGCGACAGGTGTCCGACGACCTGAAGGATGCAGGCAGGGTCGATGGGTTGTCGGAATATACGATCTTCTTCCGTCTTGTCCTGCCGCTCGTCCGCCCTGCCATGGCAACGGTCGCGGTATTCAACATGATCCCGATCTGGAACGATCTGTGGTTCCCGCTGATCCTCGCCCCGGCGGAGGAGACCAAAACCCTGACGCTGGGCAGTCAGGTCTTCATCGGTCAATTCGTCACCGATTGGAATGCGGTTCTGTCGGCCCTGTCGATGGCAATCCTGCCGGTGCTGGTGCTCTATGTCATCTTCTCGCGCCAACTGATCCGCGGCATCACTTCAGGAGCTGTCAAATGACCCGAGTTCTGATTGCTGGCCTTGGCAATATGGGCCTTAGCCACGCGCTGGCCCATCACCACCATCCGGACGCGCAAATCGTGGGATTGGTGAACAGGTCCGGTCATGTGGATCACCCCGAGCTGGGCCAGTATCCTGCCTATTCGGATTTCCACTCGGCGTTGGCCGAGACAAATCCGGATTTGGTCGTTGTCGCCACCTATTCCGACAGCCATGCAGATTATGCCTGCGCGGCGATGGAGGCGGGCGCGCACGTCTTCGTTGAAAAACCACTGGCCACCACCGTGGCCGATGCCAAACGCGTTGTCGAAAAGGCCACCCAGACCAACCGCAAGCTGGTCGTTGGATATATCCTGCGTCATCACCCGTCGTGGATGCGCCTGATTTCCGAGGCGCGTGACCTTGGCGGGCCATATGTGTTTCGCCTGAACCTCAACCAGCAAAGCAGCGGGGCCGAGTGGGAAACGCATAAGGCGCTAATGCAAACCACCTCGCCCATCGTCGATTGCGGCGTGCATTACGTCGATGTGATGTGCCAAATCACGGATTCGGACCCGGTGCGCGTACATGGCATGGGCCTGCGCCTGAGCGATGAGATCGCCGAAGATATGTACAATTACGGACAGTTTCAGGTCATCTTCCAGGACGGCTCGGTCGGTTGGTACGAGGCCGGTTGGGGCCCGATGATGTCTGAGACCGCGTTTTTCGTGAAAGACATCGTCTCGCCCAACGGGTCGGTTTCGATCACCGATGGCAACACGGGCGCATCCTCAGATATCGACGGCCACACCAAGGTCGGCGGCATTCTGGTCCACCGCCCCGAGGGGGACAGTCAGATCGACATGCCCGACGAACCCGGCCATCAGGAGCTTTGCGACGCAGAGCAGGCCTTTATGCTGCGCGCTATTGCCGACGACATCGATCTAACCCGCCACATGAATGACGCCGTGCAATCGCTGGCCATCTGTCTGGCAGCAGACGAAAGCATCCGTACCGGCCAACCCATTTCGCTGAAAGAGGCACACACATGACCGCCCTGACGCTTACGAACGTGAACAAGTCCTTTGGCACTGTCGAGGTGCTCAAAGACATCAACATCGAAGTGGAAGAGGGCGAGTTCGTCGTCTTCGTCGGCCCCTCGGGCTGTGGCAAGTCCACCTTATTGCGCGTGATCGCAGGTCTGGAAGATGTTACATCGGGCGAAGTGCGCATTGGCGGCGAGCTGATGAACCTCACACCGCCTTCAAAACGCGGTATCGCGATGGTGTTCCAGAGCTACGCGCTTTACCCTCATCTGAACGTGCGCAAGAACATGTCGCTGGCGCTGAAACAGGAAGGTCAAAGCAAGCAGGTCATCGAGGAACGTGTCGCCAAGGCCAGCAAGATGCTGAACCTTGAACCCTATATCGACCGCTACCCGTCTGAGCTGTCCGGCGGTCAGCGTCAGCGTGTTGCTATCGGTCGCGCGATTGTTCGCGAACCCAAATTGTTTTTGTTTGACGAACCTCTATCCAATCTGGACGCGGCTTTGCGTATGAACACGCGGTTGGAGATCGCGAATTTGCACCAGCAGCTCGATGCCTCGATGATCTATGTCACCCATGACCAGACCGAAGCGATGACGTTGGCGGACAAGATCGTCGTACTGCGCGACGGGCGTGTGGAACAGGTTGGCAGCCCGATGGAGTTGTACAACAATCCTGCCAATCAATTTGTCGCCGGTTTCCTTGGCGCACCATCGATGAATTTCTTCCCCGCCAGCTTAGTTGGAGAAAGCACAGACATCACAATGGGGGTCCGGCCCGAAGACCTCTATCTGACAGATGAAAGCCCTTTGAGCGCACAAGTAACCCATGTCGAACATTTGGGAGGGGACACCAACGTGATCGCAATGATGCAAGGTCATCAGGTTACAGCCCGCCTGTTCGGTCAACACGAGGTCGCAACCGGCCAAGAGATACATATTGGTTTCACACCGGATCGCAGTTATCGCTTCGATACGCAGGGCGCTCGGCTCGCCTAAACCTCTGTTGAACTTCACCCGCCCCAGTCAGCCAAATGACCTGTGCGTTACCATCAGGCAAAGCGGTCTGGTGAAAAGGCCCCTATGTCGACATGAGGGCTCCGCCCGGCCATATCGGCCGCGACCAATCGGGCCGTGGTGGCCGCTAAAGTCAACCCAAGCTGACCATGACCCGTGGCGAAATGAACGTTGTCCAGACGGTCACTGCGCCCAATGATCGGACGCGTGTCAGGGGTGAAGGGGCGATACCCAATACGTCGTTCAGCTTCTTCTGTTTTTAAGCCGGGCAAGACACGATGCGCCCGCCGGACAAGCACATCCGCCCGGTTCCAGTTCGGCGCTGCATCCAAACTTGCGAACTCAATCGTTCCGGCGACAGCCAGGGCCCCGTCGTATGGCGTAACACCGAACCCTCCTTTAGGATAAAAAATCGTGTGCTTCAGTTCCAGACCCGGATCAGACAGAGCCGTTGAGTATCCGGCCACGCCTTCCAATCGGATCGGAACACCCAAATCTCGCGCCAGCACCTTGGATCGGGCGCCAGCAGCCAAAACAACGCGTCCTGTTGGCGCCACCGTGCCATCGGTCAGCCTGACCGAGCGCACCTGTCGACCTTCTCGGTCGAACCCTGCAGCCCCTGCCCGTTTGACGATGCCGCCCCGCTTTAGGAACGTTTGATGCAGAACTTCAACCAAACGTTTTGGATCCGTCACATAGCTCCAGTCGCGCAACAGCACGGCATATTTGAAATCAGGTGCTATGGCGGGGTCGAGTTCATGAGCTTCATGGCCCGAAATCTCGTCAATAGTGCATCCAAGTTCGCGCGCAAGATCAAAGGCAGCGCCCATAGTCGCCTTGTCAACGTCATCGTCAAACAGCTTGATTATCGGGCGCTCGATCAGCAATTCCGGGTGGCCGATGTCATCCAATTGGGCTTTGAAATCCGCCGTGGCCAAGAATGTCAGCCGCGCCAGATCCGCCGCGATGGCGCGCATCTTTGACGGGCGAGCGTTCGCTGTGAACCGCGTGAACCACGGCAACAACTTCAACGCTGAACTGGGACGCAACGACAAGGGCGCTTCGCTGTCCAGCAACCACCCGGGCACTTTCAACATCATTCCGGGTTGCGACAACGGAACAATTTCACCTACGGCAATACAACCGCATGACGCCCAACTTGCCCCCTCACCGATGGTGTTGGGCTCAAAAACCGTAACCTGATGTCCCTCAGCCTGCAGCGCCAGCGCACATGAAATGCCAACAATGCCGCCGCCGACAACCGCGACCTCTTCCATCTGAAGCATTCCTATTGCAAATCATGCAGTTGCGACAACAACTCCGTACTAACAACTACGCCCTGTTCCTGAGCGGTGGCGCGGTTTTTCAACCGTCCGTCACCCGGAACACGGGCCGAGCCGTTGCCTTCGATTTCCGCACAGATACGCTTGACGTAGTCATTGAAACCCGGGTTTCCAAAGCGCGCAGGATCAATGGCGATCAGTGTGGCCCCGCCTTTGATGTTCAAAGCGCCATGCTCTACGCGCTCGGTATTGTCGACCGATAGCGTGCCACCGGCCAACGCCGCGCCTAAGACTTCGATCAGAAAGGCAATCGCGGCCCCTTTGTGCTCGCCAAAGGGCAGCAGGCTTCGGGATTCCAGAATGGCATTTGGATCGGCAGTGGGCTGACCATCCAGGGCCAAACCCGCCGGGCGCGGAAGATCGTGCCCCTCTGCCGCGGCCATACGAATATCCATCAGCGCAACCATCGATGACGCCTGATCCCAGACAACCGGCTCGGCCCCCTCGCGCGGGCAGGCGAAAGACATCGGGTTCGTTCCGAATACCGGCCGCACACCGCCCTGCGGCACCACCATAGACAATGAGTTCACAACTCCCAGCGCCACCAACCCCGCCTCGGCCAGTGGTTCGGTGTCAAAACGCAACGCTGCAAGGTGGTGGCAATTGGCACAGGTGAAAGAGGCAATGCCGTTTTCACGCGCCATCGCAATCAGTTCATCCCGCGCCATGCCGGCTGCAAGTTGATAGTACCCGTTGTCACCATCCCCGCGTAAAACGCCGGGGGCAATACGCTCAACCCGGGGCGACGCCGTCGGATTGGCATATCCCGAAGTGAAGCTTTGCACGTAGACCGGCAACATGCGCAGCCCGTGGCTGCGGGGACCGTCCCGTTCGGACCGGGTGACAATTTCCGCCAAAACAGCACTGCTATGTGCATCCATGCCCGCAGCCACAAGGACCGATTTGGCCAGTTCCCTAACCTCTGCGAGTGAGAGCGTTTTCGTCGAGATTTCCGTCATCTGGGTGATCCTGTCCTTGTAGGGCGCAATGGGGCGCGCCAGCGCCCACGTCAGGGTTAACTGCTGTATTCCCGGCGCTTTTTGGCAACAAACTCGTCCAGCGCACCGCGTTGATCGTCAGGCATCGGAGGCTGCACATAGTTGTCCAGCATACGCCGCGCGGCTTCATTGCCAACAACCTCAGCCGTTTTCGATCCTTCTGCCTCCCACTGTTCAAAACTATCGTTGTTTTGCAAGTGGTTCATATGCATCGGGTTTTCGCGCGTGTGGTCTGTACCCAGGAAATGCCCTCCGGGGCCGATGCGGGCGATGTCATCCAGCAACGGGTCCAGATCTTCGTCCTGAAGTCCGCTGAAGAAGCGATGGAAATTCTCAAGCTGCAACGTGTCCTGCACCCATTTCGAGTAGCTGACCCCCAGCGCTCCTTCCAGAAAACCGGCCGAGTGCACAATGTAATTTGCCCCGCCAAGCAGCACGGGCCACATCGTGTTGGCCGTGTCAAAACCGGCCTGCATGTCGGGCGATTTTGACCCGGTCCACATTGTGCAGGTCCGCCACGGCACCTGATAGAACCGCGCCATCTGACCCACCAACAGGTTCATCAATCCCGGCTCAGGCGACCCCATCATCGGCGCGCCGGTTTTCATAGACACGCCCATGATTGCCACACCCAGAACCATCGGCGCGCCGCGTCGGATGATCTGGCTATAGGCCATTCCCGCCAAGGATTCCGCAATCAACAGCGCCACGCCGCCTTGCGGGCTGGCCGGGGTCGAAGCGCCTGCCAAAACAAAGGGCGACAACAGGCATGGCTGGTTGGCCGCTGCATAGACGCGCAGGCTTTCCAGCATGGTCTCATCCCAGACCAGCGGCGTGTTGCAGTTCAGCAGCGCAGCCATGACTACGTTATTATCTACAAACTCTTCTCCGAACACGATCCGGGTCATATCCACCGAGTCACGCGCCGCCTGTTCTGACAATACCGAACCCTTGATCGGCTTGTCGGTCAGCGTCAGCGCCGCGTGGACAAGCTCAAGATGGCGCTGCGGAACCGGAACATCCTGCGGTTCCACCGGCAATATGCCCGGAACCATCATCGACTGGCTCATCTGGCTCATCTTGAAGAAGTTCTGCGCATCCTCCAGCTGTGAGGGGCGACGCACGCCGTCAAGGTCATAGACAAAGGGTGCGCCATAGGCGTTCGCGAAGACCGAGTGCTCGTTACCCACACGCAAAGACCGCTCTGGGTTGCGTGCCGCATAAGCCCATTCCGACGGCACCGACGAAATCAGATCCATCAGCATGTCGCGACCGATACGAACGCGTTCGCCCTGCACGTCCGCGCCGTATTTCTTCCAGTCAGCCAACGCCACCGGATCGCGGAATTCAATGCCGGTGGTTTCCAGAATGGTCATCGCAGCATTGTGGATACGCTCGACCCCCTCAGGACCCAGCAGGTCAATGGGTCCGACCTTACGGTTCAGGGTCGGCAGGTAGACCGGGGGTGGGTTTGTGCGGGCCTGAACGCGTGCCGCGCGCCCACCGCCACGGCTGGACCGTCCTCGTGCTTGTGCCATGTCAGCTCTCCTTCTCAGGCCCGGGCGCGCGCGCTGGTTGGGTCAACAGCGCAAACGTCGATCACCTCGGCATCGCGCATTTCATTGTGAACCATCACCTGCATTTTCGTGCCTGGTGCGGTCATGTCCTGTGGCACCAGGGCCATCGCGATGTCGTGGTTGCAGTAGTAGGAAAATCCACCCGAGGTGACGCGCCCGATCAACTTTCCATCGGCGTACACACCTTCGTCAAACATCACCGAGGTATCGCAGAACGGCAGTTTCAGAGTCACCAGCGTGTTGTAACCACCCTCTGCCTTTTGCTTTTGCAGCGCAGCCTTTCCAATGAACTCCCGCTCGACCACCTCGCCATTGACCTTTTCAGTCATGGCCACAAAGCGACCCAGATCAGCTTCGTAAGGTGTCATGTCCTTGCAAATCTCGCGGTTGATCGCGCGATAGGATTTCTCAAGCCGCATCGACTCCAAGGCTTCCAGGCCAAAGGGCTTCACCCCAGCCTTGAGAAGCAGATCGACCAGGTGGCGGTTATATCCAACCGGATGGTGCAGCTCCCATCCCAGCTCGCCGGTATACGAGACGCGCAACAGATGAACGCCCTTGGCATACCCTACCTCACCCATCTGCGCCGACAGCCACGGGAAAGCTTCGTTCGACAGGTCGTTGTCGGTCAGCGGTTGCAGAATCTCACGAGCTTTCGGACCGGCCAAAGCAATCACGCCCAGCTGTTCCGAGATATCCTCCAACACGACCGAGCCGTCCTTGGGCAGCAAGCGCTGCAACTGATCCCAGTTGTATGCGCGCCAGTTCGGGGTCGAAATCAGATAGAAATCATCCTCGGCATATCGAACGATGGTGTATTCCGCATCCATTCCGCCCTTGTCGTTCAACATCAGCGACAGGGTCATGCGGCCAATCTTCGGCAATTTGTTGGCCATCAGGCTGTCCAGCCATTTTGCGGCACCGGGGCCGCGCACGGTGAACTTGGTCATCGGCGACATTTCGATGAACCCGGCCTCTTCGCGGGTCGTGCGGACCTCGGCCTGTACCAGTTCCATGTGGTCGGTGCGGCGGAAGCTGTGTTCGGGGATCGCCTCCGCGGGGGATTTGGCAAACCACCGGGGGAACTCGTATCCGTTGAAGCTGGTCCAGACTGCGCCATGTGCGGTTAGCAGATCATAAGACCCCATGGTTTTCATCGGGCGCGCGTCCGGGAAGTCCTCTCCCGGAATATGCGCGTCCATGTGGGTGCCCCAGGTTTCGCGCACCTTGTCCATCGTCCAGCGCTTCGAAGCGTAGTCGGAAAAACGGCGTGGGTCGAGTTCGGACATGTCCATACCCGGATCACCGTTCACGATCCATTTCGCCAGGCGGTTGCCGACTGTGCCGCCCCACAGAATACCGCCCGGCATACCTTCGGCCAGCCACAGATTGTCATGCCCCGGCGCGGGGCCCGCCAACGGCAATTCGTCCGGGGTCATCTGAAACGGCCCGCGTGTGTTGGCCTTGATACCAACCTCGCCCAGGGTCGGCACACGCTCAATGGCGCGCTCCCATTGGGTTTCCACCGCATCGAAATCCTCAGGCAGCAGATCGGCTCCGAAATCAGGCGGCACGCGATCCTCGGCAAACAGTTTGAGGTCCTTGGTGAATTCATAAGGACCGAACTGAATCCCGCCCACATCCTCGCGCAGATATGCGCCGTAATCCTCGTCGCGCAGGATCGGGAATTCCGGCAGCCCCTGTGCACGACGTTCCTTCAGCAGCGGCACGGTCTCGGTGGTCCAGTATTGGTGTACGATTGGAATACAAGGCAGATCCAACCCCACCCGCCGTGCGTTTTCGCGCGCGTAGTTGCCGGTGGCGAAGATCAGATGCTTACAGGTGATCTCACCCTTGTCGGTGGTCACTTTCCAAAGCCCGTTCTCCAGCTTTTCGTAAGATTGCGCTTCGGTGTTCTGGTAAACCTTTGCTCCCGCATCACGCGCCAGCTTTGCCATTGCCATGGTAATGTCAGCGGGGTTCACATAGCCGTCTTCAGTATGCAGGATACCGCCCCGGATATGTTCAGACTGGTTCAACAGCGGGTGAACCTCGGCCACTTGTTCCGGGGTCAGCAGTTTGCACGGCACGCCGGCGGCTTCGGCAATCGAGATATAAGACTGGAATTCGTCCCAGCGTTTTTCGGTGTTAGCAACGCGCAGCTGGCCGACTTTGCGCAACCCAACCGAGCTGCCCATCTTTTCCTCGACCTCGGTATAGATGCGGATGGTCTCCATCGTCATCTTAGACACGTTGTGAGAGCGTACAAAAGTCACCAAAAGGCCCGCCGCATGCCAGGTCGACCCCGAGGTCAACGTCGTCCGTTCCAACATAACGGCTTCGGTGCACCCATGCTCGGTCAAGCCGTACAGAATCGAGGCTCCGACACAGCCGCCCCCTACAACAACAACTTCGGCATGTGACTGCATTTGTTTTCTCCTCTCCCACTGCGCTGAAACCCCGGCCAACGCCGCTCCGCAAGGCGGAAACTTGGTGGGTCAGGGATTCAGCGCAGCACATGCTGCTTTACCCAATTCTTTGCGCTCACGGGCCAAGACCGCAATCGCAAAAAAATTCACTCTGGGCAAATTCAGCTAATGCGAATACGCCTAGGATAACGTAAATACACCGAAACCTCATAATACAGGTCAAACCACCTTGCCCTATGGTCCCTACGATTTCCCACCGCTCAGCTCGCTGATCAGTTTCGAAGCCGCCGCCCGCCATGTCAGCTTCAAACAGGCCGCCAGTGAACTGAACGTTACTCCGGCCGCCATCAGCCATCAGGTCAAAGCACTCGAGGTCGAACTCAATTGCGCGTTGTTCCAGCGCCATCATCGCGGTGTGGAACTCACCGAAAGCGGTGCTTATTTGCTGGTTGCTTTGCAACGCGGGTTTGAGGGGATCAGCGAGGCACTCAAGCAGTTGCGCTCGCAATACGATCGTTCAGGTGTGACGATACGATCCAGCACGGCGGTCAGCTCATTGTGGCTGACACCGCGCTTGGCACAGTTTTGGAAGAATTTCGGGCATATCTCTGTCACGCAAGTCGTCACTGATTTGGGATACGACACGCAAAAATGTGACATAAGCATCAGGTATGGTGACGCATCACGCGAACGTGGCACATATCATGTTTTGTTCCGGGACCGGATCATGGCTTTGGCCAGCCCTGAATTTGTCCGGCAAAATAAAGTCGAACAACTACAGGACCTGCCCAAAATCCCACTTATACATCTGGACGCGCCCGGCACCGATTGGACAGGTTGGCAGGAATGGGCGGCTGGTTTGGGTTACTCCGGCTCACTCAAATCGGGGCACAGGGTGAACAACTACACCATTGCCCTGCAAGCAGCACAGGATGATATGGGCGCTGTACTGGGATGGGAAGGGCTGACCGCAGGTTTGGTTAGGTCAGGCAAACTGGCCAAGTTATTGCCACAGACACTGTCAGCCCCTTTGGACTTTTATGTCGTGCTACACAACACCTCTTCGGATCGGGCTGCATTGGTCTACAAATGGTTGGTCGAGGATTCCAACTGATCGCCAACACTTTGCTGAAATGTTCGCTCGTCAACAAAAGGGGGAACCGGAATCAGAGCCAAAGTGGTCGTTTCTTTTCCCCTTCTCAGCACCCATTTGCGGGCACCGATTCCGTTCAAATCCGGTTCAGGTACTATGAGCCAGAAGCACGCTTGTAGCGCGGGTCATGCCAGCGGCGTATTGTTCGCTGGTTGTGGTCTTTAGCAAAAGACCGGTTGATACAGTCGTGAGCAGAAAGGCCAAATCCGCCGCCGCTTCGGGTGTTGGCACCACGTTTGCTTTCACCAAATAACCCGACAGGGCTTTTTCGAACTCTGCGTTGTAATCCATTTCGGCATCTGACGCGGATTCGATGGCAAATTCCATAATCTCGGCACCATGAGGCGTGCCCCGCCATATGGCCACGTGATCTCCGATCCAAGTCTGATACGCCCGGGCCAGAACATCCCGGGGCGAACCTTCTGACTGGCTCAGAACATCAAGGGCCGCATTGGTCATCGATGTCAGCACTGTTCTGACAGCCCATTCCAGAACGGCTTCTTTCGATCCGAACTGGTTGTAGATCGACTGACGCGACAAACCAGCAGCTTCGGCAATGTCATTCATGGACACTTTGCGAAAGCCATATTGCGCAAAGACAGACAGGACTTCGAAAGCGTTTGACGATTTTTTCATTTTTACCTTGTTGACATTTTGGGTCGTGTTTGTAAATAGAGTACACAAGAATATACCCGTCTGCAACCTATATCGATTGGATCCCCTCGGATGGAACAGAAAATCACTGACTCGGGCTTCAGTAGCTGGAAGCCCTCGCAACTCCCGGAACTGAATGGCAAGACCTATGTCATCACCGGCGCAAATTCGGGCATCGGTTATGAAGCCGCCCGGATGCTGGGTGAAAAAGGCGCGAACGTTGTAATGGTCTGCCGCTCACGCGCAAAAGGTGAAACCGCACAGCGCAAGCTGTCAGCGTCCTCGAAGGGCAAGGTCGACCTTATCCTGATGGACCTCAGCGATCTGTCGTCGGTTCGCAAGGCGGCCGAGGAACTGCGCGGTCGCTATACCAAAATCGACGGCCTGATCAATAACGCAGGCATCATGATGACCCCGCAGGAAAAGACCGTTGATGGGTTTGACCTGCAGATGGGAGCCAACCATCTGGGGCATTTCCTATGGACCGGCCTGCTGCTGGATCTGGTTGAAGCTGCCGAAGGCCGTGTTGTCGTGCTATCCAGCCTGGTTCACAAGTACGGACCTCTGGATCTGGATGATTTCATGACCGACACCAAATACACGCCGATGAAGGCCTATACCCAGTCCAAACTGTCGAACCTGATGTTCGCGTTTGAACTGGATCGTCGCCTAAAGGCGGCCGGCAGCAAGGCCATCTGCGTCGCCTGCCACCCCGGCTATACCGATACCAACCTGCAATCCACCGGCCCGACCGGCTTTATGAAAGCCATGCTGGCCGTGATGAACAAACTGGTCGCGCAACGCCCCGAAGCCGGAGCCTATCCGACGGTGCTTGCCGCCGTCGGGAAAGAAGCGAAACGTGGCGCATATTACGGCCCGCAAAAAATGGGTGAATCCCGCGGCCCGGTTTCCGACGCCAAGGTGAAAGATCACGCACTGGATCTCGAAAAGCAACGTCAGTTGTGGGCAAAAAGCGAGCAGCTGGTCGGTTTTGAATTCAACCTGCCTGCCGTCGCACACGCGGCATAACCACTTAAAGACAGACCCCCTCGATACACCCCTCACTCACGAAACAGGTCCGGGCGGCGCAAAAGCTTCGCCCGGACCATTTGTAAATTCTCCCATCACACGGAGCGGCTCGTGATCATAACGCTGTTTGTCTGGCTCTTTGCCCTGTTCCTGATGGCGGGCGGGATAACCCATTTTATTTATCCGGCTGTATTTGATGGGTTCATGCCATCATTCACCCCCAAGATTCCGGCGCATATTCTGGCCGGTGTCGCCGAGATCACAATTGCCGTTGCCCTGGTCTTACCTAAATTCCGAGCCTTTGGCGGGCTGTTCGCAGCAATGCTGTGCACCGCCTATTTGCCGTTCCACATCTGGGACTTGTTCCGGCCCGATCCGGTTGTCGCACCTTTTTGGGCCGCGATAGCGCGCCTGTTTGTGCAATTTGCTATGATCGGATTTGGCATCCATCTTTGGCGTACGGAACCAAAGGTCAGGTCAAACTGAATTCCCTCCAGCTGCAGGTAACACAACCTCTTCGAACGCAGCACCAATCAGACTTTAGTGGCGATGGTCGCGGCTGGGGCCGGATGGACCATAAAGACGCCTTTGATGTTTGCTCACGCCCAACGGTTTTAAAACAGACTTCGACTGCTCCGCCCTCCGGTCAAAAGCTTTTCCCGCACCTAGTCCATCGTGGCGACACCGCACTGTTCCCAATTTTTGTGGGAACTGGTCGATCGAAAGATGCGAAGATTGATCATCTGCCCCGGCCATCTGGCAATGGCTAAAACGGGCTGAGAATTTTGAACCTCGCGCGAATTTCGCGCTCTTGCTCGGGCGTCAGATATTGGGGTTTGTGTTCGGCCAGGATGTCCTGCGCACGGGCTCGGGCTCGGGCCCAGGCATCCTGCGCCCCGTTTTCCGCCCATGTGCGCGGCTCATCACGGTCGGCAAGCGTGGGATAGAAATAATCCCGCTCCATCGCCGCATAGGTGTGTTGACCGCCCAGAAAATGCCCCTCACCCAAGACCGCATCGCAGATCGCGTCAAAGCCCAGGTTTTCATCATTCACCTCTATCCCCCGCAGCGCGCGGTAGGTGTTCGAGTGCATTTCGTCGTCCAGCACAAACGCCTCAAAGCTGGCCCCTAACAGGGATGCTGTCATGCCCGAGCTTTCATAGATCAGGTTTCCTCCGGCCAGGGCCGCCGCCATCGAGGTGATGCCCTTCTCCATGCCATATTGCGCGTCAATCGCCTTGGCATCGGTCATCGAACAAGCCACGCCTGAGGGTAAACCCAGCCAGTTCGACAGCTGCGCCGAGGCCGCATTGAGCACAGCCGTCTCGCCGCTGCCCCCCGAGAACGCACCGGTGCGCAGGTCAATCACCAGTGGCCAGTTGGAAAAGACCATCGGAAAACCGGGCTGGATCGCATGGACCATAAGCAAGCTGGCCAGTGTTTCCGCCAGTGATTGCGCCAGAAACCCGGCCAGCGTGGCAGGCGCGGTCGCCCCCGCCTGCGCGGCGGTGATGCACGAAATCGGGATATTGTGCCGGATGCACTCGTAGACCACATCCACCGCATCCTCGCCATAGCGCATGGGCGAGATCATCGGGCTGATATGCGCCTTCATGAACGGACGCTTGGCAAATTCGCCCGGCCCACCAGCTGCAATGTCCAGCATCTCGACAATCGGAGCGACATATTCAGCCAGCGTGAACGAGGTTGCCGTGGGTTTGGTTGTGTTCTTGATCAGCGCGAAAGCTGTATTGACGTCCAGATCGAAATTGTCCGGCACATCCGTCGCAACACAGCAGCGGGTGTACCAACTGACATTGGCCAGCGTGTCCTGCAGCAGTGTGAAGTTGTGCAGGTCTTGCAATGTCGATGGCCGGTACAGCCCGCTGTCCAAATCCAGTGTCTGCACCGCCGCGCCACCGGTGCCGAAATAGACCTTGTTGCCACCCACCTCGATGGATCGGGCCGGATCCCGGCCATGCAGTATGAACGTCTTTGCGGCCTGATCGATGGCCTCCTCCACCAGCTTTGGCGGAAACAGGATACGCCCTTTGCCATTGTCGATGGCACCAATCGCCAAAAAGTCTTTTTGCAGACGTTTCGGCACCTCTCCCACGCCCAGCTGTTCCAGCAGGTCAAGGGCGGTGTCGTAAATGCGTCGCAGATCCGCATCGCTAAGCGGTTTGTAAGCTCCGCCAACCTGACCCGGAGGGCACGGATCAACAGCCGGTTTCGCCGCACGCGCAGCCAGCCGTTCGCGGCGGCCTCCTCTCTTTCCACGCTGCCCTGCCATGGCTGTTCCTGTTATCGAGATTACCGCACGATAGAAGCGGCCCCTTCACCGCAATTTCAACACCGCCTCGCACTAATATCAAAACTTCGAATTCAGAGTTCGATTTAATGCGAGAGACGCGTAAATCATTGCAGCCAAAAGCATTGTGCATGCCTATCACGACTAAACTTCTGTCGGAGGATTGCGTCACATGAAGTCCCGCACCAAGGTTGTCGTCATTGGCGGTGGTATTGCCGGATGTTCAACGCTCTATCACCTGACCCAAGAGGGGTGGAGCGATGTTGTTCTGGTTGAACGCAACGAATTGACAAGTGGCACGACCTGGCATTCCGCCGCGCAAGTGACCAATTTTGGCATGAACCAGACGATGGTCGGGCTGAAGACGCATTCGATCAACCTGTATAAAGAGCTGTCGGAAAACCCAGAATACCCGATCAACTACCACCATGCCGATGGCGGCATCCGCCTCGCGAATACCGAAGCGCAGATGCAGGGCTACCGCCACTTTGCCTCGATGGCGCGCGGCATGGGTGTCTACTTCGAGGTGATCGATGCCGAGGAATGCGCCCGCCGCCATCCGCTGATCTCGACTACAAATCTGCTGGGCGGGCTCTGGGATCCGCTGGATGGCGATATTGACCCGGCGCAGCTGTGCCAAGCACTGGCCTATCACGCCCGTAAGGCCGGGGCCGAGGTCTATCGCAACACGCCGGTCACCGCGCTGACGCAACACCAGGACGACACCTGGACCGTGCATACAGAACAGGGCGATATTGATTGCGACATCGTGGTCAACGCCTGCGGTTACCGCGTCAACGAAGTCGGCGCGATGATGGGTGTACATCACCCGGTTGCGTCTATGGAGCATCAATATTTCCTGACCGAGGACATCCCCGGCATCGCCGAGGCAGGCCACCGGATGCCACTGTTGCGCTGCCCGATCAGCGACTATTACAGCCGTCAGGAAAAGGGCGGTCTGCTGGTTGGCTTCTACGAGCAGGATTGCAAACCGTGGGGCATGGACGGGATTGACCCGAACTTTGTCAACGCGCTGTGCCCCGATGATCTGGACCGGGTCATGGATGTGCTGGAAGGCGCGTTTGAACGCATGCCCGCCTTGCGCGAAACCGGCATCCGATCCGTGGTGAATGGCCCGATCACCTACACAATCGACGGTGCACCGTTGGTCGGGCCGATTCCGGGTAAGCGCAACGCTTTCTGTATCATCGGTCTGCGCGCCGGGCTGGGCGAAGGCGGTGGCCACGGCTGGTTGCTGGCGCAACAGATCGTGCATGGCGAGGCGTGTTATGACACTTGGTGCCTCGACCCCCGCCGCTTTACCGGGCACGCGAATGTCGAACTGACCTCGCTGAAAGCCATCGAGGACTACCAGAACGAATTCCGCTTCCACTTTCCCCATGAACACCGCCCCGCAGGTCGTCCGGCGAAGACCACGCCGCTAACACCAGTCATGGCCGCTGAAGGGGCTGAGTTCACCGTGGTGAACGGGTGGGAGCGGGTCGATTACATCAAACCCTCACCTGACTTTCACCCCAGTCTGACATTTAATTTTGACGAAGCCTTTGACGTGGTCGCGGCTGAGATCAAGAACGTGCAGGAGAATGTTGGCCTGTGCGAGGTCAATGGCTTTAACCGGTTTGAAATAACCGGTACTGACCGCCATGCTTTCCTAGACCGCATGTTCTGCGGCGCGGTCACCAAACGTGCGGGCCGGGTCGGTTTGGGCTATCTGCTGAACCATCACGGCATGATCAAGGGCGAGGCCACCGTGGCCAACATCCCAGCCAGCGACCGGGGCCCCGCGCGGGTCTGGTACGGCTC
Source organism: Ruegeria sp. HKCCD4315 (assembly GCF_013112245.1). Taxonomy (NCBI): domain Bacteria; kingdom Pseudomonadati; phylum Pseudomonadota; class Alphaproteobacteria; order Rhodobacterales; family Roseobacteraceae; genus Ruegeria; species Ruegeria sp. HKCCD4315. The sequence goes on along the minus strand of NZ_WVRN01000002.1, from coordinate 153,948 downwards.
GGCAGCAGCCAGTGAGTACCACGACACGGATTGGCTGACCCGGCACCTACGCGATGGAGAGGACGTTCAAATACGCTCTCTGACCAACGACCAGACAATCCTTGTTCTGGCCGGTCCCAAGGCGCGCGATGTCCTGTCCGCTTGTTCCCGCGGTGATTGGTCGAAACAAGCTTTCCCCTGGCTATCAGTCCGAGAGTGCTTCATCGGGTTTGCTCCGGCCACTGTCATGGGCGTCAGCTTCTCAGGCGAGCTCGCCTATGAAATCCACGTGCCAAACGCTTCGCTCTACGCTGCCTATCTGGCTCTGCGTGCGGCGGGCGAGGCGCACGACCTGAAGCTGTTCGGGGCCCGCGCGGTGGAGTCCATGCGGATGGAGAAAGGCTTCTTACATTGGAAAGCCGACTTGCTAACAGAGTTTGACCCGTTCGAGACAGCACTGGACCGCTTCGTCAAGTTGAGTAAAGGCGATTTTATCGGCAAAACGGCGCTGGAAAAACGCCACGCCAGCGGCCCCAACAAAAAGCTGGTGACCCTGAAAGTCGACGCGACCCACGCCCCAGCCCACGGCGGCGCCTCACTGATGCAAGGTGAAACCGTTGTCGGCACCATCACCTCGGGCGATTGGGGGCATCGGGTTGGCTTGAACCTGGCCTTTGCCTTCGTGAACCCCGATCTGGCTGCTGTTGGCAGCACAATGCAATTGGATTTGTACGGGGATCTGGTCACGGCAGAGGTCATCTCGTCTTCCCCCTACGATCCAGACCACACCCTCATGCGCAGTTGAGGTCGCCATGACCACCTTGCCAGTTTTAACTCTGGCAGGCACGGGCATTACTCGAAAAGACTGTCTGGCTACTTAATTTCGTTGGGATCGTAAGAACAAATATGCGCGTTCAGAGCTTTGCAGTAGAGCTCTGTCAGATGCCAAAAGCATTCAGCGTGTGCATGACCCCGCGCAGTTCGGCCAATCCGCGAAGCCTCCCGATTGCGGGATAACCTGGAACTGAGTCTCGTTCTTGATCGTGAAGGATGCGATGCCCGTGATCCGGGCGCATTGGGATTTCAACGCCCGTCACACGCTCAATACGCAAGAGCTCGCGCGCAACCCCAATCATGTCGAGATCGCCGGCCAAGTGTGCATCCTCGTGGAAACTCCGTGGATCGGCTTCCCGTTTCACTGCGCGCAGATGGGCAAAATGGATGCGGGGCCCGAGCTGACGAGCAATGGCCACCAAATCGTTTTTGGAATGTGCACCCAGCGATCCGGTGCACAAGGTAAATCCCGACGCCGGAGATGAAGAGATTGCGGCAATGGCTTCGAGATCGGCCTGGGTCGAAACAATCCGCGGCAGGCCGAACAGATCCATCGGCGGATCATCGGGGTGGATCGACAACTTTGCCCCTTCGGCTTCTGCCACTGGCAGAACGATTTCCAGAAACGCGGCGAGCTGCCGCCTGAGTGTCGCGTGATCGCAATCGTCATAGGCGGCAAGTCGGGTTCGGAACGTATCCAGCGTATAGCTTTCCTCTGACCCCGGCAGTCCGGCAATCACCGTGCGTGACAACCGATCGATCATCGGCTGATCTGCCCTCGCAAACCAATCTTCCGCCGCCGCCAGATCCTGTGCCGTATAACTGTCCTGTGCTCCGTCGCGCCGCAAAACAAATAGGTCAAAGGCAGCGTAGGCAGTGAAATCGAACCGCAGCGCCAGAGACCCGTCCGGCAAAGCAAAATTCAGATCGGTGCGCGTCCAGTCCAGCACTGGCATGAAGTTGTAGCAGATGTTGCGGATGCCCTGACGGGCCAGACGCCGCAGGTTTTCAGCCCAGATATACGCGTAACGCTCCCAATCTGGCGCGCCAGTCTTGATGTCCTCGTGCACCGGAATGCTTTCGGTCACGACCCAGCGCAGCCCGGCCGCCTCAATCAATTCGCGCCGGGCCGCGATCTCTGCGTCCGGCCATTCTTGCCCGTTGGGAACCTCATGCAAAGCAGTTACGATCCCCTGCGCGCCGGTCTGACGGATATGAGCCAGCGGAATAGGGTCTTTCGGCCCGAACCAACGCCAACTTTCCAGCATGACTGCCCCCTGTTCCCTGCGCTTAACCTGACACCGATTTGGAGTACAGAAACCCATCAAACTCGGGGTCTTCAACATCCGATAGTTCCAAAAGTGTCAACCGAACGTTTTCAAGATGCTGCCACATCGCTTGCCGCGCGCCTTCCGCATCGCGACGACGCAGGGATTCAAGAACAGCTGCGTGATCGTCCAGCCACTGACTGCGATACCCGATGTCAAATATGCGAGAATGCAACCTGTCCCACATCGGACTGGATTCCCTGAGATGCCAAAGCGTATCGATCTGATTGACCAGAACCGAATTTTGCGTGGCCTCGGCAATCTGCAAATGAAGCTGACGATCCGCCCGATAGTCGTCTTCACCGGCTTGGATCGAGCGTTTCTCCAACTCAAGCGTTTCACGCTGCGACAGAATATCGGCTTTGGTCACCGAGGTGGCCGCGAACCCGGCGATGCTGCTTTCCAAAAATTGCCGAGCTTGCAACAGCTCGAACAGGTTTTCCCACCGATCTGGCGGCCGAACCCAAGTTTCGCGCCTGCTTCAGAACGCCTATCGGGCAGTTTCAAAACAAGGCGCAAGAGCAGCTCTGTCCCAAGCCATGCAGCCGAAGAACGACGGTCCATAACCGGTTTCCCGGACCATAGTTTTCTGTGGCATTCCATTTGGGCTGAATGCGGTTTGCAAAGAACACATTAACTGCGCGCTCATCACGGCGGAGGCGCGCCACGCCGATTGACCCAACGTGTTCGAAGCAATTGTTCCGCGCCCGGGCAGCTCGGTCTTTCGCCGTAAGGTCCCGCCCCCTCACATGACGGTTCTTTGTTCGACATGCGCTGGAACGAGGGCGCGGACGAGGTCTTTCATGTTGAGGATGCCGACCTGTGTGTTGCCGCTCATAACGCGGTAGGTTTTGTAGGTGTCGCCACCCGAGATCGAGATCAGGTGCTCGAGGTTGTCGTTGACATCCACGTCGCCGTCAAACTCACCTTCGTGGGTTCCGTCCTTGTCCATCACCGAGCGCACGCGCAGCACGCGGGCGCGGTTGATGTCGCTCACGAAGTCCTCAATGTAAGGATCGTTCGGGTTCAACAGGATGTGCTGCGGCTCGCCCTGTTGCACCACGTAGCCATCCTTCAGGATCACCAGGTGATCGGCTAGTTTCAGTGCCTCGTCCAGATCGTGGGTGATGAAGATGATCGTCTTGTGCAGGTCCTTCTGCAACTCCAGCAACAGGTCCTGCATGTCGGTGCGGATCAGTGGATCAAGCGCCGAGAACGCCTCGTCCATCAGCATGATCTCGGAATCCGAGGCCAGCGCCCGGGCGATCCCCACGCGCTGCTGCATCCCGCCTGACAGCTGGTGCGGATAGTGGTCCTCGTATCCCGCAAGGCCAACGCGCGCGAGCCACTTCTTGCCCGCCGCCACGATCTCGTCCTTGGTATCGCCGCGCACGGCCAGCGCCATGCCCGCGTTCTCCGCCACCGTCTTGTGCGGCAGCAGCGCGAACTTCTGAAACACCATCGACATTGTGTTCAGCCGCATGTCGCGCAGCTTCAACGGGTCATAGTCCAATACGTTCTGCCCATTGACCCAAACCTCTCCGGCCGTGGGTTCGATCAGCCGGTTCAGGTGTCGGATAAGGGTCGATTTGCCCGACCCTGACAGACCCATGATCACTGTGATCTCACCGGCCTGCATGTCGACATTGATGTCTTGCAGGCCCAGCACGTGGGCTTCCTTCTCCAGCAGGTCGGTCTTGCCCATACCCTGGCGCACCTGTTCCATCGCGCGATCAGGATGCGCGCCGAAGATCTTGTAAAGGTTGCGGATCGAGATTTTAGGTTCAGCACTCATGTCCCGCCCTCCTTAATGCTTCTGTGCCGCTGCGACACGGGCCAGCGCCGCCTTGGACACCCGGTCCAGCACGATTGCCAGCAACACGATGCCGAGACCAGCGATCAGGCCGACGCCCAGTTCAAGATTACGGATGCCGCGCAACACCAAAACGCCCAGACCGGGCGCCGAGACCAGCGAGGCGATCACCACCATCGCAAGGCTCATCATGATGGTTTGGTTCACACCCGCCATAATGTTTGGTAAGGCCAGTGGTAGCTCGACCCCCCACAGTTTCTGACGCGGCGACATGCCGAAGGCATTCGCCGCCTCAACCACATCCTTGTCAACCAGACGAATGCCCAAGTCGGTCAGGCGGATCACAGGCACGATGGCGTACACAATGATCGCAATGCCGTAGAGTTTCGGTTCGGTAACGCTGAACAGGAAGATCAGCGGGATGAGATACACAAAGGTCGGTAGCGTTTGCAGCAGGTCCAGAACCGGCAGGATCATACGCTGGAAGCTATCGGATTTGGCCATGGCGATGCCGATGGGCACCCCCAGCAGAATACAAAGCCCGGTACAGACCAGCACAATCGACAGTGTCTGCATCGCCGGCTCAAGATGATCGATGAAGCCCAAAAAGCAAAATACGAAGATCACGAATCCGGTTACGATGGCCGAGCGTGAAACATACCAAGTCAGCACAAACAGCGCCGGCAGCATGATCCACCACGGCACCGCATCCACCGCAAGCAGCGCCCATTCCAGCATCCATGACAGCGGTTGCGTCAACGGGTCCAGCACCAGCTTCAACCCGTCCTTGATGGCAAGAAAGCCATCCTCAACCGCAGACACAAAATCCCGCGATTGTGGGATCGCAGGACAGGCTTCGTTCAAGGCATCAAGAGAGGGAAAGGGAAAAGTCGGGCCATTGTCGACATTCTCAGCATTGGCCTGCGCCAGCAAATCGGCCATCGAAAGATTTGCCCCGCCGCCAGAAGACTCGCACCAGTCACGGAGTCCCAACGCATCGAACATGCGGTCATAAAAAGCCATATCGTCCCCTTCCAACAACACCCGGGCGCCCCGTTGTATGAGGCGCCCAGATCCTTACCGTGTTTTATTGTTATTTCAGCAGCGCTGACAGTTTCGCGCGCGCGTCGTCATTCAGCCACTCACTCCAGGTGTCCTGGAAGTTGGTCAGAAAATACACCGCAGCCTCTTCTCCGGACGCGTTGTTCTCTTCCTGCCAGGCAAGCAGACCGTTCATCACGTCATTGGTGAATTGAACATTCTCCATCAGCGCCGTCTCTTCGGGGTGCGAATCCGCGAAAGTGTTGGTCACGACCGTGGTCACGTCACTGGCCGGGAACGCACCAAGCACCGGTTCTGCACATTCTTCCTGACTGTTGCACTCATGCGCTTCTGCCACATGTGGGCCTACATCGACCTGCACCATCGGGTAGCGGCCTAGAATCGAGGTTGGAGCCCAATAGTAGCCAAACCAGGGTTCTTTCGAGTCATAGGCCGAGGCAATGGACGCTGCCAGAGTCTCTCCCGATCCGTGGATAAAGTCCTCAATCCCTGCATCAGCAAAACCGGCCGCCTTTGCCATGTTGGTGCTGACCCGTTGACAGGTCCAGCCCACCGGGCAGTTGTGGAACCGGCCACCGACCAGTTCAGGATTAGCTAGGATGCCTTCCATCGTGGTCAGTTCCGGATGTTTTTCGGCCAGATAGGTCGGAATCCACCACGCTTCGACACCGCCATCGGACAGCACCTTGGCGCGTTCGATGATCGCACCGCTTTCGATCAGACCCGGATAAGCTGGGGCACCATTGGTCCACAGCTCGGTCAGAATGTCTGGCTCGCCAGTTTCCGCAACCGAGGCCAGCGCGGGCGTCGTCGCCGACGGCACAACAGTCACCGTGCAACCATAGCCTTGCTCTAGCAGGAACTTGCTGACCTGCGTCACAATAATCGCCGAACCCCAGTCCATCTCGGTAATCGAGATTTCACCGCAATCAGCCTGCGCCGCACCAGCTACGCCCATGGATACCGCAGCACTCGCCGCGAGCAGCTTAAAGTTCATTCAAAATCTCCCTAGTTGGTCACGCCCCAGCGCTTGATGGCCGTTTGGGCTCTACGGATCAAAAGGTTTCACAGATTCTGGCGGCGCTCGAAAACAAATCTTCTATTTCGAAAAAATGGTACTATTACTTTTACACGATCGAACTAAGAGTTTTCGATTTTCGGTAGGAAGGAACGACAAAAATGCGTCGACAGTCTGCAGTTAAAGACCTGAGCCTGCGATGGCTGGAACTGTTTCAGATCTGCGCGCATAAGGGGTCGTTGCAGGCGGCGGCCAAGGAAACCGGTCTGACTATAAGTACCGTTTCGCATCATTTGCGCAACCTCGAAGACCATCTGGGTGTCGAGCTGTTTAACCACTCTCGCAGGCCTATGGTGTTGACACCGAAGGGAGAGGTTTTTCTACGCAATATTGACCAGGCTCTCTACGCAATTCGAAAAGCCAAGGCCGAGGCGTCAGCCGGAAGCATTGCTGAAGCAAGCCTGTTGCGCGTCGGGTCGGTCGAGGATTTCGACAGTGACATAATGCCTGAACTGGCCGTGTTCCTGTCGCAGCACATGCCAAGCTGCAACTTCATGTATCTGACGGATTCAAGTCACACGATAGCAGACATGTTGCGTGACCGGCATCTTGATCTGGGGATCACAACCTCTTCGAATGAGCGTATGCGCGACCTGCAGGAACGGCCTTTGCTGCGCGATCCGTTTGTAGTCGTTCTGCCACGAGGGTGCGACGCAGCTGTAGACAAAATCGTAAAGGGCCAAACCACCCTACCCTTTCTGAGATTCTCGGGAAATCTGATCATTGCACGGCAAATCGAGTCGCAGATGCGCCGTCTTGGCTTATCCCCTGCGTCCAATTTCGAATGCAGCAACAACCAGACGTTAATGGCAATGGTCGCAGCCGGGGCGGGATGGACCATCACAACGCCATTGCTGTTTTCCCGCGCCAAACGGTTTCAGAAAAAACTCAGCATGCATCGCTTTCCCGGCAAGAGTTTTTCGCGCAGTTTGTCCATTGTTGCGACACCTGATTGTTCCCGGTCGTTGCTGGAACTGGTAGATGGCAAGATGCGAGCTCTGATCACCGAGCACGCCATTTCCCGGCAGACCCAAAGCAGGGCTTGGCTGGCCGAAAGCTTCCGGCTGATCACCTGACAGAGCTGACCTAGACGAACAGCTTTTTTACCACGGGTTCAGAATATTGAACCGCGCGAATTTGGCGTTCCCGATCCGATGTAAGGTATTTCGGCTTGTGTTCCACTAAAGTTCGCAGCTTTTTGCGGATTAAGAAGTTTTGATGGCGACTGGCTGGAACAGGCGCTTCTGTAACGCCGTTGCTTAAGACAACCAGCCGTTCAGGCTTCTTTGTTCCGGTCTGTCTGACGTCAGCACCAATGGGACAATTTAGGTCGATTTGATAAGAGAGGGTTTCTGGCTCATCGTAACTGCCAAGGAGTGGCGATGAGAAAGAAACCCGGAACCAAGCAGAGCCACGGCGATAAAGTTGTCAAAAACATCCGCCGCGCGACGCGCAAGCAATATACAGCTGAAGAGAAGATCAGGATCGTGCTGGACGGTCTGAAGGGCGAGGACAGCATTGCGAAGCTGTGCCGTCGAGAGGGCATCGCCCCATAGGCACAACAATAGGCGACATGAGCGCCATTGAACCGACCTGTGAATATATCCGGGAACGGCAGTTCCTTCACCGTCGTCAAGTGATCCAATCTGGATTTACTGGCCGACGCCCGCCACCAAGTGCCCTCAAGGATCAAAACATCCGGAATGCCTCCAAGCGACGGACCCAAGGCGTCAAACCAAACAGAACTTTCGAAATCCAATATTGCCAAACCGCTACATCCCAACCAGTTATCAAAATCCACACAAGAATACTCTTAGCTGAAAAGAGCTCAACTTGAACTGCGCGCGCTGGATCCGGAGGGACTCTGCCCGGCGCTAAAATTAAAAATTGTGTAAATCTAAATTTGGCGAAGAGTCGCGCAACTGAAACGGTTAGTTGCTCAAAACATCACTTAACCCACTGACCTATGGCGATTTTTTGCGTAGCCATGCGCTGATCTGGGCTCTTATCCGCGCAGAACAACCCGTTAACAAACTCTTAACGTTTTCCGAACATCTGAGTTGTTACGCAAGTTAGGCCCGACACCACCGGGCGAACAGAGCCGCAGCATTTTGGCCAAAAAGACAAGATGGGAGTCTTTGAAAATGAGCAATGGAACATACGAAGAGTTTCGCGATGACTTACGTGCGTTTGAGTCCGGTTGGGACCGCGAACGCTATGACTCCGGGAGCATTCAGGACTGGCAATTGAACCAATGGGCCGGGGGCGAAGTCACCGACTTTTATCCAAACTATTCCAGTTGGTCGGACCTAACCGCCGAAGAATGGGATGCCATGTCCTACCGATCCATGAACTCACTGGGTTTTGTGGGGTATCAGTTCGGTGAGGCGCTGTTAATCGACCTCGGGTATTACACAGACGACGTCTATTACGGGAACGGCGCAGCTTCGAATACATGGGATGGAAACTGGACCGGCAAGAACGGCGTGAACTCGCTTGAGGACTTTATGACAGAGGCCGCACAGGAGCGCGCGATCCAAGAGGCGTTTGGGTATAACCTTCAGGTGATCGAAACTGGTTTGGGCTATCAGGGCGAGAGCCTCGACGACTATATCGGGACCACGCGGACTTACATCGACAACGGCCAGGAAGTGACCGTCACACTGACCATGACGGGTATAATGGCAGCCGCGCACTTACGCGGCGCATGGGGAACCCTGTCTCTTCTACAAGGCGGAGATGTCTCTGTTGATGAATATGGCACGTCTATTCTGCGCTATATCGACCAGTTCGGCGGCTATGACGCCCCTTCGCTTGCAGAGGCCATCCAGGCCTATACCGATGGCATTTTGCCCACAGAAACCGGAGGTGGAACGGACGGCGGAGATGTCTCTCCTCCCTCCGAACCACCAGCGCCGACCGACCCCGCCGGGAACGGCACTGCAAATACCGACGAAAGCGCGGCGGATGTGGTCATAACATGGGCGTGGGGCACGGATGTCACAATTCCGGACTTCGACCCGGCGACGGATACGATATTCATCTCGTGGGTGGGTGCCGATGCTTTGGACGTAAGTGAGGTTAACGGATCGGTCGTGTTTGCCATCCCGTCCAACAACCAATCCACCACATTGAGCGGCGTAACCCTGGCAGATTTGAGCCCTGCAAACTTCACCATTCTGGACAGCACCGCAGCAACCGAAGTGCTGGGTCTAGTGGGGTCGGATGACACAAACTCCGGCCATGACGGGCATGGAAGTGAAGGTGGCCACGAACACCAACACATGCATGTTACGCTCGACTTGGCATCCGACGCGCAGGTGATTGATGGCTTTTTGCCGGCGATGGGCGATGTTATCGAGCTGGGCCCGGACGTAACGGCCGAAAGCTTTGCCATATTTGAGGAAAGCGGAGATGCTCTGGGTCAGACTGTCCGTATTGAATTGACCGTTGGCCAAACGACCAAACAGATCATTTTCACCGGATTTGGTTTGTCGGATCTGGACATCAGCAACTTTTCAATCTCGGATCAGGCGGTTCTGAACGAGGTCTCGTCGGCGTTGGGTCAAATCATCGTCACCCCGGGCGCGGGAGAAGGCTATGATCTGAGTTACGATTCTGATGGGTCGAACCCCCCTGCCTCGACAGGAGCAACAGACACGGGTGGCATCAAATACAGGGCCGATAGCAACGCCGATGACATTACCGGGTTCCGCCCCGGCACGGATCAGTTGGATTTTGGCGGAACCTCGGTGCATGGGATGATCGTCACCAAGTCACCGTCGGGCGAGATTGTGATCGACAGCCCGTGGTCGGAAGCAGCGCAAATCGTACAGGGCGTCACCTATCAGGATGTCACCATCGACGATTTCGGCGTGGTTGGAAACGAACACTTCCGTCAAGACATGGGGGGTGTTGTCAGTTGGGAACAAGGTGTTGGTCCACGTGACGCTAACACGGTCTATGTGCGTAGCCACGAATATGGCGTCCACGAAGTGATTGACGGTTTCGATCCGACCACCATGAAGATCAGTTTTCTGTATTTCGGCACGCGCGAACGACTGAGTGTCAAGGACACGAGCGAAGGTCTGGTCATATCCTCTTTGCCAAGCGGGCAGAGCGTCACGCTGACAGGGGTCACCAAGGCGGACCTGATCCCCGGAATGGTGGAGTTTCACCACGATCAGGCGATGGAGGACAACCTGGAGGTGCCATTTGGCTTCGACCAAGACGATGTAACTCTGGTTGATCGCACCATGTTGCTGACACCCGAAGCGCCCGCCGGAGCCACGACAGATGGCCATCAGACCAGAACCGGCGATCTCACCGGAGGCTCCTCTGGCACAGACAATGGTGGTGTTACAGATGACGGAACCACGGACACCGACAATGGCGAGACAGCAGGCGCTGTCACATTCGGTGCAGGTGCCGATGTGGCCGAGCTAACCTGGGATTGGGGTGTTCAGACAGAGATCAACGGTTTCGACACCAGTGAGGATGTTCTGGACTTCAACTCTCTGGGTGCAGCAGATGTCACGGTGAACGAAATTGGCGATGATCTGGTGTTTGAGGTTGTTGGAAACGGAGGCCATACCGTGACGCTCCGGGATATTCAGGCGGAGGACCTGAACCTCGGCAACCTCACCGCAGATGACTGGAACTCTATCGACGAGGTTAACAGCACGCTGGTTAACCAGCTGGAAGCATTGGGAATGTCCATAGCCTGAAGAAGAACTCAAAACGCACTCGGCCGGTTTGCCGGTCGAGTGTTAATTTGTGAAACGGCATCCTTCATTTTCCTTCAGTCAGCGGATGCCCAATGTGCAGGGGTCGTTTCTAAAGAGAGGACCCCGACCCGACTGGCCCAAATTTCTGATTGCTGAGCTGGCGGCAACGCGGCGTCTGGCAGGTCCGAGGCAGACAAGCGCTCAACGTCAAGTAAACAAGTTGGCATATTCCACTCAACCGACTGGAAACAAGCCAGGGCACCCACTAAGCTCAAATCGACCCTTCAGAAAAACCGATTGAACCGTCTGCTATTTTGGGTCGTTGTGGAGCTGGAATGCGTGTCAGTGTAGGGATCGCCGTATCTATACTTGTTGCCCTGTCGATCGGCGTGTCGACCTTTGTCGTGCATTCTTTGTGGTGGACAACGGCGCGAGAAAACAGCCGCATGCTGGCGGCTGAAATCAACGGACAGATCGCCAATACCGTACGCATCGAAGTTGGGCTGACCCTCAGGTCGGCCGAAGCAGCTTGGGCGGCAGTCCGCACGATTTTCATCCAAGACGTTATCCAGACGCGCCAGGCAGACAAGCGCGAGTTTGTGTTTCTGTCGCAAATACAGGCGCAGCCCAACATCTCGTGGATCACCTTCGGCTGGCCCGACGGGAATTTCTTCGCCGCACATCGCCTGGGTGACAGCGGTCTGGAGATGATGGAAATCGATGAGAACATTCGCAACCGGATGCTTCGCAACGACCGTTATATCTTTATCCCTGGCGACATTCAGTTCGAGGAGCGGACCTTCACCGACACAGATTTCGACCCACGCGAACACGCCTGGTATCGCAACTTCATCGACCGCGATACACCGGATTGGATTGAAGTCAGGGATCTGCCGGGAAGCGACAAGACCCTATATGCCTTTGCTGGTCCCATCGACGTGCGCCGCCAACGGCAAGGCGTGTTGACGGTAGCGATTGATACCGACCGCCTTTCCCGCTTTCTGGGATCGCTGCGCCCCGGAGAGTTCGGCGCGGCCTTTATCATCAACGCAGACGGCAAAGTGATTGCCATCCCCGACCCCGAGGCGGACGAAATCACACCAGCACGGATGGGCGAAGGGGAGCTCTATGAGGTTGCCAAAATCTCGGGTGAGAGGCTGATGGCCGATGCAGAAAACAAAACGCCCGGGCCAGTGACGAAACGGATCGTTTTTGAGGATGTACCCTATGCGGTGGCGTTGACGCCTCTTGGGTTCTATGGCTGGCGGGTCGCCACTGTGATCCCGGAATCAGCCTTTCTGTCGGGCATCGACAAGACCCTGCTAAACTTGGTTTACATCCTGCTTGGCGTCGTCGTCGTGGCAATAGGTTTGGCCATCTGGTTTGTCCGTCGGGTCGTTGCAAACCCACTGTCCCGCGTGGCCGAAGACCTCAGTCGGATCGAACGTTTTGATGTCGAACAGGTTTCTCGCAGACCCTCTCGGCTGAAAGAGCTCGAAAACCTGTCCGCCGCAACAGCCAGTATGGCCGCGGGTCTGTCGGCATTCCGCAAATACGTACCAACCGATCTGGTCCGCATGCTGGTGGCGGAAGGTATCAAAACCCAACCCGGCGGCGAGACCAAACAGATATCGGTTCTGTTTTGCGATGTATCGGGGTTCACAGGTCTGACCGAAAAGCATGGCCCCAAGATCGTCGAACTTATGGAGCCATTCTTCAGTGCCGCGACAACAACCATCGAGCGTCACGACGGAACCATCGACAAATTCATCGGTGATGCGGTTATGGCATTCTGGGGTGCGCCGCGACAAAATCCAAACCATGCCGAACATGCCTGCCGCGCAGCACTTGAACTGGTGGATGTGGTCGAATCCTCGAGTTTGCAGAGCCAATCCGACAGCGCGCTGCATGTCAGGATCGGGTTGAACAGCGGAGAAGCGCTGGTTGGAAATATCGGTTCCGAACAGCGGCTGAACTACACCGCAATCGGCGACGTGGTGAACGTCGCCAGCCGTCTTGAAGGGACAAACAAAACCTACGGCAGTGCGATCATCATAGGCCCCGAAACACGGCAAGAAGCAGGTAGTGCCATTGTCGTACGCGAGCTGGATACAGTTGAGATACAAGGCCGTTCTGAAGCGCTGGTGGTGTATGAGTTGATCGCTATGGCGGACAGTTTCAAAGGATCGCGCGACTGGATTGATGCCTATGAGACCGGGCTGTCGCATTTTAGGGCCAGTCGTTTCCCAGAGGCCATCACCGCATTTCAGACTGCTGACACATTGCGCGGCGGCGACATGGCATCACAAGTGATGATCAAGCGCGCAGCTGCCTATGAGGCTCGCGCTTCATAACCGGGAGTACTGCTCAAAAAACGTTTGGTCGGACAAGTAAGGTCCATTGCCATCGATGCAACGCAAACGACAAATGCAGTCGAACCGGCTCAACGGTCCCTAATGGAAAGCCTGCCTTTGTATGCGCATGTTTGACACGCATACTTCATAGAAGTATTTTCGCGTATACGGAGGCCCAAAGATGAACGCGCAGACGCGAAAGCCAACAAATCTGTCGCTTGATAGTGCGTTACTTGCAGAGGCAAAAGCGCTGAAAGTAAACCTGTCCCGTGCAGCCGAGGAAGGCGTGCGCGCTGCTGTTGCCACGGCAAAGTCTGAACTATGGAAATCAGAAAACGCGGCTGCGCTGAGAAGCTCAAATTCTTATGTTGAGCAGAACGGCCTTCCTCTGGAAAGCTTCAGGCAATTCTGATGCCGAAATACGATGTTTTCCCGAACCCTTCAGGGGATGGGTTTCTTTTGGATATTCAAGCAGATCTACTCAGCGACTTGAATACTCGCATTGTGGTGCCACTCTTGCCCAAATCGATCGCGCCCAAACCAGCGACGCGGTTAAATCCGGTTTTTGAAATCGAAGGTATGCCTGTCGTGATGGTAACCCAATTCATGGCGGCTGTTCCCGTTGGGCTACTAAAGTCGCAGGTGTGCAATCTGAACGACGATTTTGAGCAAATCACCGTCGCGGTCGACATGCTGATGCAAGGGTTTTAGTCCGATTTTGCTCCGATCGCGGTATGATTTTTAGGGCCGTAGGAAATGAGAAAGCACTTAATCTGGGGATAGACCCCCGCAGCCCCCAGAAACTGTAATTTACACCACGTTACCGCCCGGTGCAGGGCGCGCTAAAACAAGTGGGCTTCAGGACCGAAACTCTGGCAAAGACTTGCGTTGGACCAAATCGGACATACAAACGGGTACCGCGCATCTCCCAGCAGGACGAACAAACATCTGGATCGCTCATGCTATAAATCGCGAACCAAATCCCCCAGCCGATGTAAACCGGCTAGGGTTGTTCGTCAGGTTGGTCGCCCTCGGGTCGGGGTAATGCTGGAGCGTAGAGGAACGATCATGTGTGGTCGGTGGGCTTCCTGTCTGACAAGTTCGGGGCATCGCACCGGCTCCGTATCCTCAGGGCTGGCTATGACTGTTGTCAGAACGCCTGATCGTATTCATGGCCGCTCGCAGGAATGTTATTGACCCCAGGGGTCAATGCCGACCGTTTGCGCATGGCGATCAATCGACAACGCTGACAGCTTTGTACAACCGGCGAAATCGCTGCAATCGTTCAGACAAAGCGGCCATCTCGTCAGGTTCAAACCTGTCAGTTGTGGACGGCTGAACTGCAAGGTCCGCCTCTTGCAAAGCACCAACACCGCAGGCCGCAAGACGGGCAGCGCCAAAGGCTGGACCTGAATCGGACCCTTGTGAGCGCACGATGGGTTTCCCCGTGACCGTGGCGATCAGGCGCAATAACAGATCTGACTGGCTGCCCCCTCCGATAGCGGCCAATTCTGGCAAGCTGTCAATTGTATCGCCGAAACTCTGTGCTGCGTCAGCAAAGCAAAATGCAATTGCTTCTACCACAGAACGACAGATTTCAGCGCGTGTTGTCGAATCCTCAAGACCAAAGAAGCTCGCGCGGATATGGGGATCTCCCAAAGGGCTTCGCTCACCAGTCAGGTAAGGCAGGAAGATCGGCAAACGCTCTCCGCTGGCCGTTTCGGCAAGTGCAACAACCTCGGCAGCGGAAAGCCCCAGCTGCCCACCTATCCACGAAATTGGCCGCGCACCGTTCAGCATTGCGGCCATTTGATACCAACGGCCCGGCAACGTGTGCGCAAATGCGTGTACATAACGTTCTGGATTGGGTTTGTATTCGCGATCTGCAACGAACAGTTGGCCGGATGTTCCCAGTGAGATAAACCCACGTCCCGGTTCGGTAGCCCCCAGAGATACAGCACCTGTTGCCGCGTCACCTCCTCCGGCCACCACGGGAACACCTTCCTTCAACCCGGTCATCGCGGCAGCTTGTGCTGTTACACTTCCTACAACGTCGGTGCCGTTAAAAATCGGTGGCAACCAGCTGGGTAAGACGCCAGTGGCCTCAGTAATCCCGACATGCCAGTTGCGCGCGGCCTGATCCAGCCAAAGTGTTCCCGCAGCATCTGAGGTATCGGTTGCCAATTCTCCATGCAGGCATAAGCCGACGTAATCCTTGGGCAGCAGCATATGAGCGAGACGCGAATAGTGTTCGGGTTCATTCTGTTTCAGCCACGAAATCTTGGGCGCTGTAAACCCTGGCAGCGGAAGAACACCTGCGATCTGCCCGATTTTCGGCTGGACCGCGCGCAGTTCGTCGCATTCTCGTGCTGATCTGCTGTCATTCCAAAGGATTGCCGGGCGGATCGGACGCAGATTGTGGTCCAGCAACACGGCCCCATGCATCTGACCAGACAAACCGATGGCTTTCACGCCCGACAGCGTGACTTGTCCGGAAAGTTGGTTCAATGCGTCGCGTGTTGCATCCCACCACAGATCCGGGTGCTGTTCTGACCATCCGGGCCGCGGCGAGGACGTGTCGATCCCTACCGAGGAAGTGGCGAGAATCCGGTCGGTATCCGTGCAGACAAGTTTGACTGCTGATGTTCCGATATCAATCCCAAGATACATTCAGACCTCTTGCACCGCTCATGTCTGGCTATTGATTTTTTGTCGCGCGCAAAGAATATGTAAAAATATGATAAGATCAAGGCGGCTGGAATCCGCAGGCAGACTGGAATGACCAAGATAAAAAACATGGAAGAGTTCGCGGCCCTCAGCGGGATCTCGCGACCCACGGTGTCCAAGTATTTCCACGACCCCGACAGCGTACGCCCGACAACAAGGGCGCGCATCGAAGAGGCGCTGGAACGGTTTGACTACCGCCCGAATATCTATGCTGTGAACCAGAACCGGAAACTGACCAAGAACATTGGCATCGTCGTGCCCTATCTTGCCGATCCGTTCTTCGCTGAGATTGCCAGGTATCTGGAACAATCCTGCATTGCGGCGGGCTACCGACCGTCCCTGTTCAGCTCACACGGGGAACAAAAACTAGAAAACGAAATTCTGGACGGGCTGCAATCCATGAAACCCGCAGGGGTTTTGCTGGCACCATTGGGGCGCATCTCGGACCGATCCGCAGTCGAAAAATTCTGTGCCAATGTGCCAACCGTCCTGTTCGACAGTAATCTTGATGGTCTGGGGGCAGCTTTTGTTGGTTCGGACAATTTCAGCTTTGTTTCGCAGACCGTGGAATACATGACACGGACAGGCGAGCCGCCTTCATTCTTTGAAATGCGCACACCTGCAAACCCAAACGCCAACAAACGACGGAAAGCCTATATTGAGGTTATGGAACGCCTGGGGTTCGAGCCTCATATCATCAAAGTCGATGGCAAAGGCTGGGCTTTTGAAGAGATTGGGCATCGGGGCGCTTTAAAAGTTCTGGCAGAGCGTGGGCTGAAAACAAACTCGGTTTTGTGCAGCAATGACAGGCTGGCCATTGGATTTCTTGCGGCCTGTTTTGAACAGGGGATTCGGGTAGGGCGCAAAGATGATTGCACGCTGCGCGTGGCCTCGAATGACGATCACCCCTTTGCAAAGTTTACGTGCCCGTCTCTGACGACTGCTGCACATGACTACGACAACGTTGCGGGGCGCAGCGTAGAGACTTTGTTCGAACTTATTGAAAATGGTGGAGAATTTGAAACACGCAGTGAAACCCTTTTTCCCGCAAGGCTGGTTCTGAGGGATTCTGCATAAGCGAATTATTTTAACGCGCGTAAAGTTTTTATTGACGGCGCGACAATTTACGATCTAGGCTCCCTGCACGACATCCAAGCTCAGGGAGGACAGGGATGTATCTGAAGCACGCACTTCGTGCGGCGACTGCATTGACTTTCGTCGCCACGGCAGCGG
Source organism: Ruegeria sp. HKCCD4315 (assembly GCF_013112245.1). Classification (NCBI taxonomy): domain Bacteria; kingdom Pseudomonadati; phylum Pseudomonadota; class Alphaproteobacteria; order Rhodobacterales; family Roseobacteraceae; genus Ruegeria; species Ruegeria sp. HKCCD4315. Next base: position 136,813 of record NZ_WVRN01000002.1, on the reverse strand, counting down.
CCCACGCGCAATCCATTACCATCGCCACTGTGAACAACGGCGACATGATCCGGATGCAGGGCTATACCGACAAATTTACCGAAGCGACCGGCATTGATGTGGAATGGGTGACACTGGAAGAAAACGTGCTACGCCAGCGCGTGACCACCGACATCACCACCAAGGGCGGTCAGTTCGACATCATGACCATCGGCATGTACGAAACGCCAATCTGGGGCGCGAATGGCTGGCTGGTCCCGTTAGAAGGCATGTCCGCCGAATATGACGTGGACGACATCCTGCCCGCGATGCGTAACGGCCTCAGCAACGACGGCACACTGTATGCAGCCCCGTTCTACGGCGAAAGCTCGATGGTGATGTACCGCACCGACCTGATGGAACAGGCCGGGCTGGAGATGCCTGATGCGCCGACGTGGCAGTTCATCCGTGAAGCTGCGGCAGCCATGACCGACCGCGACAACGACATCAACGGCATCTGCCTGCGCGGCAAGGCCGGTTGGGGTGAGGGCGGCGCGTTTATCACCGTGACTGGGAATTCCTTCGGTGCCCGCTGGTTCGATGAGGACTGGAAACCTCAGTTCGATCAACCCGAATGGAAAGAAGCGCTGACCTTCTTCGTCGATATGATGAATGAGTCTGGCCCAGCGGGATATGCGACCAACGGGTTCAACGAAAACCTCTCGCTGTTCCAGCAAGGCAAGTGCGGCATGTGGATCGACGCCACCGTCGCGGCATCCTTTGTGACCAACCCGAATGACTCGACCGTGGCTGACCAGGTTGGCTTTGCGCTGGCACCAAATTCGGAAGGTGTCGACAAACGTGCCAACTGGCTGTGGGCTTGGGCACTGGCCATTCCTGCGGGCACGCAGCAGGAAGATGCGGCCAAGCAGTTCATCGAGTGGGCAACTTCGAAAGATTACATCGAGTTGGTGGCCGAAAATGAAGGCTGGGCCAATGTGCCTCCGGGTGCACGGACCTCACTGTATGAGAATCCGGAATACCAGAAGGTTCCATTCGCCAAGATGACGCTGGATTCGATCCTTGCGGCCGATCCGGACAACTGCTGTGCACAACCGACGCCCTATGTTGGCATCCAGTTCGTCGCGATCCCGGAATTCGCAGGCATCGCCACGCAGGTGAGCCAGGAGTTCTCGGCAGTCTATGCCGGACAACAGACGGTGGACGAGGCGCTTGAAAAAGCGCAGGCCTTCACCGCTGAAGAAATGGAAGCCGCAGGGTACTGACGTCTTCTCCCCGCGGGTGGGCAGCGCTCTGCCCCCCGCCTCAACCCTTCCACAACCCGCGTTTTTCTCGCAGGCTAAGCTACGCCTGAACAGAGAGGTCTTGCGTCATGGCTACTCAACATTCCCGATCCGTTGCTCGCCTGATGATGGCACCCGCAGTGGTCCTGCTGCTTGGCTGGATGCTGGTGCCTCTGACGATGACGCTGTATTTTTCCTTCAAGAAGTACCTGCCCCTGCGTGGCGGTGATCTGGGATGGGTCGGGTTCGACAACTACGTCCGCTTTGTCTCGTCCAGTTCGTTTTGGCCTGCAGTTCAGGCAACGCTGATGATCGTCGGCGGTGTTCTGGTCATCACCGTTGTTCTGGGCATCCTACTGGCGATGCTTCTGGATCAGCCGATGTGGGGCCAAGGAGTTGTCCGTATCCTTGTGATCGCGCCCTTCTTCGTAATGCCTACAGTATCCGCGCTGGTCTGGAAGAACATGTTCATGGACCCGGTCAACGGCCTGCTGGCGCATCTGTGGCGTTTCTTTGGGGCCGAGCCGATCTCATGGCTGTCCGAGGCGTCGATGACCTCGATCATCATGATCGTCTCGTGGCAGTGGCTGCCCTTTGCAACATTGATCCTGTTGACCGCGATCCAGTCGCTGGACAGTGAGCAGTTGGAAGCGGCAGAGATGGACGGCGCACCGGTCCTGAAACGCTTTTACCACATCATCCTGCCGCATCTGAGTCGCGCGATCACCATCGTGATCCTGATCCAGACGATTTTCCTGCTGTCGATATTCGCCGAGATCTTCGTGACCACTGGCGGCGCATTCGGCACCCGCACGCTCACCTACCTGATCTTCCAGCGCGTGCTGGAGAGCCAGAATGTCGGCCTCGGATCAGCCGGAGGTGTCTATGCCATCATTCTTGCCAATATCGTTGCAATCTTCCTGATGCGCATCGTCGGCAAAAACCTGGACGCGTGAGGAGGTAAGACCATGGCCCGCGCCGTCACAACCCGCCGCAAATCGCTGAACACTGCCCTTGCCTGGGCCGTCGGACTGCTGATCTTTTTCCCGATCCTCTGGACCATCCTGACCAGCTTCAAGACCGAGGCGCAGGCAATTGCCAGCCCACCGATTTTTCTGAACTTCAACTGGACGCTTGAGAACTATGCCATCGTGCAGGAACGATCTGATTATATGCGGTTCCTGTGGAATTCGGTCATCATCGCGGGTGGCTCGACCATACTGGGTGTGATCATCGCCGTCCCCGCCGCATGGGCCATGGCCTTCGTGCCGTCCAAGCGCACCAAGGACATCCTGCTGTGGATGTTGTCCACCAAGATGCTGCCTGCCGTCGGCGTACTGTACCCGATTTACCTGCTGTTCATCCGGTTGGGCCTGCTGGACACGCGTGGAGGGTTGGTCGTCGTCTTGATGCTGATCAACCTGCCGATCATCGTCTGGATGCTTTACACATACTTCCGTGAAATTCCTGGTGAAATTCTAGAAGCTGCGCGGATGGATGGCGCGACACTCAAAGAGGAAATCCTCTTCGTCCTGACACCCATGGCTATCCCCGGCATCGCCTCAACGGTGCTGCTGAACTTCATCCTCGCGTGGAACGAGGCGTTCTGGACGCTCAATCTGACGGCCGTTGATGCGGCACCGCTTACGGCTTTCATCGCCAGCTACTCCAGCCCCGAGGGCCTGTTCTTCGCCAAGCTCAGCGCGGCCTCGACCATGGCTATCGCACCGATCCTGATCCTTGGCTGGTTCAGCCAGAAACAACTCGTCCGCGGCCTGACCTTCGGCGCTGTGAAATAAGGAACACGACACATGGGACGCATTCAACTCAAGTCCGTGACCAAAAGCTTCGGCGACGTGCAGGTCATCCCGCCGCTGGACCTAACCATCGAAGATGGCGAGTTCACCGTCTTCGTCGGCCCCTCGGGTTGCGGCAAGTCCACCCTTCTGCGCCTGATCGCGGGGTTGGAGGATATCACCTCAGGCTCCATCGACATTGACGGTTCGGATGCCACAGACGTGCCGCCCGCCAAACGTGGATTGGCGATGGTGTTCCAGTCCTACGCGCTCTACCCGCATATGACAGTGCGCAAGAACATCGCCTTTCCCTTGCGCATGGCCAAGCTGGATCAGGCCGAGATCGACAAACGTGTCGAAGGCGCTGCAAGCGTTTTGAACCTGACCGACTATCTGGACCGCCGCCCCGGCCAACTGTCCGGTGGTCAGCGCCAGCGGGTGGCCATTGGCCGCGCTATTGTGCGCGAGCCTGCGGCGTTCCTGTTCGATGAACCGTTGTCGAACCTCGACGCGGCTCTACGGGTCGGCATGCGGCTGGAGATCAGTGAGTTGCACGAACGGTTGGCGACCACGATGATCTACGTGACCCACGATCAGGTCGAAGCCATGACCATGGCCGACAAAATCGTTGTTCTACAGGCCGGAGTGATCGAGCAAGTCGGCAGCCCGCTGGAGCTATACCGCACACCGCGCAATCTGTTCGTAGCTGGCTTCATCGGCTCGCCAAAGATGAACTTCATCGAAGGGCCAGAAGCGGCAAAACACGGCGCTCAAACCATCGGAATCCGGCCAGAACATATTGCTGTCTCCGAAACGGAAGGTGAATGGTCTGGGGTTGTAAGTGTTTCAGAGCACCTTGGATCCGACACCTTTTTCCACGTTCACGAAACCGGATTGGCGGAAACGATCACCGTCCGTGCGGATGGCGAGGTTGGGTTCCGCCATGGGGACCGCATCCACCTGACACCAAGGGATGACGTCATTCACCGGTTTGACGCAAAAGGTCTGCGGATCGAATGAAACGGCTGGCAGGCAAAACCGCCCTGATCACCGGGGCCGCGCGTGGCATTGGATTGGCGTTTGCCAAAGCATATGTGGCAGAGGGCGCCCGCGTAGCTATAGCCGACATTGAAATCAAGCGTGCGCAGGACGCAGCCGCCGGGATAGGCGAGGCCGCCTTTGCTATCGAAATGGACGTAACCAGCCAACAGAGCATGGACGCGGCTGTTGCCAAGACGGCCTCACTTCTCGGCCCCATCGACATATTGATCAATAACGCAGCCATCTTCTCAGCGGCACCCATCGTCGAAATCGAGCGCTCAGATTACAACCGTGTTTTCGAAGTCAACGTCGCAGGTGTTCTGTTCACAATGCAAGCCGTTGCGCGCCATATGATCGAGCACGGAACCAAGGGTCGGATCATAAACATGGCATCGCAGGCCGGGCGCAGGGGCGAGCCTTTGGTCGCTGTTTACTGTGCCAGCAAAGCCGCGATTATCTCCCTCACGCAATCTGCGGGACTGAACCTGATCTCTCATGGGATCAACGTGAACGCCATTGCCCCAGGTGTCGTCGACGGCGAGCATTGGGACGGTGTCGATGCTTTCTTCGCAAAACATGAAGGCAAACCGCTCGGCCAGAAGAAACGCGAAGTGGCCGCATCCGTTCCGTACGGCCGGATGGGTCGCGCCGACGATCTGACCGGGATGGCGGTGTTTCTAGCCTCGGATGAGGCCGAGTACATTGTCGCACAAACCTACAACGTCGACGGCGGAAACTGGATGAGCTGATGGACCCTCTGGCGAACGCAAATCTCCCGGTCAGGTTACAGCGCAACACCCTGTCAGACCTGCCAGAAACCGTTGGGACGCCCGCGTATGACCGCGCTGACCTTGCGCCGGGCATCGTTCACATCGGACTTGGTAACTTTCATCGTGCGCATCAGGCTTGGTACATTCACCAACTGATGCAGCAAGGTCTGGCATATGGCTGGGCGATCATAGGTGCCGGTGTACGAAACTATGACGCCAAGATGCGAGAACGCCTGCTGGAACAGGACTGCCTGACAACGTTGATCGAGCTGGATCCCAACGGGATAACCGCAGAGGTAATCGGTTCGATGATTGATTACCTGCCGATTGAACCCGGAAATGGTACTTTGATCCAATGCATGGCTGAGCCATCCACGAAAATCGTGTCAATGACGGTAACGGAAGGCGGGTATTTTCTGAACGCCAACACCGGTACGCTCGGCCTTGATCACGAAGATATTCGGCATGATGCAAAAAATCCGGATCGACCCCGTACGGTTTTTGGCGCAATCGTTTCGGCCTTGAAAAAACGCCGCGACGCAGGCCTCAGACCTTTCACCGCGTTAAGCTGCGACAACCTTCAGGGCAATGGGGCAATCCTGCGAGAATGCGTTGTCGGGCTGGCGCGCCTGTCTGACACTGATCTGGCCGACTGGATTGACCAAAACGGCGCGTTCCCCAATTCCATGGTGGATTGCATCGTTCCGGCAACCACAGACCAAGTGATATCGCAGTGCCGCGCGCTTGGCATCGACGACCGCGTGCCAGTCTCTCACGAAAACTTCCGCCAATGGGTGGTCGAAGATGATTTCTGCGCAGGACGACCGCCACTCGAAAAGGTTGGGGTAACGCTAACCCGCGATGTCCACAGCTACGAGACAATGAAACTGCGCATATTGAACGGTGGTCACCAGCTGCTTGCGAATGTCGGTGAAATTCTAAATGTTTCGACAATATCTGATTGTATGTCGGACCCAGACATCCTGGCATTTTTTCGGAAAGTTCAAGCAGATGATATTTTGCCGTTTGTCGAAGCCGTTCCCGGAACGACCCCGAAAGAATACCTAGAGCTGGTTGAAAAACGGTTTGCAAACACTGCAGTTCATGACACGACGCGCAGGGTTGCGTTCGACGGATCGGCTCGGCATCCGGGTTTTCTGCTTCCATCGCTGCGCGATGCGACAGCATCTGGGTCTTTCGCAAACGGGCTTGCACTTGCCGAAGCTTTCTGGTGCCGGATGTGTGCGGGTATTCGTGAAGACGGCTCGGAGATTGAGCCCAACGATCCGCAATGGGACACTCTTCACAAAGCTGCTTTGGCCTCTAAAGCCGATCCGGAAGCATGGCTCGAACAGCGTCAGTATTACGGCGACCTTGGGCGCGGAACGCGATTTGCCGAAGTCTTTGCCATGTGGCTGAACGCGATTTGGCGGAATGGGAGCCGGGCAGCTATAGCTCGATACATCGCATGATTGATCCGGTCACTTAAGGCGAACTGGCAGCCGTGTTTCGGGGTATCGGTTTCGATTTCAGCACCATTTCATCAGTAAAGTGGTCAGAACTTGGCAATACAATTGGCCAACGGGAAAAATTGCAAAAACAAACCCTACGTCGAAGCAGCAGCTGCGCGTGCTGCAGTTTGAAAGGCTTGATAGGTTTGAAACCGTCTTTGATGAAGATCTGAAATCCGTCCGCCCGAGGGCCGATAAACATCAGAAACGCGTGACATCTCTGACATACATTTGGACAAACTCGCACCGTGCTGTCCGGCTGCGCAGGCCCCAAGGATCGCCGCGCCTAAAAGAACCGGCTCTTCAGTTTCCGGGCCAGAAATTGAGATGCCCGTTGTATCCGCCAAAAGCTGCCGCACGGGCTCTTGTCGGCTGGCCCCTCCGGAGACAACTATGTTCGAGATTTTGGCACTGTGTTCCGCCTGCGTTTCGATGATTTGCCGCAGCCCGTAGCCCAACCCACAGAGACCGGCGATATAGAGGCTGACAAGACTGTCCAGCGATGTGTCCATGTCCAGCCCTGCAATCACCGCGCGTGTGCGCGGGTCGGCAAACGGTGCGCGGTTGCCGAGGAACTCGGGAACAACATGCAGGTCACGGGCGAGGTCAACAAGATGGCCAGAGCTGTCGACCATTTCCGTTGCCTTCGTCATCAGCCAGTTGGGAACGGAAAGGTCCGCATTTTTGGCGTGATCTGCCGCTTGCTGGACTGCGGGGTGCATCGCAATCAGCCGTTCTATTCCAGCACCAGCAGCGGACTGACCACCTTCATTCAGCCACATGCCCGGCAGCATTGCCGAGTAGTACGGCCCCCAGACACCAGGAACAAAAGTAGGATCGGCGGTTGTTGTCATTGTACAAGAAGATGTCCCGAACACATACGCCATGTTTTCGTTCGCAGGACCAAGACCCTTTGCGCCCACCGTTCCGACACCGCCAGCATGAGCGTCGATCAACCCGGCGGCAACAGGGGTGCCCGCGACAAGACCAAGCGATTTGGCCGCATCGGCAGTAAGTCCATTCGCCAAAGGCTGCCCCGGGTCGGTTATTTCATTGCCAATGCGACGAAAGCCTTCTTCCGCCAGTTCGCCTAGACCTGTTTGTTTGAAAAAGCTTTCATCCCAACCGCCGCTTCGCGCGACGTAGGTCCATTTGCATGTCACCGTGCAACTTGACCGCGCCGTAGATCCTGTGGCCTTCCATGTCAGGAAATCCGTCAGGTCAAAGAAATGCTCGGCAGCAGTAAATGTTTCGGGCATGTGGCGTTTGAGCCAAAGAAGCTTCGGTAACTGCATTTCGGGTGAAACAGCTCCGCCCACATAAGCCAGAACAGCATGCTTCGTTGCGTTGATTTCATCCGTCTCTGCCATGGCACGATGATCCATCCAGACGATGATGTCCCGCGCTGCGTCCCCGCTGGATCCCACGGGTAACGGTGCCCCGTTCTTGCCTACAACGACGAGAGAACATGTGGCATCGAACCCGATGCCGGCAACATCCTTCGGGTCGACGTTGCTCTGGGCCACTGCTGCTTGCACAGCCTTGCAGACTGCGGACCAAGCTTGCGTCGAGGATTGTTCGACAATATCCGCGCCTTCTTGAAACAGCGCAAGTTCACACACACCGCAGCCTTGCAGGTGACCTTCTGAATCGAATATTCCTGCGCGCGCACTGCCGGTCCCGACATCAACCCCCAAGAAAAATCGCATTGTTCCCGTCTCTTCTGTTTTCTCTGGCGTTGTTAGATGCGTGGCCTCGCAACATCGTTGCTGCCCTCGGACTCGGGGCCAAAACCATACTTCATACGCTGCATCTGGTCGATAACACGTGACATTTCATCGTCCGACAATATCGGTGGTTCCCCCAACGGCAACGCCTGCACGTAAAGGCGCGACAAGGTCTCGACTTCAGTCGCCAGCCAAAGAGCTTCGTCCAAAGTCTTGCCAATCGTGATCTGCCCGTGTTGGGCCAATAGACACGCGGTTCGGTCCTTAAGCGCAGTCAGCACCGCGTCAGACAAATCCTGAGTCCCAAAGGTTGCATATTGTGCGCAAGGGATCGTTGTACCCCCAGCCACACCCACCATGTAGTGAAACGCCGGAATCTGACGATGGTGACAGGCAAGCGTGGTTGCGTAGACCGAGTGGCAGTGCAGCACGACATCGATATCCGCCCGCTTTTGCAGAATATCACGGTGGAACCGCCATTCCGACGATGGCCTGCGCCCGACATAGGTGCCCTCGAAATCCATCTCGACCAGATCTTCGGGTTTCATCTTGTCATACGGCAGAGATGATGGCGTGATCAGGAACCCGCGCTCGAAACGGGCCGACAAATTGCCTGCCGTACCCTGATTAATTCCGGTGGCATTCATTTTTAGGCATGTCTCGACCATGCGCTCGCGCAATTCTCGTTCAGTCATTGAGGCGGGCTCCTTGTCCGTTTGCGGCCTTGCGCCACTGCTTCGCGTATTCTGCCAGACCAGGCATCACAATAGGGGTTACCGGATCAAGCGCCAGAGGTGGCGGTGAAGATCCAGAGTGTTTGCAAGCCAGTTGCAACGCACCGGCGACAACACCATGCGTTTCATGTGACGCTTCGGTCCGACGTTCCGGGCGCAGAGCAGCAACAATGGGCGCATAAAGCGGCTCATTCAGAAAGGTCCCATCCAGAATAAGCCTGTCCCCACCGTTCAACACATCAGAACAGGTCACTGTCAGCAACGCCGAATGAAGCACCGCCAGCGCTTTGCGTTCTAACTCGTCTGCCGGAGGTGCCCCAACGAAATGCCCTTGCCTTGCCGAGCCGGGAAACTGCCCTTCGTTTTCTCCAAAACTTGGTATCGCCATGGTTCCGCGACTAATCAATCGTTCCAAGACCTTGCGATCGGCAGCCTGTTTATCGGGGTCTGGTCCTGCTATGGCCGAGAATTCGCGCCCACCCATCGTCAATGCACCTCCGACCGGGTCGCCATCCATATCGGCGTTGATTGTTGTTCCGAGCGTTTGATCAAGACTTGCAATGTCTGCTTCGCGCGACAATGCAACCACCCAAGTACCCGTGGAAACAAGTGTAAAGTCAGCAATCTGAGCAGCCAGATACCGGAAGAAATTCGCGGAAGAGTCATGCGCGCCAGTCAGTACAACCATGTTTTGAGGCAAGCCGAAACGCTGCACCAGAGTGTTGCGAACCGGCCCAAGCGGTTCCCAGGCCGCCCGAAACTCTGGGATCATTCTCTGCCAGCCATGGTCTTGAACTATTGGTGTCCAGCGGCGGCGCGGGACGTTCCACAGATGCGACTGCGCGCCCATCGCAGAGTATTCCGAAGCCGCAACACCGGTCAGCCACCATCCCCAGAATTGCGCAATATTCAGAAAATATCGGGCCTTTCCGAACTCAGTTGGGCAGGCGCGTTCCATCCACAGCAACTGTCGGGCGGAGTGAGTGGAGGCCATCATTATCGGACTGCCACGGTCCTCGAACGTTCCCGCCTTTCTGCGATATTCCACATCAATTTCGGGTGGACATGCCTGTTCATAGTCGATCATGGGCAAGACGCATCCGGCGCCGGTGCTATCCGGATCGGAACTCACAAGCACACCGCCCGAACCGTGACCAACAGGTACAATCGTCCGAATTGGGTGCCGTTGGCAGAGCTCGGAAAGAGTACCGATAAGCCAGGCTGCGATACCATCCAGGTCGTGAAACCGCCAAATCTGGCCATCCAGCACAGTGTTGGGGGTCGACCAATTCTCCAGCAAAGTGCCATCTTCGCTGGCGACCCAAAGTTCGACATTGGTTTTACCAACGTCAAGAACCGCGATATCACCCTTGCCCGTCAACGTCTTACCACGGGGGTTGTGGGACGGCCTCTCTCATGTCCGGGTGAACCTTGCACCGCAGTCATATGAGCCGGTATTGGGCGGCCTTGTTCCTGAGGAACGGCAAACCCTTGTCCATAACATCCTTGAAAGAAGGGGCAACGGGTCGCCAAATCGCCAGTCCGTACCCGATCTGTGGCGGCATATTGATGAAACTCTCCATTGCGAGCCCGCCCTTGAACCCAATCGCCGCCAATGTGGCGTAGATCTCGTCCCAATCGCAGGTCCCCTCACCCGGTGTGCCGCGGTCGCTTTCCGACAAATGAATGTAACGCAAGTGTTCGCGTGCATCGAGGATACCATTGCCTGCGCCCTTCTCTTCGATATTCATGTGATAAGTGTCGAGATGGATGAAAATATTATCGGCACCTACTTTCTCGATCATCTCGACCGCCTGCCAACCCGTATTGATCAAGTGGTTCTCATAGCGATTCACGGGCTCGATACCAAAGGCGATGCCCAGGGTTTTTGCGTGTTTCGCGGCGCCCTCCAAGGCGCGTGCGATATTGTCATACTCGGCCTGAGTGGGCGGCACACCTGTGCGTTCTCCAATGCCACCATACGTGACACCAGACAGAGCTTCTGCGCCCATTTCTTTGACTTTGTCCATAGCATTGACAAGGTGCCCGATTGCGCCATCGGGATTGACCGAGGCCCAGTTTTGTTCGGGCAGCCCCAGCGAACAAACGGCTCGCATCTCGTATTTTTCAAGTAAGTCACGCGTATGGGTTGCGTCGACAACGCCTGTATCCAGCAGGGCAATCTCGATGAAGTCCATCTTATAGGCGGCCGCGGCGGGTATTGTCCGCTCGGCCCCATCGCGATCCCAGTGCATCGTCCACATGCTGGTATGTACGCCGAAACCTTCCATAATCATGTCCCCCTTCGTCGTTTTAATTGCCATCGCGCGCCAACCCACCGCAACGCCATCACGCCAATCAGAAACAAACCCCAGACAGCCGTAGACAGATGCTGGTTGGCTCCGATCAGGTTCAGACCTGATGAAAGAGCCTGCAGAATAATCAGGGCCAGAACCACTGGCAGCACGCGCCCGAACCCTCCGAACGGATCGATCCCGCCCAGAAAACACGCCAGAACAGTTACCAAAAGCAACGCCTCACCATGGCCGACACGGACTGAATTGAAGCGCGCGGCCATCAGGATGCCCGCCACAGCGCAGATCATGCCTGAAATGGCATAAATCAACACAAGGGTACGACGTGTCGGCAGCCCGGAATACTCAGACGCCTGAATGTTCGAACCGATCATGTAGACCGAGAACCCGTGCCGCGTGCGTTTGAGCATGATGTGCCAAACAAACGCGGCCAGCAGGAAGATGATCATCGGAACCGGAATGCCCAGAAAACTGCCGTGACCCAGTACATTCATATATTCCGGGAAACCCGAAATATCGCCGCCGCGCGTCAGAAATTCACCCAAACCACGCAGGAAAATCATCATGGCCAGCGAAACCAGGATAGGGTGCGCGCCCACATAGGCCACCACGACCCCCATAACAGCACCAGAAGCGGCGCCAGCCAGCAAGGCAAGCGCTGCTCCAAGAACGAAAGCCCCTGGCCCCGCTTCGGCCCCTCCGAACGCGATGAGAACCCACGCCAATGCGAGCCCCGAAATGTTGGCCTGAAAGATGATCGCAAGGTTCAATCCGCCCGACAGGATCGGCACAAGCATGGCCAATGTCAGCAGACCCAATACCGGCATTTGAAAGGCCATTGAGCGCAAGTTAGCGCCCGTCAAAAACAACGGTGTCGCCAGGGAAAACGCCAGAAAGACCAAGCCGAGAAAGACAAGCAATGGCAGGGTTTCGGCCCCAAGTGCCGCATGTATTCTTTCGCGCAGGTTCATCCCGTTTCTGCCTTTGCAACACTAGTGGCAGCACGCGGACGCCAACCAAAGCTCAGGTTCGATGACGAAATCGCCAACAGGATCGCAGCGCCGATAATCATCTGGAACGCAAAGGGAGAGATCCCCAGAAGGTTCAGACCGTTTTGCGTGATCGCGACAAACATAACCCCCAGAATGCATCCAAAGACGGTGCCACGACCGCCGCCCAACCGGGCACCGCCAAGCACTACCGCGGCCAACACGTCCAACTCTCGACCGTAAAGCGCATTTGGCACCACCTCTTGCGCAATGTTTACCTGCATCAACCCACCGATCCCGGCCATCATTCCGCACCATCCAAAGGCGACGATCTGCATTTGCCAGATATTCACACCCGCACGCCGAGCGCCCTCGGGATTATCGCCAAAAGCATAAAGCTGGCGACCAAGCGTAGTCAGGCGAATGAGACCCCAAGTCGCGACCACACAGACAATCATGACAGCAACCGAGAGATTCAGTTCTGACCAGGTCCCGTCCGCCGCCTGCCGTTCGAAGATGAAGATGCGGTCGGTCCACCAATCCGGCAGGTTGTAGATGTTTCGGCCTTTGGTGAAGAACATCAGCAATCCAAAGAACGCATTGAAGGTGGCGATGGTGATAACGATGGAAATCACCCGAAATCCGTGGATCAAAAGCGCGTTGACCAGTCCGAGACCGATCCCGAGCAGAGCTGCAACGAAAAAACCAATCGCCCAATTGCCGCCGCCAATGCTCATGAAAACCTGAGCTGCCACATATTGAACAACCGAAGCAGCCACCGCGAAGGAAATATCGATACCGCCAGCAATTAGGACAACCAGCAAGCCGACCGCCCAGATCAGATTGACTGCGTTATTGTTCAACAGCGACGTGACATTTCCCATTGTCAGGAATGTGTCGGTGCCAAGCGACAAACCGAAGATCATCAAAAGCAGAACGACGCTGAGGCGCGCTTCGACGGGGTGTGTTCGAAAGTGGTCACGCATAGATACGTGCCTCTAGTTCAGACACGCTGGTGGTGCGTGGATCGTATTCGCCCACAATCTGCCCATCCGCCATGTGAAGGACACGATCCGAATTGAACATCGCTTCGGTCACCTCGTCCGAGATCAGAAGGATCGCCAGCCCCTCATCGGCCAACTGACGCACGATCTTAAATATGCCGGCCCGCGCCCCGACATCCACACCGACAGTCGGACTGTCCAGGATCAAAAGCCGTGGTTCGGTTGCCAGCCATTTTGCCAAAACAACTCTTTGCTGGTTGCCTCCTGACAGTGTCGAGACTGCGTCTTCTGGCCTTCCAATTTTCACGGCAAGTTCTCTGATCCAGTGCCCAACAAGGTCGGATTGGCGTTTGGGAGACAACAAGCCAAGGCCATTGAGAATGCGGTCCAGCACAGAAATAGCGGTATTGTCCGCAATGGATTGCGGCTGGATAAGTCCTAAAGACAGGCGGTCTTCGGACACATAGGCAACACCGCGTGCGATGGCCTCGCGAATTGAGGCAAAGCGGACCGGTGTACCCTCCAACCGGATTTCGCCCACATCCAACGGGTTCATTCCGATCAGTGCATGGGCAAGTTCTGTTCGGCCAGCACCGATCAAACCGGTAAGGCCAAGTACCTCTCCGCGCCGTATGGTCAGGGAGACATTCTGGAATTCGCCGTGCCGACACATCCCCTGAACTTCCAGCACGGGTTCCGCCTGTGCGCGGTCCTGCGCATTGACTGTGTGCTCCAACAACGCCCCGGTCATCAGTTCACCTAGGCGGGATTGTGTCATGTTTTCCGTAGAATACACGCCGACAAGCTTACCGTCGCGCAGAACTGTGACCCGCTCAGAAATGTCGATAACTTCGGCCAGACGGTGACTAACAAAAACAACAGCGATCCCTTGTGAGGATAGCGTGCGCACCACCTCCAACAATGCATCTGTTTCGGTTTGGGTCAGCGAAGCCGTCGGTTCATCCATGAACACCAGCCGGGCTTCACCCATCAAAGCACGGGCAATGGCAACGATCTGGCGTTGCGCGATCGGTAGGTCTCCCAGTCGGGTATCAAGGTTCAATGGTACATGCAAACGATCAAGAACCGATTGGACATGGCGTCTGTAGTGGCTTCCAAAATTCAGGCGCGGTATCAGCCCGACCATCTCATCAAAAGCGATGTTTTCCGCCACTGTCATATGCGGAAACAGCGCAAGATCCTGCCATATGACGGCAATACCCAACGCCCGCGCTTTTGTTGGAGAAATCGTAGTAAAGCTGTGGCCGAACAATTCCAATTCAGCACCGGGGTCAGCTGTATAAACACCTGTAACGATCTTGATCAGCGTTGACTTCCCGCAGCCGTTTTCTCCGGCAAGGCAATGTACCTCGCCCGGCCGCACTTCGAAATCGACGGATTGCAGCGCCTTTACCCCGCCGAAGGTTTTCGAGACGTTTCGCAGCCTCAACGCCGGGGCCGTATCAGGATCAGTTTTCATTGTGTTCTATGCCTGAGTGGAGACCCACGTTTCGCGGATCTCCAAACCGTCGAACCACGACCTCAGAGACCTTTCGCAGCCAACTCGTCGACTGTGCTTTTGTTGATCTCCAAAAGGTTATCCGTGATGATATTGCGGGTCGCTTCATCCGGGCTGACAACACCCAAACCTTCAATCTCGGTGCCTTCTGTGATTTCCTCTCCATTCACAAGCATATCACCCAAGGTGACAAAAACACGGCCCGCCTCGGCTGGATTCCACATAAACCCGCCGGATATGACATCATCTTTCAACAGTTTCTGACCCTGGCCCGGCGAGAACGGACCAAGCACATGGACTTTGCCACCCAGACGACGTTCTTCAATCGCGCGCCCTGCCCCAATCGGACCCTGGCTTCCAAAAGCAAGGAACCCGCGCAGATCTGGATTGGCTGCGATCAGATCAAGTGCGGTGGAACGGCTGTCGTCAACACTTTCAGCAACGCCATAACGATCACCCACCGGTTGCAATTTGTCAGAACAGTTTTCAGCCAGCCAGGCGATACCTGCATCCGCCCACGCGTTGTGTAGTGGTACGGTCAGTGACCCGACATAAACAGCGTAGGTGCCGGGCTCTTCGGTTTTCTCGCACAGCAATTTGGCATGTGCCTCTCCAAACCCATCTGCTGAGGCCAGCTCGAAGTTCCAGTCCACATTGTTAAGGCCCGGACCTTCATGTGCAATCACCTTGATCCCGGCATCCATGGCCTTTTGCAACACAGGTTCGAGCGCGGCTTCATCATTTGGCACCACCCCGATCACATCAACGCCCTTTGCGATCAGATCTTCGATTGCACGAACCTGAAGGGCTGGGTCGGCAGACGTCGGACCAATCATTTCGGCACTGACACCCAACTCACCGGCGCGCTCCTTGATGCCTTCTTCCATCGCGTTGAACCAGGGAATCCCTCCGATCTTTACTACGATTCCCATCGTGGTCTCGGCGGCAGCCGAAGTCGCCGTTAGGGCAAGTGTGCAGACAGAAGCTGCGAGTATCATTTTTGTCTTCATAACTTCCTCCCTAATTGGCCAGCGCCAAACAGCAGCACCCGGCCTATAAATAATTGCACCATCGGTTGTTCTTTGTTGCGCAATCGATGGTGCATAGGCTATATTGAAACCGCTAATTTTGTCAAAGGGATATATTTTTGGCGAAAACCGATACAAATAAGCAGGTCACGATCTACGATATCGCGGACCGCGCAGGCACTTCGGCAAGCACGGTCGGGGCAGTACTAAACGGATCCTGGCGCAACCGACGCATTAGCGAAGAGCGTGCAAATACCATCCGAAAACTGGCAAGCGAGATGGGGTATGCACCAAATATGCAGGCGCGTGCGCTGCGCAGTGTCAGATCAAGCATGATCGGTATGATCATCCCAATGTATGACAACCGTTATTTCGGAGCTATCGCAGAGCGCTTTGAAACAGCCTCGCGCGCCAGGGGCCTGCTACCGATGACCTCGTGCACACATCGCGAACCTGAACTGGAATTGGCCACCGTCAGGCAAATGCTGTCCTATAACGTGGATCACATTGTGTGCACCGGCGCATCCGATCCCGATGGTATTGCCGAGATTTGCCGTGCGCAGAACGTGCCAACGATCAACCTTGATCTGCCGGGAACTGCTGCACCTTCCATAATATCCGACAATTACAGCGGCGCTTATAAGCTGACCGAGGCATTGATAGAGCGTGCTGATGCGAAAGGGCTCAACTGGCAAGATGAGTTTCTGTTCGTTGGGGGACGTCCGACTGACCACAACACAAGTGAACGGATACGTGGCTTTAAAGATGCGTTTAATCATGCTGGTGCGCGTCCGATAGAAGACAACATCCTGGCTTGCGGCTACGCGGCGTCGAAATCCAAAGCTGCATTTTCGGCAAAAGTGAAAGCTTCGGGCCGCATGCCGACGGCTATGTTCGTAAACTCTACGATTTCATTGGAAGGTGTCTTCGAATGGTTGGCACAGAATGACAGAGCCGCGCTGGACACAATTCTCTTTGGAAGTTTCGACTGGGATCCATTTGCGCAATATATGGCACAAAACCTGTTCTCGGTTCGCCAGGATGTCACCGCCATGGTGGACACCATGTTCCAGGTCATCGACAACGCAGCGCCATACGGTTCCGACGTGATACACATACAGCCGATTGTGATGTCTGAAGGTACGTAAACGAACCGGAACCCTGCCTTTTGCTTCCGCAGCTCACTTGAGAAAGTGACGTGATCGGCCTTCGCAATGCACTTTGTTCGCCTTTCGCATGTTTCAAAATTTGTGTCCGTGAACTCTTGTCGTTCTAAAAACACGATGCGCAATTCCGCAACCTCGACTCAGAACACAGTGAGTTCTGCCTCGTCGAAGCGTCCACCCGCCAACGAAACGAACAAACTAGCGCACCCAAACGGTCTGTATCAGCCTTTCCCTTAGCGTCTGAAACGCAGCATAGAGTACGGGGATCATCAGGAGGCCCAATGTGCTATCCACCACCATGCCAAATAGTACCGGGTAACCGATGGACACGCGCGCCTCTGCACCGGCACCGCTGGACAATACCAACGGCAGAACTCCGACGATGAAACACAGACCCGTCATCGTCACAGGACGAAACCGGATTTCGGCAGCTTTGATCGCCGCCTCGTGAATATTGGTGCCGGAACGCCTTTCCTGATTGGCGAACTCAACAACCATGATGGCCTTTTTGGCCGCCAGCCCGATGAGCAACACCATTCCAATCTGCGCGAATATGTTGCTTGTCAAAAACGGAAACAGCGCCAACGGAATAAGCGCGCCCAGCAATGCAAAGACGGCCGACGTGATGATCGACAAGGGCAATATCCAGCTTTCATACAGAACCACCAGAAACAAGTAGGCCAGTATCAAGGCAGACAACATGATAAATGGCACCATGCCTTGAGATTCTACTTCTTGCTGCGTCACACCGGACCACTCGATCCCAAAGCCGTCCGGTAGTGTTTTGTCTGCAATCTCTTGAATCGCTTTGATGCCCGCACCCGAACTGACCCCTTCGGCCAATTGCGCGCTGATAGACGCCGCAGTGAACAAGTTGTACCGGGGGATCGTGTCTGGCGCGAGTACCGGCTCACTGCTTAGAAAATTTCGCAACGGCAGCGACTCGCCCGAACTGTTTTTGACATAGATGTTGTCCACATCCTCCAGTGTTTGACGGAATGGCGCATCAGCTGAAAGGACGACCCAATAGACCCGATCCGACACGATAAAGTTGTCGACAAAAAACGAGCTGAGATTGGCTTGTAGCGCCGTGAATATGTCAGACACGCTTACGCCAAGAGTCTCGGCCCGGTCCCGATCCACTGACAGATGATACTGTGGTGTCTGACCCGAAAAACTACCATGTGCGCGGGTAAATTCGGGTGCGGCATTCAACGCGGTCACAAATGCGTTCATCACCGCATCCAGTTGCACACCGTCCCCTTTTTCATACTCCAAAAGCTCGACCGAAATTCCGCCCGCCGATCCTAGCCCGTGGATTGTTGGGAACGGAAACACATAGCTTTCCGCCTCTGGCAGGGTGGCCAGCTGTTGGTCCAGGTCTCGCATAATCGCATCCCAGTGCAGATCCGGGCTGGTGCGTTCGTCCCACGGCTTAAGAGTAACAATCGCCATACCGACATTCGACCGGCCACCTGCCAGCATGCTCGCCCCGGACACCGTGGTGACAGTGTCCACTCCGGGTGCTTTTTCGATCACCGTACCGGCCTTGGCCATAAAGGCCTGTGTACGCTGTAGCGAGGCGCCATCAGGAAGCGTCATGGCCGAGAGCAGAACACCATTGTCCTCTTGCGGGATAAGGCCGGTTGGCACCGTTCTGAACAGATAAATTGTCGCCCCGATACAGGCGGCGAAGAAAAGCAGTGACACCGCGATGTATCTTAACATCCACGACACCAAACGCATGTACTGCCGCCTACCCCATGAAACCGCCAACGGCACAAAACGCAATGGACCAATCGGTTGCATACCTGATTTCAGGACCATCGCGCACAGCACCGGGGCCAGGGTCAGTGCATTCACCGCCGACAGCACAAAAGCAAAGATAATTGTCGCCGCAAACTGGTAATAGATCGTTCCGGTCAAGCCGGGGAAAAAACAGACCGGTGTAAAGACTGCCGCCAGCACAAAAGTGGTTGCAATGATCGGGCGATTGACTTGTGACATCGCCTTTAGCGTAGCCTCGCGCGGTTCAAGCCTTTCTTCGGTCATGATCCGTTCGGCGTTCTCGATGATGATTATCGCGTCATCGACCACAAGTGTGATGGCGAGGACCAAGGCAAACAACGTGATCATGTTTGCACTGAATCCAATCGCATAAATCAGTGCGATTGCGCCCAGCAGAGAGACAGGAATCGCAATTGCGGGAACAATGGTCGCCCGGATACTGGCCAAAAAGAGAAACGTGACCGCGATCACCAATCCTGCGGTCAGCGCCAGAGTTTTAAGAATATCTTCGATTGAAACACGCACGGCGTCAGTGACGTCATAGGTGATCTCATACGAGACTCCTTCGGGAAACTTTTTTGACAGTTCACCCATCAGGTTGTGGACGCTGTCTGAAATCTCAAGCGCGTTGGCGGTACTCTCCTGATGCACCGCAATGGCCGCTGTGTCCTTGCCATTGAGTTGCGAAGAGCCGCTATAGGTGGCCGAACCGAGCTCGATCCGCGCTATGTCCTCCAGTCGGGTTATCGACCCGTCATCGCCAGTGGAAATGATGATCCGGCCGAACTCTTCCGCGCTTCGCAACAGGCCCTCTGCACGCAGTTTAAACTGGAAATCCGTGCGCGCATCGCCAAATGGCGGAGCGCCAACCTGACCGGCCGCTGCGACAACATTTTGGTTTTTAATCGCATCGGCGATCTCTGACGCGGTGACGTTCAGCGCGGCCATACGAACCGGGTTGATCCAGATCCGCATACTGTATTCCAGTTGACCGAACTGCGTGACCCCACCCACACCTTGCAGACGCTGTAAGGGATCATGCAGGAAATCGGCCGCATAATTACTCAGATACAGCTCATCACGCGAACCGTCCGGTGAGGTCAGGTTGATCACAAGGATCATGTTGCCGGATTGTTTGGTGACCTCGATGCCCTGTTGCTGAACAACGGACGGCAGTTCTGAGCTTGCCAGCGCGATGCGGTTTTGCACCTCGACCGCAGCAACATTGGGATCTGTTCCCAACTGGAACGAAACACTCAGAACATAGCTGCCATCGTTCGAGCTTTTGGACTTCATGTACAACATGCCATCGATTCCGTTCACACGTTCCTCGATGGGAGTGGCCACGGATTCCTGTATCACCTGCGCATCCGCGCCGGGGTACTTTGCAGACACATAGATCTGCGGTGGCGTAATGTTCGGATATTCCGAAATAGGCAAAAGACGCACACAAACCGCGCCGAAGAGAACCATCAAAATCGCGATGACTGCAGCAAAATGCGGGCGATTGATGAAATAGTGAGAGACCAAGCCAAGCCCTAACTCTGACTATCGACCGGTTTCACGAGAAGGCCGTCATGAATTTTCTGCAACCCCTGCACGACCACGCGATCTCCGTCCTTCAGGCCGGATTTTACCTGGGTTCTGGTTGCCGTCTGAGTGCCAATTTCGATGTCAATACGATGAACCGTGTCTTTGCTATCGACAGAGAACACGAAGTAGCCTTGCTTATCGAATTGAACCGCATTGCGCGGCACGGTCAACACCCTGGAGTCGTCCGGCCCGCTGAGCGTGACGTTGACAAACTGCCCAGGAATGAGAAACCCATCGGGATTTGAGAATGTGGCCCTCAACTCAATAGTATCGGTGTCCTGACTGACACTGTCGCCCACATACGTCACCTTGCCTTCTGTCTCGTAGGCCTGACCGTCGGCCAAAGTGATCCGCGTCGCAAGCTTGATACCTTGGGGGGAGATTGATCCATTGCGGCGTTCGCGCAGCAATACAGGCTCACTGACAAAAAAGCTAACCAGAATGGGGTCAACACTTGTGACGGTCGCCAAAACGCCGCTGTCGGTATTGACGATATTCCCTGCATCAATCGCCGACAAACCGATCCGCCCGTCCAAAGGGCTGATGATGTCCGTAAGGTCCAGCGCGATCTGTGCGATCTTCAAATTGGCCTGCGCTTCATCCACCGAAGCCTGACCCTCGTCATAGGCCGCCTTGGCCGTGTCCAGAACGGACTGGGGAACATCGCCTTTCTCAAAAAGCTTCTGCTGCCGGTCGAGTTCCGTCTTGGCGCTGAGCGCAGAAGCCTGGGCACTTTTCAAAGCAGCCTGCGCGCCTTCAACACTGGCCGCATATTTCCTTTTCTCAATGCGGAACAGAACGTCGCCCTTTGTAACTGCCCCCCCTTCGATAAAGTTGACCTCAAGCAGAACGCCTTCCACCCTGGCCTGAAGGTCGACACTCTGATCAGCAACCACACGACCCACGAAGTTATCCTGCTTCTGCAGCTCCTCCAGTTTTGCAGAAGCTACCACCACGCTGGGTGCCGGTGGATCAGATTGCGCAGCTGCGGGACCCACCAATCCAAGGGCGATCAGAACACTAAGTAACTGGGCCGTTTTTTTCATCCGATGCTCGCTTATCCGCAAGTACATGGCTGCCAGTATACTATTGATGGCTGAAGGCGGCACTGCAACGGAATTCTGGTTTGGCTGAATTGCCGAACCGGAATATGTCACGTGCTTCAGAATACTGAACCGGCGGCAACAGAAACAAATGTGGATCGCATGTCTTTGACTGATGGCCGGGATCCTTTCAGGTATCCCTGCAACAGGAACCGAAACGCTCCGTCCAGACGCATATATAGTCGCTCTTGATCTGTCCGATCCACTGCCAAAGGTGCCATCATCCTGATCAAAAGCTCTTCGATTTCTGTCACGACGGGCTCAAAAGTGTCGTCAAACATGGCTTGGTTGCGGATGTCGTACCAAAGCCTGTGCAGTTCAGCCTCTTGCTGGATCGTCTCGGCGAGAGCATGGCAAAACGCTTTCATCGCCTTGTCCGGCGCTTCGATCCCTTCTACGGCCGAGGTCATCAACTCCACAAAGTGGAGCTTGTATTGACGGACACAGAAAACAAGCAATTCGTCTTTGTCTTCAAAATAGTAGTGCAGGCTACCCAGCGACATATCTGATTGCGCGGCGATGTCGCGCAGCGTGGTGCGCGCATAGCCATAGATTTTCAACGCGTTGATCGCGCTTTCGGCTATCTCGCGTTTTTTCGCATCGCGTTTGCGGACCTTATGGGTTTTGCGGTCCGCAAGCTTGTTTATCGGTTCCACTTTATTCATCCCAAACCAACTTGGCCGTTCCGTGGCATAGGCCCACCCGCTAGGGGTGGACCAATCCGTTTATGCGCGGAGCAGATCCGAGGCTTTTTCACCAATCATCACACAGGGCGCTTGGGTATTGCCGTTTGTGATTTTCGGCATGATCGAGGCGTCGGCAACACGCAGGCCGGAAATCCCGTGCACGTTCAGTTCGGCATCAACAACTGCCATTTCATCCGAGCCCATCTTGCAGGTGCCCACCGGGTGATAGATCGTCTGTGCATTACCTCGGATCCAGGCACGTATGTCGTCGTCCGATTGCACTGCAGCCCCAGGAAAGCGCTCTGCGCCGCGGAATTCATCCATTGCAGGTGACATCAATATCTTACGAGCGATCTTCACACCTTCGACCATTACATCGAGGTCTTTCTCGTCTGCAAATGCGTTTGGATTGATGTTGGGTTTGTCCGTCGGATCGCTGGAAGCCAGTGTCAGTTCGCCGACAGAGCGGGTTCCCACAACCCCCGGAAGCAATGTGAAACCTTCAGATCCATCGCTGGGGTTTCCAGCACCATCTGAAATGAACCAAGTGGGCGCGAAGTGGAATTGAAGGTCCGGTGCAGGGGCATCATCCATAACCGTCAAATAGCCGCCGGCTTCACCGATGTTCGAGGTCAAAAGACCCATCCCCTTCTCCATCAGCAAAGCGCCTTGAGCTTCGTCTGTCGCATGGGCCAGTGTCACCGGCTGAGTACACTCGTAAGCCACTGGTGCCATGTAATGATCCTGCAGGTTCTTACCGACACCAGGCAGGTCATGCACAACGTTTATGCCGATCGCTTCTAACTCGGCCTTGGGGCCAATACCGGACAGAAGCAAGATTTGCGGTGACCCATAGGCACCTGCCGACAGGATCACTTCTGAACCAGCTTTTGCTTCAAGTATCTCATCACCAACTTTGAAACGTACGCCCGTACAGCGATCATCTTCGATGATCAGGTTCTGAACATGCGCTTCGGCCTGGATCACGATGTTGTCGCGCTCCAGCGCTGGGTGCAGAAACGCGCCTGCAGTCGAATTGCGGAAACCACCTTGCTGGGTGACCTGATACAGACCAAACCCTTCCTGTTCCGTGCCCTCATTGAAATCTGCACGCTCGGCATAACCCGCTTCGAGCGCCGCTTTTACCATCGCCTGGCTCAGCACATTCGGATCGCGCTGGTCCGCTACGTTCCAGGGGCCGCCAACGCCGTGGTTTTCGTCTGCGCCACGTTCATTGTTTTCTGACCTTTTGAAGATCGGAAGAAGATCTGCATAACTCCAGCCCGGATTGTCCTTGCCCCAATCATCAAAACAGGCAGGATTGCCCCGTTTATAGATCATCGCATTGATAGAAGTGGATCCGCCAAAAACCTTGCCGCGCGGGCTGTAATAAACCTTCCCGTCTGAATGTTCCTGCGGGACCGTGGTGTAGCCCCAATCAAGATCGCTCAGGAAAAGATTGGGGAAAGCTGCCGGAATATGGATGAACTGGTTTTCATCCGCAGGACCAGCCTCTAACACCAACACAGTTTTGTCTGCATCTTCGGAAAGTCGCGCCGCCAATGCGCATCCAGCCGCCCCTGCTCCAATCACAATGTAGTCGTAGATTTCTGCGGATTGTGCCTTGGCATGACGCGCCCCCAAAGCCAATGGCGCAGTGACCGCCACACCCAAAGCGGCGCTCTGACGCATAAACGCGCGGCGCGAAAGGTTCCCTGCACTGAAGGATTTTTGCAGTTTTCCAAGCTTTTCTTGCTTCACGATTTCCTCCCAAAATCTCAGCGTCACGGCTTCGAATCCGGGTGACGCGCAAAAAGTGAAGCACATTTTCTGGACATCTGTACAGTTTTTTAGTTCAAAGTTTACAGGGTGCCACCTGCTTGCGCTGCAGTTTCTTTTGCCTGTTGGAATGATCGAACGAAACTTTTGTGGACCTGCCTTGATCGCCTGGTTTGGACCTTCAGCGGATACATCGCCCAGAACCTTAGAGGTCTGAAACAGAACTGACGGGCTGCCAGTACGCAGGCCGTTTTCTACTGCGCGTGTTCAAGAGCTGTTCGAATTTCTTGGCGTTTTCTGCGTGCCTCGCAGTCCTAAAACTCGCAGCCTGATTATTTCCGCAAAAAAGAAAACCAATATGATATAGAGAGATACGAATATGATTTCTTGCAGTGCAATTTAACGACGCAACCGGGCAATCTTGATTTGGGAGGTCAAAAATGCTTCGTACGTTTGGATGTTCTATCTCGCTTTTACTGGCATCAACGACGGCCTTTGCCGACGCGGTTCCCAGCAAAGAAGCGGCGGAAGGATTATTTTCAGATCAACCGTATTCCCCATATGCCGAGCGCTCTTTTCCCGAACGCCCCTTATGGGGCGACACGCATCTTCACACTGGGCTTTCGCTGGATGCAGGAGCTTTCGGAAACACTCTGCTGCCGGATGAAGCATGGCGTTTCGCAAAAGGCGAGCAGGTCATTTCTTCCACCGGGCAACCGGTAAGGCTGGCCCGTCCGTTGGATTGGATGGTACTGACGGATCACACCGACCTGATGGGTTTTGCGCCGGATCTTCAGGCGGGCAAGCCAGGCGTATTGGCTGATCCAAAGGGATTGGAATGGTACGAGGGCTACAAGGCAGGTGGTGAAGAGGCTGGGAAAACCGCCTTCGACATCATCACCAACTTCTCGCAAATGACATTGCCCGAGGTTCTGTTAGAATCTTACAGCCCCGGTGCCGACGCTTTTGCTTTCACTTGGGAACACATTGTGCTGGCCGCCGAGAAGCACAACGATCCCGGCAATTTCACGGCTTTCATCGGGTTCGAGTGGACATCGGTGCCCAAGGGCTTCAACCTGCACCGGAACGTCATGCTGCGCGATGGGCCAATCCGAGCCTTGCAAATGGTACCGCCAGTCACGCAGCCGCCTTACGGTGATACGGATCCAAAATCCCTTTACGCATGGCTAGAAGAGTATCAGGAAAAGACAGGGGGCCGCGCTGTTGCTTTTGCACATAACGGCAATCTGTCAAATGGATGGATGTTCCCAACCGAAGACACGTATCACGGCGGCAAGGTCGACGAGGAATACGTGGCAGCCCGCGCGAAATGGGAACCCCATTATGAGGTCACTCAAATCAAGGGCGACGGCGAAGCACACCCCTTCCTGAGCCCCGACGACGAATTTGCGGATTACGAGAACTGGGATGTCGGTAATCTGGACATCACCGAGCTAAAGACTGACGACATGCTGGCTGGCGAATACGCCCGAGAGGCCTTGAAACGTGGTTTGATGCTGGAAGAAAAGTTCGGCGTGAACCCCTACAAGTTCGGAATGGGTGGCGCGACGGACAGCCATACCTCTTTGGCCACAGCTGAAGAGGATAACTTCTTTGGGAAATCGGTGAGTGTCGAGCCTTCGGCCTCGCGCATCCAACATCCATTCATTGCCAATGATCTAGGAGAGATTCCCGGCGACCTGCTTGTTGCTTCCGGATACACCGCAGTATGGGCTACAGATAACACGCGCGCTGCGATCTTTGATGCATTCAAACGGCGTGAAACCTACGCGACCACTGGGCCACGTATTGGCCTTCGGTTCTTTGGCGGGTGGGACTTCGATCAAGCGGATGTTGAAACCCGTTTCCTTGCGAATGTTGGCTACACCAAAGGTGTTCCAATGGGGTCAGACCTTCGCCCTCGCGAGGGTGATGGTGCACCCTCATTCCTGATTGCCGCACTGCGCGACCCGGTTGGTGCAAACCTTGATCGCGTGCAGGTGGTCAAAGGGTGGCTGGATTCAGAAGGAGCCATGCAAGAAAAGGTTTACGACGTTGCATGGTCGGACAACCGAGTTGCCGATGACAACGGTAAGATCCCTGCAGTTGGAAATACGGTCGATGTGGAAACTGCCAGTTGGGCCAACACGATCGGCACTGCCGAACTTGTGACTGTTTGGACTGACCCAGGTTTTGATCCGAGTGAGAGGGCGTTTTATTACGTTCGCGCCATCGAAATCCCGACCCCGCGCTGGGTGCTGTACGATAAGCTGCGATTAGGCGCTGAGCTTCCGGAAGACGCAGTACTTACGCATCAGGAGCGCGCCTATTCATCTCCGATTTGGTACACGCCGGCGGAATGATCAGGTCAACACATGAAATTGGATACCGGGGCGGTTACTACGGCCTCGGCTCCTCTTCCAGCGCAATGATCTGGGTCAGGGCATCTTTGAAGAGCGTGTTCACATCGTCTTGATGCACCGGCTCGATGCCAAAGCTCATGCGAAGCCCTATTCACGCAGAGTACCAAACATTGCAGGGGAGTTCAGTATGCCATGGTCAATCTTCGTCTGAAGCTCACCAGCCAAGTGACATCGTGACTTTTTTGCACTAAGCCTTACAAGGCTTGCAAATAGGACCGGCCTTCTCAATGCGTCGACGAATTCCATCGATTACTGCGATGCTTTGCTTCGAGGCAGCGGCTAAAACCGAAGGGTTTGCGCGTGCGGCAGAAGAAATGAACGTGACCCAAAGTGCGATCAGCCGCCAGATTCAAACGCTTGAGGCATTCGTTGGGCAATCGCTTTTCATCCGCTCGAAACAACGGGTCAAGCTTACGGCGGCGGGTAAGACACTACTCGCCGAGTTGTCACCGCTGCTTGAGGAACTTGAGTTAACCATTCTCAAGACCAGATCACATGACAGTGCTGAAGGCAGCCTGAACATCGGCGTTTATCCCACTTTGGGCAGCCGTTGGTTTATGCCGATCATTATGGGGCCTGAAGCCGACAAAATCCGTCACGTGCTCAATCTTGTGACTTACCTTAAAAACTCTGAGATTGATCCCAGCCTGGTGGATCTGGCGATCGCGCAGGGCGACGAGGGCTGGCAAGGGTACCGAGCCGACAAGTTAATGGCCGAAACGCTTGTCGCTGTGGGTGCCCCCGACCAATTCCCAATACCGGTTGAAGACCCGCATGCCCTATTGGACCACCGGATATTGCAACATTCTACACGCCCACTATCCTGGCAGATATGGTTCCGGCACCAGGACCTGAAATTGCCACGCAAGATTATAGGGCCAATATTCAGTCAATTTGAAATGCTGATCGATGCGACCAAGGCCGGACACGGCATCGCGATAATCCCCGACATTTTAATCAAAAAAGAACTGCATCAGGGAAGTTTAGTCAAAGTGCACCCTTTTGAAGCGAACACCAGCAGCGCTTACTTTCTGCTGACGCCGGAAACGAAAATCGGTGTAGCCCGAATTGAACGAATGCGAACTTGGTTCTTGGAAAACATGCGGCCTTGCGATCCTGCGGTCACAGGCTAGCCTAAATGAATTTTCGCCCCGACAGGTCTGAAAGTTGATGCGTTTTTGTTATCAAGTCATGAGGGATTGCAACTTTCAAATTGCCGCGTTCCGAATAAGTTTCCCCAAACGCAGCGCGAATGGGAGAGTCCCTTATGACCTTTATGCCCCAGATCAAAGACAGCGATGTAGATCTGATTCAGAACGCCATGACCACCATGCCTGACTATCGGTCAGTGTCAGATTTTGTTCCCGGCCCCGGAATTGCTCGGCTGGACCTGAAATTCGATATCGAAAAACTTCAGGGCGCGTTGGAAGAATGCCTAAAGCGCGAAGAATTCTTGGGAGGAATGCAGGATCAGGGTTTTGCTGCCCTGCCCCTGACCCAGCGCCCCGGCCAGACCGAATGGACCCCGAACGACCTGTCGGGCCGCTACTGGCTGCGCGCTGATGAGCGCTATGTCGAAGAGCCGCGTGAAGATCTTGTGCCCGAGATCGATTTCTCGGAATTCAACCCAAAATTCAAAGGCACTTATTTTGAGCATGTGCACGAAGAGCTGTCCAAGCGCTTCCCCATTGGCCGCACACGCATTCTGTCGAAAGGCCTGTACAACTGTAACTCGTGGCACCGCGATCCGGAACCGCGCCTGCATATTCCGCTGATCTCGAACCCCGGTTCACTGTTCATCGTGAACCATCACGTGACTCACCTGCCTGCTGACGGCTCGGTCTACTTCACCGACACCCGCGCCTATCACACCGCCCTGAACGGTGGCGAAAAGAACCGCGTACATATCGTTGCCGCATTAGCCTACGATCAGGTCACGGAATGAGCCTTTACGGGTATGTTGCCGCAGATGCAGGAACCAACTGCATCTGCGATCTGCGCAGTGATACACTGACCCAACCCAGCGCCAGAATGCGCGAGGCGATGATGTCCGCGCCGCTGGGCGATGATGTTTATGGCGAAGATTCAACGGTTGCTCGGTTGGAGCAAGAGCTGGCCGCTCGACTGGGTAAGGACGCCGCAGTCTTCTTTCCCACCGGCACCCAAAGCAATCTGGCCGCTGTTATGGCCCATTGCGAACGTGGCGACGAGATGATCGTCGGCGACCGCTATCACCTGTACTGCGACGAGGCCGCGGGCGTATCCGTATTGGCCGGGGTTTCGATGAACCCGGTGTCCGTCTCGGATGACGGAGGCGTGGACGCTGACAAAATTGTTGCGGCGATCAAGGTCGATGACCCTCATTATGCACGCAGCCGTTTGTTGAGCCTTGAAAACAGCGTCGGGGGCCGGGTCGTGCCACTCGACCGGATCGACGCAGGCGTCAAGGTCGCGCGCGATGCAGGTCTGGCCGTGCATCTAGACGGGGCACGGCTCTTTAATGCCATTACGGCTCTGGGCTGCGATGCGGCCACATTAGCAGCCCCATTCGATACGGTGTCAGTCTGTCTTTCCAAAGGGTTAGGCGCTCCGGCCGGGTCAGTTCTGGTAGGCCCCTCGGAAATGATGGGTCAGATCAGGCGCAACCGAAAAATCCTCGGCGGCGCGATGCGGCAATCCGGAATGCTGGCGGCGGCCGGCCTCTATGCTCTGGAACACCACGTGCAGGAATTGGGCGGCGACCACGTCCGTGCGGCACGACTGGCTAAAGCGTTGCGCGAAACCGAAATAGGTGAGGTGACCTCACAAACAAATATGGTGTTCCTGAGCCCCGAGCCCAAAGATCACGCCCATCTGATCGCGCACATGGCCGGATCGGGCATCAAGATCGGTGGGCAATCCCCCGCGATCCGTATGGTTCTGCACCGGGATGTGGACGACAGCGCGCTCGACGCCGCAATCTGCGCGTTCCAGAGCTTTCAGCCGACCTGAAACA
Organism: Ruegeria sp. HKCCD4315; assembly: GCF_013112245.1. Lineage (NCBI taxonomy): Bacteria > Pseudomonadati > Pseudomonadota > Alphaproteobacteria > Rhodobacterales > Roseobacteraceae > Ruegeria > Ruegeria sp. HKCCD4315. Next base: position 107,584 of record NZ_WVRN01000002.1, on the reverse strand, counting down.
AGGGCAGCCACATGACCGATGTTATGTCTTTCATCATGAACACCTCTTATGACGAGTTACCGCAGCCCATGGTCCACGACGCAGTGCGTGCCTTGGTGGACACGCTGGGGGTGGGTATGAGTGCAGTGCAGACGCCCCTGTCCCAGATCACTCAGGCTCATGCGCACATGATGTTTGGTGGGCAAGCAGCGCAGATCTGGCCCAAAGGCAAAACCGCCAGCGCAGCCGGAGCTGCCCTGGCCAATGGCATGACCATCGACGCGCTGGATGCCCATGACGGACACAAGCTGACGAAGGGCCATGTGGGCTGCGGTGTTATCCCCTCGGTCATCGCGTTGGCGCAGGCCGAAGGTATCACTGACGCGCGGGAATTTCTGACGCTTGTGGTCATCGGCTACGAAATCGGCACCCGCGCGGGCATCGCCCTGCACCGCAGCGCCTGCGACTATCACACGTCCGGCGCGTGGGTCGCACTGGCTGCCGCTGCTATGGGTGCACGCATTCTCGGGCTGGATCGGATCCAAACGCGTGAAGCGCTGGGGATCGCTGAGTATCACGGTCCGCGCAGTCAAATGATGCGTGCTATTGATGCCCCAACTATGGTCAAGGACGGTTCAGGCTGGGGAGCAATGGTTGGTGTCTCAGCGGCTTATTTGGCCCGCGATGGCTTCACGGGCGCGCCAGCGATCTCGGTCGAGGCTCGCGATCTAGCTGATATCTGGGGCGATATTGGGCAGCACTGGTACATTCAGGACCAGTATATCAAGCTCTATCCGGTCTGCCGCTGGGCCCAACCCGCCGCCGAAGCCGTCATGGCCCTGCAGCGCGCGCACAAGTTCACCGCCAGCGATGTGACCGCGATCAGGGTCGAAAGCTTCCATGAAGCTAAACGCTTGAACGCGATCCCAACAACGACCGAGCAAGCGCAGGGCGATCCTGAAGATCGGCTTGGTCACGACGTCATCCGTCGCAAATTCCTTCGTTTGACCGAACCGGTCATGGGCACGGACAAGGCACAAGATCTGCTGGCTAGCATTGAAAGTCTGCCTGATGGCGGCGATCTGAGCGTTATGCTCGGAAAGCTTAGTTATGAAAGTTCTACCTTCTAAGTCTTAAGGTGCGAAACCTCTTACTGATCTTTGGTTAAACGGTTTCCTGCACACGCTTGCGATACTGGTACAGATAGCTGTTGTGGGGCATCATCCGGTGACGGATGCGCTGAGCGCAATGCGGTGTGCTTGCGGGATCGACGTATTTACGCTTTTACGGCACCCGCCCGGTGGATTGCGCCAAATCGGCATGAAACTTGCCACCTTCGAACCAGCTACAGGCAATCCAGATCGCCGCGTTGTTTCATCATGTGTTCGAACGCGGTTGATGTGGACCGGGGGATGGCCCAGAGCGCGATGATTTTATGCATGGATCACGTCTCCAAAGTCGCCATCAACTGACCGTGGTAAGATGTTGGAGCAAGGCCCAAGGTCTTGAATAGGCGCTAGTAGAGCGCCGTGTCGTGACCAATGACCGGTTTCCCCAGCCGTTTTTCAAGCTCGGCCGTATGGTGCACCGGGCGGCGGGCTACTCCGTCCGAGGGGCGGCGATAGTTCGACATGCCGTTGATCAGGTAGGCATCCACATTCGGGGCCTGTTCGGCGGTGTAGTCGAAGCTCTTCCAGATCAGCTCTTCATCAAAGCACCAGACGCAATCATCGACATCTTCCTGCGTGGCAAACCAGCCCTGATCAAAGAAATTCCCGGCCCAGACCACGTCAAACCCGGCCTCTTTCAGGAACCCGACCGTGCCCATGTACCAGGAATTGGTGTGATAGCAGGCGTTCAGCGCCACCTTCTCGGCACCGATCTCGCGCAGCGCCTCGACCATGGCGTAACCCGCCATGTGGAAGGGCGTTTCGTATTTGTCGCTGAGCATCTCGCAATGCTGGCGGATGCCTTCAACGCCCAAACCGCTGGCATGCACCCAGTTCGAACCGACCTGCCCGCACACATCGGCATTGTTGATCGCCATGCACTCGACGAACTCCTCAAGCAGGCCAAAGTTCTTTTTCCGCTGGTCCAGACCGTGCTGATAGCCTGGAACATGCAGCATACGCCCATGTACGCCGACAGTATCGGGTGCCATGCGGATAAAGTCCGACGGAGCCGCGCAATAGTCGAAAGGCGGGCAGGTGAACCCCACCTGATAGGGAAACAGTTTACGCTCTGGGTTTTCCCACCGTTCAGGTTTGGTGAAAGTGTTGATGTGTCATCTATCCTGAGCGAGGCAGCTCCGCTTGTGCATCCTGAAACAAAGCGCAGCCGTAAATCTATTGCTTTTTCGGCAAGAACTCTTGCCAATTCTGGAAAGAGTTCCGCTGCATTTTGCAGGTTCAAACCGGATGTCAGGCAGAAGCGTTTACCGTTTCGTCTGCCTTTAGCCGGTGCTTATAAAGATGCTCGTAATGCGGCAGCGCTTGCGCATAGATCTCTTTGACGTGATCCGGCTGATCTTCAACCGAGCCATAGGTCCGTGGCATGGGCTTGAGCCCGCTGGACGCGCTCAGGCTGTCATGCCAGGACCCGTTATCATACCACCCCACTTCGGGCCGCGCGCCGGGTTCCCACGACAAGGCCTCGGGCACGAAGTCCAGACCGACGGCTTTGCACCAGGCCGATACGATATCTTCGGGGTTTTCCAGCAGATCGTCGCTGTCGATCACGGGCGGCGCTTTGCCGTCGCGTTCGGCAATCCGGTCAAAGAGTTTGCAATGTTCCTCGAACCCATACTCGGCCACGACCCAATCCGGGCCGCGCTTGAATATGGACGGGATAGACTTTGAAGGGTCACGGATCAGGAAACTGTGGGTCATCGGGGCGAGAAATTCATCGCTGATATCAGGGGCCAGAAAATGCGGCATGTCTTTGGAAAAGACCGGCTTGCTCCGTGCGGCCTGCAACATCCGATCATGCACCTTCTGCGTCGTCAGGCCCGGCACGCGTTCGCTGTCTGCGGTCAGGCGCGGCCACGCGGCATCGTCGCCCTTGTACCAGGCCTCGCCGAAGGGTTCGTGGAAACAGGCCATATCGCCCCGCATCCGCATCATCCATTCAAAAGCGGTTGATGTTGTACGGGGCGTGGACCACAGCAGTACAATTTTGTTCATCGCGTTCTCCCTGTTTACCGGTGCATCCATCCTCGCGCGAAGCCGGAAGAATGTTCGGGGCAACGCTGAAGCAGACCGCCGCACAAATCCATTGCTTTTGCTGCCGCGAGGATTATCAATTTGGACATGAGTACCATGCGACGTGTCCCCTCGATGAGCCCGCTCATCGCCTTTGAAGCGGTTGCACGGCTGGGCAGCGTCACGTTGGCAGCGGAAGAGCTGAACACATCGCAATCCGCGATCAGCCGGCACATACGCAATCTTGAGGAACGGTTTTCGCTGGAACTGTTCCAGCGTGACGGTCGCGGGATCGCACTGACGGCGGCCGGCAAAAGCTATCACGCGGCGGTGTAATCGGCCCTGACCAGCCTGCAATCGGCCGAGCATCGGCTGACGCAGGCGCAGCGCTCGCTGACCATCGCCTGTTCGTATTCCGTCAGCCATCTGATCATCATGCCCCATTACAACCAACTGCGCCGCCGTGTGGGTGAGAATGTCACAATCAATGTGCTGACGTCGAATTACGAAAGCCAGAGCATGGTCAACGAACCCAATGCCGACGTTGCCATCGGATACAAGTTCAACGGGCCGGGCGGGAAATTGCAAAAAATCCTGCACGAAAATGTCATCCCCGTCGCCTCGCCCGAGTATATCTTACAGCACAAAGACATCCTCGAAGGACCGATCGAGGGATGGAGCCAACTCCGCTTTCTTGACCTTCCGCAGGGCACGCTCGGTTGGGCAACGTGGAGCGATTGGTTCAGCAATCACAACATCACACCCAACATTGCGCCGGCCGACACGTTCAGCAATTTTGTCTACCTGCTCGAGGCCGCCTCTTCCGGCGCGGGGATCGCGCTCGGATGGCAAGGATTCATTGAGCGCTACCTAAAGATCGGCTCTATCCAGACCATCGGCGACCAATGGTATTCCACAAACAACTGCCTGTGGGGGCGGTGTACCCAGCAAGGCCATAACAAAAGATCCGCCCAGGATTGCCTCGCCTTTCTAACCGAACTCTTCGAAAACGCACCAATGCGCCAAAACTAAACCAAGCAGCAAAGCATCAGGCCCCATCTTCATGCCGCGGCAGAGTCGGGACCGTCTGCAAAGATCATGAGCATCATCAGTGGGATGCGTGCCTGGAACTGCATGTATTCGTGATAGTTCACCGCGTAGCGCATGGTCAGCGGGTTGGTGATGACGGCCAAGTCCACGTCCCGTTCTGCCATGGCCTGGCGAATGCGGTCCATGCGGTAGTTGTTCATCGTGTCCCAATTGATGTCCGGTGCAGGCAGGACGGCCTTGGAATATTCGCCAAGCGGTTCACGGTCCATCATCAGGCTGTTTCCAAAGTTGCTGCGACGTCACGCAGACGCAGGTTTTGCGGGTCAAGAACCGCATCTGGCAGCACGATGGCTTTGTGCATTTCACCAAACACGATCACCTCAAGCTCGGTCCCCGGCTGCGCGGCCTGTGGTTTGACAAAGGCAAAGGCCAGATTGCGCCCCGTGACCGGACCAAAGCCACCCGACGAGATCAAGCCGACCTTTTCGCCGTTCAGATAAACCGCCTCACCGCCCAGCACATCGGTACCCTCCATCTGGACGTCCAGATAGGCGATGACCGAAGAACTGCCGGTCTCGGCCAGCTTGGCCAGCGCCTCTTTGCCAACAAACGCCTTGTCGAACTTCACAAAACGCATCTGGTCGGTGTGCACGGGGCTGGCGTCATTGGCCAGTTCATGCCCGCCGCGATAGGCTTTTTCCATACGCATCATTTCCAGCGCCTTTGACCCAAACGGCACCATGCCATGGGGCTGTCCCGCGTCCCAGATCGCGTCCCACACAGCGCCAAGCTGATCCATGGGCGCGTGCAGCTCCCATGCCAGTTCGCCCGAGAAGGACAGGCGCAGCGCAATCAGGTTGACCCCTGCAACCGACATTTCACGCGCCTTGAGCCAGCCGAAGTCGGCGTTTTCCAGCGACGCATCGCTGAGCGGGGCCAGCAACTCGCGGGCTTTGGGGCCCGCCACGGTCAGAATGCCCCAATCGTCGGATAGGTTGCGGATGCTCACATCCTCGGACCCGCGCTGATGCACGGTGATCCAGTCCCAGACGCGGCGCTCGGACGGGCCGCCGGTCACAAACCAGAACCGATCCTCGGCTAGCCGCGCAATGGTTGCCTCGCCCTCGATCGTGCCTTGTTCGTTCAACAGCAGCGTCAGGCAGGTGCCGCCCACCTTTTTGGGCATCCGGTTGGCGCAAAGCCGGTTCAGATACGCCTCCGCCTCGGGGCCGGTGACCTCGAACTTGGAAAAGGCCGAGAAGTCGCCGATGCCAACGCCTTCATGTACCGCGCGGGCCTCGGCCAGGGCGGCCTCCCACGATGGGCCACGTTTCCAGGACTCGGGCTCTTTGCCACCCCATTCGGGTTTGCCGTAAACGCGGGGACGCTCCCAGCCGCCAGCCTCTTCGAACACGGCATGCAACGCCTTGGTCCGGTCATGCACGCCAGAGTTTCGGATCTCGCGGCAGGTTTCATATTGCAGCTGCGGATAAGGCAGCGACAGGCGCGTCATGTAGTTCTCGCGGCAGCGCTGATAGATATAATCCTCGTCCACACGGCTATGGAACCGGCGCGGATCAAAGCCGCGCATCGAGATATCGGCCGTGCCATGCACCATCCATTGCGCCAGCGCCCGGCCCAGTCCCGGCCCCCAGGCAATGCCCACGGTCGCACCGCAGGCCAGCCAGTGATTGCGCAAGCCCGGCGCAGGCCCGACCAGCGGGTGGCCGTCCGGCGTATAGGTGATTGCGCCATTGACGATGCGTTTGATGCCGCGCTCCATCAGGCAGGGATAGCGTTCAAAACACTTCTCCAACCACGGCATAATACGGTCATAGTCGGGTTCAAACAGTTCGTTCTCGCTGTCCCAGGGGCAGCCCTCGCGCCATTTGGCCAGCGCGTCATGGGTGTCATACAGCCCGATCAGCGCCCCACCCTGTTCGCGGCGCAGATAGCCCGTAAAGTAATCATCGCGGGTGACGGGGATTTCATGACCCATCGCCTCAAACTCGGGCACCGCATCGGTGACCACATAGTGGTGCTGCATCGGGACAATCGGCAGGTCCAGCCCGCTGAAGGCCCCGATCTGGCGCGCATGGTATCCACCGGCATTGACCACATGCTCACAGATGATGTCGCCCTGCTCGGTCACCACCTTCCATTCGCCCGAGGGCATCTGCTGCACATCCGTCACCCGGTTGCGGCGCAGCACTTTGGCCCCCCGCATCCGCGCGCCCTTGGCCATCGCCTGACAGGTGCCGGATGGGTCAACATGGCCATCATCGGGCGTATAAGTCCCGCCGATGATATGCGACGTGTCATAGATCGGGTTCAGCTTGGCGATTTCTTCGGGGGTAACCCAGCGACACTCCTGCCCGCGGGCCAAAACCGCGTCACGCGTGTGCATCAGCCAGGCACGGTGATCCTCGGTTGCGGCCACGCGCAAGGACCCGCAATTGTGCCAGCTGACGCCCTGCTCGGTCTCATCCTCAATGGTTTTATACAGATCCACCGCATAATCGTGACAGATCCCCAACGCATGGCCCGCCGTCATGCGACTGACCAATCCCGCCGCATGCCAAGTAGCCCCGGACGTCAGTTCCGCCTTTTCAACCAGAACAACATCTGTCCAGCCTTCCTTAGCCAGATGATACAGGACGCTGGCACCCATATTGCCACCGCCGATTACAACGACCCGAGCCGATTCCATTACAGTTCTCCGCGTTTCCTGCCGGAGACACTTCCGCATCGGAAAAATTTTGTCCACATTTTTTTCCTGCAGTATATCTTTTTGCCAATAACTTGATTCGGAGGACCACAATGGACGGTGCAGTCGTAAGAGAATCCAACCAGGATCGCATGCGGCGCATTCTGGGCGAAGACGGGTACGCGCAGCTGTTTCGCAACATTGACGAAGCCGCAGGCCTGCCAAACGCGGCATACTGGTCGCCCGAATGGTTCGAGATGGAGCAGGAACTGATCTTTCGCCGCTCCTGGGTGTTCGGCGGCGCGCGCGCGGAAATCCCCGAACCCGGCGACATGAAGCCCATCGACATCGCTGGCACGCCGATCGTTCTGGTCCATGGCCGCGACGGTGTGATCCGGGGGTTCCAGAACGTCTGCCGCCATCGCGGCATGCAACTGGTCACCGAACCCTGCAAAAAGGCCACGCTGACCTGCCCCTATCACCGATGGGCCTATGGGCTGGACGGCAAGCTGCGGTCCCGGCCGCATTTCGACGGGCCCAATTCCAGCGGCACGTTCAAAGACGGCGGCGGCGACAAGCTGGACCTGATCCCGGTCCGGGTAGAAGAGTTCTTTGGCTGTCTGTTCGTCAACGTTTCGGGCGACGCGGATCCGCTGGATGTGTGGATGGCCCCGGTTCTGGATCAGCTCAAAGGCTATGATCTGTCAGCCATCCGCTGGGCCGGGAAGCGCGATTTTACGGTCGAGGCCAACTGGAAGCTGGTTTACGAGAATTATATGGAAGGCTACCACGTTTTTGCCCTGCATCCCCGCCTGCTGGACTTTGCCCCAATGGACGTTCGGTGGTCCGGAGAATGGCGTGGTTCGACCTTCGTCAATGGCTACCGGTTCCCGAAACTAGAAGAAGGCCGCGGCCAGGGCCTGCCCCATTATCCCGGCCTGTCCGAGGAGGATCGCATGCAGGGACAGTGGTTCCTGACCATGCCGCATTTCGCAGTCGAGGTGTATCCCGATCAGTTTACTGTGTTGGTCGCCTACCCCGAAGCGCCGGACAGATGCCGAGAGGAACTGCACGTTTTCGTCATCGGAGATGAGGCCGCAACCGGCGACAAATACCGCAAGGAACGCGAAGACCTGATCCAGATGTGGGACGATCTGAACGTCGAGGACATATCGGTCCTCAAAGGGCTTCAAAATGGCCGCCGCTGCTTTGGATACGACGGCGGCCGTCTGTCACCGCATTGGGAAGGACCAACATTGGCCTATTCCCGCAAAATCATTGAACTGATGGCGGATAGCGAGACGATTTAACGGGACTTCATGATCACGGGCGTGTTGGTGTGAACGATCTGCAAATCGTTCTCACCATTGTTAATGTATTTATGTGGCTTATCGCCGGAAAACCCAAAACTGTCGCCTTCTTCCAGCACAAAAACATGGCCATCTACTTCCAGAGTCAACTGCCCGGACAGGACATAGCCCACCTCTTCGCCCTCATGGCTCAACGGGTTGTCGCCGGAATGACCTCCTGGAGAAAACTGCATCAAAGACATAACAATCTGACCGTCGATGCCGGGCGACATCAAATACACTGAATGATCCAGATACTCGGTGCCGGCAAGGCGTGAAAAGTCAATTCTACGGCGAAATCCCTTGCGAACGACATACTCGTTTTCCACAGGATCATCATTGGGCGAAGGCGGGAACAACCAGCCTACCTCGATCCCCAAAGCTGCACTGATCCGCTGTAACGCGTCCAAGGAAGGCTGCTTCTGCCCCCTTTCAACAAGGCTCAGAAACCCAACCGACAAAGACGCCGCTTCTGCGCATTCGGCCAGCGTCATACCCATCGCGCGGCGCACCCCACGGATTTCGTGGCCAACTCCAGCATTGGCATTCGCCGCTTCGGTTTGAGACGTTGAATTCGACTTTGTTACGCGCGCCATAAATCAGTTCCTGGACCTTTCGCAAAACTCTGGCAATCGACGCTTACACTGCAATCAACGAAATGGCTATCCGTGCCTCCCAACACCCTCAAAACAAACTCTGACTGGGTAGATCAAGAACGTGATTTGTGGGATAACGGATTGGCGTCTATGCCGCTGTCCGATGGCTGAGCCTTGGTCCGGTGCAAAATCAATCAGATTGAAAGTCTTGAAGATCAGTCGCCACAGCCACCGCCGTCTCCCGAGCTACAGTCGCCTGCATCTTCGTCGGCAAAAGGGTCATGACTTTCAAACACCAGCGTCAGCTCACTTTTAGAGCTCAGGCTATTGAGGGTGATTGCAAAGCAGACCAGCGGCACGCTCAACCAAAGCGCACCGAATAATAGATCGCCACTCTGAATGATGGAGCTGGCGCCGGTGCAAATGAAGACGATCAAGAAAACCAGCATTATGAAAGTTCCAACTTTATTTTTCATCTTCCAGATGCCTTTCGGAGGAGTTCCGAATAGCTCTTTGTACGCTCGGACGGTGGCCTTGTAGTCGTCCAGATGTCTGGGGCCTTGACCGCCGGGGTTGTGGTGCACGGGTTTGCCCAGCTTTTTGCAGAAGACATCCCAATAATCGCGACTGTGCTGCATATGCAGGTGCCACACCAAATCGACCGCCTTCGAGGGGACGTTTCGCTCTGATCGCGTGGCACAAAGATACATGAATTTCTTGTATTCAGTGATCGCAACGGCAGCAGTATCAGGAGAGATGCAGTTTTCGGCCATCAATTGATCAATGAATGGCGCGCCTGTCGCATCATCAGGCATTTTATGCGACTTAATCAGCTCCCATAGCTGAGTATTGAGAGAGGTCATCGGAGCCTCCTATGTTTTCTCTTTTTTGCGATTTCTGCCTAGCGCACGAATATGACAGGTTTGTGACACGAGCGGGAACGTGTTGGAAATGCAAAGACCTTGAACGGTTCACGACCAATCTGACCTACCACCGGCATTGGGGCCCAGCGCTTTCAGAGCAACCCTGCACCCCTTCAGTCCTCAGGATTTCGCGCGTGTTTTCGACGCCACAAGGAATACGTTCCTGCGAACCAGAGTCATAACTGTCGATCCCTCACAGAAACAAGTTTTCGAAACGAGAGTGTCGGCGCTGATAAACGTCTGTCGACACCCCGGTCCAGCGGCACCACGCAATAGGAAAACACGGAATAAGATGCGCTTCAATGGTGAACCTCACCAAGGGACAATTCCTGAACGCAGTCCAATAAGGCAGTGGTGTAATGAGATTTATCGTCCCTCAGCCGAAAAAGCGGTACGGAAATACTGACGGCGGCAATCGGGCAGGCGTTCTCGTCCAGGATGGCCGCGCCAAAACAAACGATACCGACTTCATTCTCTTGACTGTCAAAAACGAAGCCTTGGGCACGGCATTGATCGATCTGCGCGCGCAATTTGATTGGATCAGTTGTCGTAAACGGGGTGATCGGCTGCAAGCTCGAAGCATCCAATAAGGCTGAAAGCTTTTCGTCCGACAGCGCCGAAAGATAGGCTTTGCCGACCCCACTGGAGTGAAGCGGAACAAAGGTGCCTATTGTCGAGTTCATGCGCACCGTCTCAAGGCTTTCGATTTTGTCGATATAGACCAGTCCCTCACCGCTTGGCACGGCGAGGTGTACGGTTTCGCCGGTCTGATCCCTGACGCGCACCAGGGCATCCCGGGCGCGGTCCCGAATGTCCGACGATGCCAAGGCAAGACGGGCAAGATTGACCAGACGTGGGCCGGGTTTGTACCTTTTGTCTCTGAGTTGCACGATCAGCCCTTCGGCTTCCAAACTGTTTAACATGCGGTACAGAGTCGGGCGTGTAAAAGCACATTCTTCCAAAAGATCGGCCAGGGTCGGCGGGTTTTTGCGGTCACAAATGTGCTGCAACAGCCCGATGCTGCGCGCAAAGCTTTGGGTTCCTTGGACCTGTTTTACCATTCCGGCCTCTCAGATTGACGGCACATATCAACGATGTAAATTTCCATATAATGAATCTGTTGTCCACAATGTGGTCATTCTAAATTGCTAAAGAAGGTAAGCCGAGATGCCACTGACCAATACAGACGAAAACCCGATGGTGCCCTATAAACACCCGATGCCGCAGGATGCCCTGCCGGAAATCGTGGTGCCCAACGCGCTGGCCGAAAATGACCCCCGTATGTGGGTCCAGCAGACCGAGACGGTGTTTTTCCGCCCACTGTGTTTGAACGTAAGTCAAGGTTATTGGATGAACCTTTTGAAGGTGACCAAGGCAGGCGTTCTGTCCCGCCATTGCCATCCGAACCCCGTACATGGCTTTGTTCTGAAAGGCCGCTGGCATTATCTTGAGCATGACTGGGAAGCCACTGAAGGGTCTTATGTTTATGAGCCTCCGGGTGAGACCCATACTCTGGTTGTGCCGGATGATGTCGAGGAAATGATCACTTATTTTCAGGTCAATGGGGTGATGTACTATTGTGATCCTGATGGAAATCACCTCGGTTATGAGGATGTTTTTACCAAGATCGACATGTGCCGTGCGCATTTCGAGAAAGTCGGCCTCGGAGCAGACTACGTGAAGAACTTCATCAGGTAACACTCATGAGCAACGTATCATACGACTTTACAGGCCGTACCGCTGTGGTGACGGGTGGGGCAGCCGGGATCGGGGCAGAAATCGCACGCCACTATGCGGCAGCAGGCGCCAACGTGGCGATCTGGGACTTGTCGGAACCCGACGACGCCCCTGAAGGCGCGATCTCATGCAAAGTGGATATAAGTGACCCAGACCAAATCGCCGCAGCCGTTGCAAAGACCAGAAGCGCCTTCGGCGGCGTTGATTTTTTGTCGCACAATGCAGGTTTCGCCGGGCCGACCCTGAGCGTCGTGGAGAGCGACCCGAAAATCTGGGCGCGCGTCGTCGAGGTTAATCTGACCGGAACATTTCACTTGGCTCACGCCATTGTTCCACTCATGCAAGAGGCCGGCTTTGGTCGGATCATCAACATGGCATCGCTTGCGGGCAAGGAAGGCACACCCAACGCCTCGGCCTATTCGGCGTCCAAGGCGGGCGTCATCGGGTTTACCAAGTCAATGGCCAAGGAACTGGCCCAGACTGATATCCGCGTGAATTGCATCGCACCTGCCGCCATCAAGACGGCGATCCTGGATCAAATGACGCCAGAGTTTGTGCAGATCATGGTCGACAAATCCCCAATGAAACGTCTGGGCTGGGTTGAAGAGGCTGCACGCATGGTGATGTGGCTCAGCTCGGAAGATTGCACGTTCAACACTGGTGCCGTCTTTGATCTTTCAGGCGGAAGAGCGACCTACTGATCGCGTACATTTGCAATTTCACGACCGGGCCTGTGTTAGTGGCCGCACATGTATTGGCAGCGCAGCACGGCCCATAGTTTTTGCAAGCCCGCGCGCGCAACTGAAAGTCTTAAATCCGTTTTTGGCACCATCGGATTTGTCGGTGTTGTTTCGGGCTCTGGCACCTTGGCCAGTGAAATGGCGATCCGGGCGAGCAAGTCCCAGGAACCTGCTCGACCCGTTTCCAATATCCCCAGCCATACAATTTGCCGCGGTTTTGACCGGATCAGCTGCGCACCAAGTGCCCACCATCAACGTCCAGAACGGTGCCGGTCAGAAAGTTATTTGTCATGGACAGGACAACAGCTTGTGCGACTTCTTCCGCGGTTCCGACGCGGCCGACGGGCAAGCTGCCGCCGACTTGCGCGTACATGGCTTCTCGTGCCTCTTCCGGCACCGCAGCATAGGCTTCCGTATCAACCATACCGGGACTGATGCAATTCACACGGGCACGGCCCGACAGTTCCAGCGCCAGCCCTTTGGCTAAGGCTTCAACCGCCGCGTTCACCGCAGCCAGACCTGTTGTCCCGGCAGACGGGCGGCGGCTGAGCACACCGGAAAAGAACGTGATGGAAGCACCTTTGGTCAAAGCAGGCAGGACCTCACGCGCGGCCACATACGGGCCGATGAACTTGGCCTCAAACATACCACGCAATGCGTCAGTGGGCAGCTCTTCATAGGCCCCATGCGCAGCGCTTGAGGCCGAGATCACCAAGTGGTCCACCGTCCCGAGATTGGCGGCCCAGGATTTCACGCCTGCCTCATCCGTAGTGTCTACGGGCGCGATTTGCACAACACCCCCGACCTCTGTCGCCGCCGCCTCAAGTTTGGCCAGACTGCGACTGGCAAGTGTGACTTTTGCCCCAAGGGCGACTGCCATCTTGGCCGTAGCCTTACCCATACCACTACTGCCGCCGATGATGACGACGTGTTTGCCTGCAAGGGCGGCTTCAAAAACCGTACTCATTGTGTTGGTTCCTTGTCTTTAGGGTTACCTGTTCGGGTCAGTTGATGCTCAGCACAAGCTTGCCAGTCGTCTCGCCTGCTTCCAGACGGCGATGGGCCTCAGCAGCTTCGTCAATCGGCAACATGGTGATCTGAGGACGCAGAACGCCGGTTTCCAGCAGGTTGAACACGGTCGACATATCAGCGCTGAAGGCATCGGGGCGGTTCAGGAAATACGTGTAGATATCGCTCACCCGCACTGAAACGGATTTCTGGAAGTGCTTTGTCAGATCTTCGGCAAAGCCACCTGCGGGCGGTCCCGCAAGGAACCCAAACACTACGGCCGTACCTAGCGGTGCCAGCGCGTCGAGGTCCGATTTCAGTGTTTCGCCCGAGATTGGATTCAACGTCAGATCAACACCACGTCCTTCAGTGATCTCCAAAACTCGCGCAGCGACGTCTTCTTGGCGGTAATCAATGACGTGATCAGCGCCCTGCTCATATGCGTAGCCAAGCTTGTCGGTGCTGGCAGAGGCAATCACGGTCATACCCAGATGTTTGGCGATTTGCAGAGCCATCGTACCAACACCGCCCGCCGCCGCGTGAACCAGCACGGATTTTCCTGCCACTGCACCACCGAGATTGACCAGCATATGATAGGCGGTCATTGCATTAACCGGGATCGCGGCAGCGGTTTCAAAGGTGACGTCGTCAGATAGCCTGGTCACGTAAGGTGCCCCAATCACGGAATGCGTGCCATAACCGCCCGCACCGATCGGCCCCATCCAAGCCACACGGTCGCCCATGGCAAAGCCTTCGACCCCTTCGCCCAGCGCTTCAACAACTCCGGCGCCTTCGACGCCTGGTACGTGCGGCAGGGTAGGCATCATACCTTCTGGCATCTCTCCCCGTCGGATGATCGTGTCGATAAAGTTAACGGCTCCGGCATGGTTACGGATCAAGACGTCGCCGGGGGCTGGCTGAGGAACGGCGCGGTCGGATTTGCGCAGAACATCGGGCCCACCGTTTCGCGTGATTTCGATTGCATAGGACATAACGTGTCTCCTTCTGTTGTGCAGAAAGTAGAGACCGTCAGTTGTAATGATAATCGTTGATTTCAGGAGTTATTATCTCAAAAATAGAATTATGATCTACAACGACCTTGCCCTGTTCACTCTTGTCGCTGACCATCTCAGCTTTTCCAAAGCTGCGGACCAACTTGGTATCCCTCTGAGCCGGGTCAGCCGAAGAGTTGCCGAATTGGAAAACCATCTCGGCACCAAACTGTTTGAGCGCACGACCCGCCAAGTACGTCTGACAGAAGAAGGCCGCCGCCTTCTGGATCGCTGCCAGGAGCCATTCGAAGCACTGCGAGAGGTTGCGGGATTTGCTGACGAAACCAGACGCCAGACCATACGCATTACGGCCCCGCCCCTGGCCGCCCGTGCAACGATTGGCCCACGTTTGCTGGAGTTTGCACAGCAAAACCCACATGTGCAGCTGGAAATGACACCCACGAACGTCATGTTGGATTTTTTCAGCGACAATATCGATTTGGCCTTTCGGGTCGGTCCACTGACGGATTCCAGCCTTGTCGCAAAACGCCTTTGGTCGGTTCCTTACTGTTTTTGCGCCGGGTCGGGTTTTATTGAGGAGAACGGATTGAAGGGCGCGATTTCTCGGCAGGTTTTTCAAAGCTTACCTGCCCTGACCGCTGGCCAGCCTTGGGTTTTGGAAAACGGCGACAAACTGCAACCCAGCAACGTCGCCCACAGTTTAATCGACCTTGACGTCATCGCACTCGCCGCGCGTCGCAATCTGGGCGTTGCAATGCTGCCTCTGGACATGATGGGTGGAGATTTGCACGAGCTTGAGGTTCAGGATACGCGACCTTTGACACGAGAAATGTTCGCCGTTTATCCCAGCCGCCGCCTGCTGCCCGCGCGGGTCAGAGCATTGATTGATTTCATGGCACCGGGATAGCGCCTACCATTCGATTGGCGCCCCATCGCGAAAGAAACCGCCTGTCGGGCCGTTGTTCGGCAGAGTTGCCGCCCAAACAACACCCCTCGCCCCCTCAGACACCGGGCGGCCACCCCCGCCCATGTCCGTGGCAACCCAACCGGGGCAAACGGCGTTGACAAGAATACCTTCGTGTTTCAGCTCGGCTGCGGTTTTGATGGTCAGCGCATTCAATGCTGCCTTGGATACACCATAACCTGCCGTGCCACCGGACATGTCGCTCAGCGCGCCTGAACCGGAAGACACATTGACGATCCGGGCACTCGCGCCACGTCGCAAAAGAGGAGTCGCTGCGATTATGGTATCCCAAGCACCAAAAAGATTGGTGTCAAAGGCACGCCGCACGCGATGCAGGTCGGCGCAATGCGCCTGCTGATCCGTGTCGTAATCCACACCTGCGTTATTGACCAAAATATCGAGACGCCCGTAGCTGGGTTCAATCTTCAGAATAAAGGCGGCGGCGACAGAGTCCGGGTTCGATACGTCCAGCTGAAAGGCTTCCACCCCGTACCCGATCTCATCTGCGGCCCGATGTCCTTTATCCAGGTTTCGAGAACCGAGCAGAACTTTTACCCCATGATCTCTGGCCAATTGTCTCGCGACTTCTTTTCCGATGCCTCGGTTGGCGCCGGTTACAAGTGCGATGCGTTGGTTGGTCATGCAGATCCCTATGACTTTGTGTCAGCCGGCATATCTAAAATAGATCGTGGCAATGCAGCCAGCACCAGTCCACTCCTAAAAGTGGAACGGTGTGGCAGTCCTTCAATCTATCAATTTCCTTGATTTGCACGCTCGGCAGCAATGGCGACAAGGCCGCGATCTCCGGTTTCCCAAAGCGCCGTCATGGTCAGAGAGGTTACAACCCAGCGGTCCCCGGATTTTTCCAGCGCATAATCATAGCGTCCGCCCAGAACCCACAAGCCATCCTCAATGCGGTGGGTTGCGGTGAAATCAGCCTGCGCCGTGGCTTCGGATTCGGCAAGTGACGTGATGGCATGGTTGGTGACCATGTGGTGGGTGCTTTCAAACCCAGGCAGGAATGCAGACCAACCTGCGACAAGGTCGTCGGCGGGTTGGGTGACTGGGTCACCGCCCCAAAGGCTGGTGTAATCGGTCGTCACCGTATCGGCAAAGGCACCGCGCACACGGGCCCAGTCGTGACGGTCAGCACCCGCTGCGATATCGGTGATCGTGGTTGAGATGGTGGCCTGCTGATCGGCGAAGGCTGCGCTTGCGATCATGGTGGCAGCTGCAAGTGTGGTTGTAAGGTTTTTGGGCATCGGTCTACTCCGGGGTAAAGGGCAGGCGCCGAAGTCAACTTCGGCGCCTGATAAGGTGTTCAGCTGTCCAGACCAGCCTGGAAGTGATCGGCCACGGTGTCCGCTGCACGGGTCACATCCTCGGGGTTGTCGTAGAAGTCGAACTGCGTGACGTCTTCCAGCCACTGAGCCGTCGCATTGCCCGCAAATCCTGCAAGGAAAGTCTGTACGCCCTGCGGGATGGCCGCGCTTTCCGAGTGCACAATGGCCAGCGGTTTGTCCAAACGCTGCGGATTGTCGGCAGGGTGATAGGTCAGCCAACCTTCCCAGCCTGCATTGTTCCACTTGTCGTCATATTCGGGGATGCCACCACGGTCGGCCTCATAGTAATACCCACCAATCGGCATCAGAACACCTTCGGCACCTTCCGGCCCGGCTGCAGGAATGATCTGCCCACCCGCGGCTTCGGCAGCGTGGGAGACTTCGATCAACCCGGCAACGCCTTCTTTGCCCCCATAGACGGCTTCAACAATCTCTTCATTCTGAAGCCAGGGTGCGACAAGGCCGACGCGCTGCACCAACGGATTTCCGGAAACGGCATCGACCATGTAACCGGCCGAAGCACAGATCCCGAGCCCGTTGATGTGATCGGCATCTACTTCGGGCAGGGTCGCAACATATGCAAACGCTGCCTTGATGTCCGAGGTTTTGGCCTCGGGGCTTTCAACATAGCGCACATTGTTGGGCAGGTCGCCCGACTTGCCCCAGCCACGGAAATCGAAGGTGAAGGCGGCGAACCCGCGCGACGCCATTTCCTGCGCGTAGTTGGCTGGCATCTGTTCCTGCACCGATGTCCAGGCCCCGGTGACAACAACCGTGGGCAAAGGCGCGTCACCGCGTTCTTCCGGCAAATACAGCGTGCCGGTCAGGATAGACCCTTCGTTTTCAAAGGTTACAGTGCGGGTTTCGACCTGCGCAATCGCGGCAGTCGAAGCCATTAGTGCAGCGGCGGTGTTAAGGGCGAGGGTTTTCATGGCGGTATCTCCCAAAATCTGTCTGGTTGGGCTCAAGCCCGATGACATGAAAGATACGAAGGCGGCGGATGCGATACTTGCACCGGTCTGCCCGGTTTTTGAAAGATTCTGCTTCAGCCGTTTCGCCCATCTCCCCGAAGCGAACTGGCCTGATACCTTGGCATGGGGACTGGATGTCGAAATGTATGTGGTTTGGAGACACCTGCACATGTAGGGCGATGGCGAAATGAAATTCAGAGACCCTGTAATCGCGAATTTCCGCACCGGGAAGAGTCCGGGTATTGGCGAAAGTTATCCGACCGAATAATCCTCCCTAACGCCTTGGTCGGCCCGACCGGACTGACCCTTTTTGAGAACGAGACGACCATGACCCCCGATATTCTATGCCTTGGCGAACCGATGCTGGAGTTCAACCCGCAGCCCGACGGGAATTACCTGCCCGGACATGGCGGCGACACGTCGAACTGTGCCGTCGCTGCAGCCCGCCAAGGCGCGTCCGTCGGCTTTGTGACACATCTCGGAGCCGATACGTTCGGCAATTCATTCATGGATCTGTGGAAGGCGGAAGGCATCGGCACTTCAACCGTACGCCAAGTGACAGACGCCCATACCGGCGTTTACTTTGTGACCCACGGCGCGAATGGGCACGAATTCAGTTATTTCCGGGCTGGTTCCGCCAGTAGCCGGATGAAAGCAGAAGACCTGCCCGTCAAGGCCTTGCAGTCGGCAAAAATCCTGCATGTTTCGGGCATCAGCCAGGCGATTTCGGACGTTGCCGCCGATGCCGTGTTCGCCGCCATCAAGATAGTGAAAGAAGCCGGTGGTCTGGTCTCGTACGACACCAACCTGCGCCTGAAACTTTGGCCGATCGAGCGCGCCCGCGCCGTGACCCATGCGGCGATGGCGCAATGCGATATTGCGCTTCCAGGTTTGGATGACGCAGAGCAGCTGACCGGGCTGTCTGACCCGGATGCCATAGTAGATTTCTACCTGAGCCTTGGCGCAAATATCGTCGCCTTGACCCTTGGGGCAGAGGGCACATTGGTGGCCACCCCGAATAAACGCGAGCGCGTCAAAGGCCGCCGGGTCGAAGCTGTGGATGCCACCGCTGCTGGCGATACCTTTGACGGGGCTTTCCTGTCGCGTATTGTTGCCGGAGACGACCCATTCACCTCGGCCCGCTACGCGAACGCCGCTGCTGCCCTTTCGACCCAAGGATATGGCGCGGTTGCTCCGATGCCGTACAAGGACGCGGTCGAGGCGTTTTTGGCCGAAGGGGACTGACCCATGAAACACGCTGTTGTCATTGGTGGAACGCGCGGGATAGGCGCCGGGATCGCTGACACGTTGCGACAAAAGGGGTGGCGTATCACAGCTACGGGCGTTGGTGCAGACGAAGTGAGCCGCCACGCGAAGCTGAATCCAAATGACACCTGCACGCAGCTTGATGTACGCGACACCATTGCCGTGAACACCTTCTTTACCAATATGCAGCGCTTGGACGGATTGGTGAACTGCGCCGGAATACTGGCGCGAGGCGCTGAATATGATCTCGAAACCTTCGAGAAGGTGATCGACATTAACCTTACCGGCACCATGCGCTGCTGCCTGGCTGCGCATCCTTTGTTGGCTGCGTCGGGTGGGTCAATCGTGAACACCGCATCGATGCTCAGCTATTTCGGCGGGCCCCTTGTTCCGGCCTATTCAGCGTCTAAAGGCGGTGTGGCGCAATTAACCAAAGCGCTTGCCGGAAAATGGGCCGCTGACAGCATCCGCGTCAACGCCGTAGCACCGGGATGGATCGAAACGGAAATGACCGAAGCCCTACGTGCCGATCCGGCCCGCAACCAGCCGATCCTGGGCCGTACACCGCTGGACCGTTGGGGTAAACCTGCTGAGGTCGGAGCCTTGGCAGCGTGGTTGCTGTCGGATGAAGCCGCTTTCGTAACCGGTGCCGTATATCCCGTAGACGGCGGCTATTCTGCGATGTGATGATCTGTGCCGCTGAGTCATCCCAGCGTTAGACCATGCTGACGATCGAAGTGATCTTTCAATTGCCCTTTTATAGTTCGTTCGCAAACGGTATTTTAGAGCCTCGCTCCGGCCCACCTAAACAGGCAGGCCGGACAAAGTGAGTGGTTCTGCTTAGTCGTACAAAACGGCCGAGATCTTCGGGTCGTCAATGTTTGAGGCGTCGTAGTAGTAGAAGCCTGTGTCGATCAGCGCCGGAACCTCTTCTCCGTTCAGGGCCGCAACCGCTGCCTTCACCGTTTCATATCCGATACCCACCGGGTTTTGCGTGATTGCACCCGCCATCAGGCCGCTCTTGATTGCGTCTTTCTGGGCTTTGCCGCTGTCATAGCCAATAATCACCAGACCTTCGGTGCCCAGTTCCTGAACGCCGTTTACCACACCGATGGCCGAGCCTTCGTTGGTGCCAAAGATTCCATTCAGATCAGGGTTTGCCGTCAGAATTGCTTTGGTGACTTCGGTCGACTTCAGGTGGTCGCCCTGGCCGTATTGAACCGTCACAACTTCGATATCCGGGTACTTCTCAGCCATGCGATTGACGAAGCCGTCGCGGCGATCGATCCCGGTACGGCTGGTCTGATCATGGGCGACAACCGCCACCTTACCTTTGCCACCGATTTTTTCGGCCATCTTGTCTGCGGCCAGCCCGGCTGCCGCTAGGTTATCCGTCGTCGCAGTTGAAAGCGGAATGTCGCTGTCTACACCGCTGTCAAAAGCGATGACCGGAATGCCCTTATCGTTGGCCTGTTTCAAAAGCGGGATCGCGGCTTGACTGTCCAGAGCGGCAAAACCAATAGCCTTGGGGTTATTCGCCAAAGCTGCGGCCAACATGTCGATCTGGCGGTCCACCATGGTCTCGTTATCCGGGCCTTCGAAGGTGATTGTGACGTCAAACTCATCTGCCGCCTGTTCCGCGCCCGACTTCACCGCTTGCCAGAACTGATGCTGGAAACCTTTGGACACCAGTGGGATGTAGATTTCTTCGGCTGCCGCCATCGAGGCGGGTCCTGCCAGGGTGGCCGCGCTCAGCGCACCCAGAATGAAACGACGTGAAAACATGTTTTCTCCTCCAGTTGGTCGTTTTGGCCTTTTGTTTAGTTGTTTGGTCACCCCGATTTCTTGCGTCGCGCCATATCGGCGTAGACGGCCAGGATGATGATTGCTCCGGTCACAACGGTCTGCCATTCCTGCGCGACGGACAGTACGCGCAACCCGTTGGTCAGCACGGCCATGATCAAGGCGCCAATCAGCGTCCCCAGGATGGTCCCGCGCCCGCCGGACAAAGACGTACCGCCGATGACCACGGCTGCAATCGCCTCCAGCTCGTAACCCAGCCCAAGTGCCGGCTGCGCTGAATTCAGACGCGAGGCGATCAGGATACCGGCGATGCCGCAGATCGCTCCGGCCAGGGCGTAAATGCGCATCTTCCACATGTCGGTGTTCACGCCGGACAGGCGCACCGCTTCTTCGTTAGAGCCCAGCGCAAAGGTGTAGCGACCCAGAACCGTGCGACCCAGAATGTAAGACGCTGCAATGGCCACCAGAAACAGGATCAGCACACCGTTGGGAATGGGCAGCGATGGAAAGACCTCTCCGATCAGTGACCCGCGCGAAATCTGGTCAAAGCCCGGCGTGTCGTTGAAGTAGATTGGTCGCGTCCCCGAAATCACCAGTGACAGACCTTTGAGGATCAGCATCATCCCCAACGTGGCGATGAAGGGCGGGATCTTCATCTTGGCGACGAAAGTGCCGGAACACAGCCCACAAAATGCGCCTGCTGCAATTGCTGCAATAACACCCAACAGCAGCGGCATCCCGAGATAGGTCAAAACCACGCCAGCTATGACTGCGCAGAACGTCATCAGCGTTCCGACGGACAGGTCAATTCCTCCGGTAATGATGACCAACGTTGCCGCGACGGCCAGAACCCCGTTGACCGACGTCGCCTGCAGAATGGCGATCATGTTCGATGTCTGCATGAAGTTGGGTGATGCGATTGAGAACCCGATCAGCAGCACAATCAGACTGGCGAAAGCCAACAGCTTTTGATAGGCGCCGCTGTCCGCAAGCCCCGCCAGTGGCTTTTTCTTTTCGATATCGGTTGCTGTGGTCATTGAACTGTCCCTGTTACCTGCATCGCCGCGGTACGTTGCGTGGCCAGATGCATGATGTCTTCTTGAGTGGTGTCTTTTCCGCCGGGCAGTATCCCGGTCAGCCGCCCCTCGCACATCACGGCGATGCGATGGCTGAGGCGCATGATCTCGGGCAGTTCGGATGAGATCACGATGATCGTCTTGCCCTGCCCCGCCAGTTCTTCCAGCAGCTTGTAGATTTCAGATTTCGCGCCAACGTCGATGCCGCGGGTCGGCTCGTCAAAGATCAGTATGTCGCAGTCGCGCAGCAGCCATTTGGCGATGACAACCTTCTGTTGGTTCCCGCCTGACAGCAGTCGAACTTCCTGCACATCCGACGGCGTTCGAATGCCCAATTGCTGGATGTAGCTTTTGGCGGTGTCGCTGATTTCACCATCGTGCAGAACCCCGCCTGCGCCCGTGAACAAGTCCATCGAGGCAAGTGCTATGTTGTCGCGCACGTTCATGCCGGTGGCGAGGCCGAAATGCTTTCGATCCTCGGACAGGTATCCGATCCCCGCTTTGACGGCGTCAGTTGGTGACTTAATCGACACCACCTGACCATGTACCCGAATTTCGCCGCTATCCTTGGGATCGGCCCCGAAGATAGCCCGTGCAACCTCTGTACGACCTGCGCCCATCAGACCGGCAAAGCCCAGAATTTCGCCCTTTTGGACCGAGAAGCTGACATCCTGAATTTCGTTGCTCCGGCTCAGCCCGGTGACCTCCAGAGACATCTCAGCATCACCCAGATCGGGCACGTCCAGCGGTTCTTCCTTAACCTCACGGCCCACCATCATGGCGATGATCTGGCTGATCGGGGTTTCAGCGGCCCCTACTGTTCCGACATATTCCCCATCGCGCATGACCGTTACGCGATCCGAGATCTGCTTGAGCTCGTCCATCTTGTGGCTGATGTAGACTACGCCCACGCCCTCGGCCTTGAGGCGGCGGATGATCACGAACAACTCAGCAATCTCGGCGTCATTCAGGGCAGCCGTGGGCTCGTCCATGATCAGCACCTTGGACCGAAAGGACAGTGCCTTGGCGATCTCGACCATCTGCTGTTTCGCGATGGTCAGACTGCCCACCAACGCCTTTGGATCAAGGCTGAGGTTCATCGAAGCAAAGATTTCGGCGGTCTGCGCATTCAGCGCAGCCTCGTCCAAACGACCAAAGCTTTTGCGCGGTTCGCGCCCGATAAAGATGTTCTGAGCGACGGTCAAATCGTTCATCAAGCTCAGTTCCTGATGGATGATCCCGATGCCCAGATCCTGCGCTTCGCGCGGGGTTGTCGGGCTGACGTCGCGCCCTTCGATCTTCAGCGTCCCGCCATCACGCTGATAAATACCCGACAAGATCTTCATCAGCGTACTCTTACCGGCACCGTTCTCACCCATCAGCGCGTGAACTTCGCCCGGTTCAAGATCGAATTGCACGGATTTCAGCGCGTGCACGCCGGGGAAGAATTTATCAATCCCCGTCATTTCGACCAATTTTTGCATTTGCCCTCCCATGTGCCCCTCTCCCTTGGGCCCAGCGCGCACTACATCACCGCGC
Organism: Ruegeria sp. HKCCD4315; assembly: GCF_013112245.1. NCBI lineage: Bacteria > Pseudomonadati > Pseudomonadota > Alphaproteobacteria > Rhodobacterales > Roseobacteraceae > Ruegeria > Ruegeria sp. HKCCD4315. The sequence continues at coordinate 84,320 of NZ_WVRN01000002.1, read as the reverse complement.
CGATTTGCCAGGGGACGAATTCAACGCCCCCAAAGCCAAGTTCCTCGCTTTTGGTTTTCTGACCCGAGGCGACGCGGATGAGCATTTCGAACAGCTCTTCGCCCTTGGCCTCGATGCTGATCCCGTCGGTCACGACGTCACCGCAGTTCAGGTCCATGTCCTCGGACATGCGCGCGTACATTTCGGAATTGGTGGCCAGCTTGATACAGGGCGTTGGTTGGTACCCTGAAACCGAGCCGCGCCCGGTGGTGAACACAATCAGGTTCGCGCCCGAAGCGACTTGGCCGGTAACCGAACAGGGATCAAAACCGGGGCTGTCCATGAAAACGAACCCGTGTTTGTCCACCCTCTCACCAAATTTATAGACGTCGCGCAGAGGGGCTGTGCCCCCTTTGGCGACCGCCCCCAGCGATTTCTCCAATATGGTCGTGAGGCCACCGCGCTTGTTGCCAGGGCTTGGATTGTTGTCCATCTCACCACCGTTGCGGGCGGTGTAATCCTCCCACCAGTGGATGCGGTCGATCAGCTTTTCACCGACCTCCACGGTCTCAGCACGGCGCGTCAGCAAGTGCTCTGCCCCGTAGATTTCCGAGGTTTCAGACAAGATCGTTGTACCGCCGTGGCGCACCAGCAGATCCGAGGCGTATCCCAAAGCCGGGTTTGCCGTTATCCCTGAATACCCGTCCGATCCCCCACACTGCATACCCACCGTGATGGCACTGATCGGCGCAGGCGCGCGTTCGGCCTGATCAGCCAACTCGGCGATACCGCGCAGCTCCTCCAGCCCCCGTTCGATGGTTCGCCGGGTTCCGCCCTCGTTCTGAATCGTCATGTAACGCAGGGCGCCGTCAGCGCGGATTGGTCGCCCGCCGACAAGGTCGGCCACTTGCATGACCTCACACCCCAGACCAATCAGCAGAATGCCTGCGAAATTCGGATGCTGCGCATACCCGGCCAGCGTCCGGAACAGGGTGGCATAGCCTTCATCGCTGGCGGACATGCCGCAGCCGGTTCCGTGCACAATTGGGACCACACCGTCAACATTGGGAAAGCTGTCCAACAGCCCGGATTTTTCCGCCGCCTCGGCAATGAAACGCGCCACAGACCCCGAGCAATTCACGGTGGTCAGAATCCCGATGTAATTGCGAGTGCCCACTTTGCCGTCGGACCTGTGGTAACCGTCGAACGTCCGCTCTTCGGTCAAGGCAGGCAGCGGAGCGTTGGCGCTTGCGTGCGCATAGTCCTGCTGATGCGCCCCCATGCCGAGGTTGTGCACATGGATATGCTCGCCCGGCGCGATATCGCACTTGGCCTGACCGATAATCTGACCGTAACGAATGATATTTTCCCCGGCTTGAATTGAGACCACGGCGATCTTGTGACCACGAGAGACTGATGCGGTCAGCGGCACGGGAACCAATGCGGGCTGCTCGCCTGCGTTCAGATCGCGCAATGCAATGACAACATTGTCTCGCGGGTTGAGCTTCACGACATCGCGCGTCGCCCCTTCCAAAACACTTATGCCGCTATGTGCTTGCATCTTTTCCCCGCTTGCTTGGCCCATGTTGCTAATCTCAAATTCACTACTTGTCAACTAACATGTTAGAATGCTAAATTACAAAACATGAGCAAGCAACAAGACATAAACGCTGCACTGCTGCCTGAGATCACGACAATCGAAGGGCCGCTTGCGCAGCGTGTTCACCACTCACTGAAACAGGCGATTCTATCGCTGGATTTTCCACCCGGCGCGAATCTCAGGAAGGCACCCGTGTGTGAAAGGCTGGGTGTTTCGCGCGCGCCTGTGGCCGACGCGATTGCACGTCTGGCGTCGGAAGGGTTGGTGGATGTGGTGCCGCAATCGGGCACCCGTGTGTCCTACTTTTCGATGGATGAAATCCGCGAAGGCGTCTTCCTCCGCGAAGCGCTGGAACTTGCGACCGTTGCAAAGGTTGCCCGCGACCTGACCGACGATCAGCGCAAAAGACTAAGCCGCAATATGCGCCTTCAGGAACTGCTGATCGAGGACGAGGATATACCGGGCTTTTATCAGGCCGATGAAGAGTTCCACGGCCTGCTGATGGAATTCACTGGCTTTCGTCGCCTCGCGGATGTGGCCCAAACCGTTTCCTTGCAGGTCAGTCGCGCTCGTATGCTGCTGCTGCCCACCCCCGGCCGGATCGCCGAGACTTTGGCAGAGCATCGGGCCATTTTCGAGGCAATCAGCAATCGCGATGAACAGGCTGCGCAGGATGCTATGCGCACCCACCTTGGACAATTGATGCCACGCATCGAACTGCTGGAACAGCAAAAGCCTCATTTGTTCAACCTTACACCACAACTGCACAGTGAGGCAGGATGACAGTTTCTCAGACAGAATTGCTGAACAATCGGACCGCGCGGCCTGTTCCATTGACCCGCATGGGGTTTGGCGGGGCGCCGTTGGGAAACCTGTATCGCAAAGTCTCGGATGAGGACGCGCAGGCGGCATTGCAGGCCGCTTATGACGCCGGCATCCGGTTTTTCGATACCGCGCCCCAATATGGGCTTGGTCGGTCAGAGCAACGGTTTGGGCAGGCGATTAGCCGGTTTGGTCGCGAAAACATTCAACTGTCGACCAAAATTGGCCGGCTGCTTTTGGATTGCGAACCGCATGAAGTGACACCCGAAGCTTTCGTCGATGTGCCGCAGAAACGGATCGTGTTCGACTACACTTACGACGGGGTCATGCGATCTTACGAGGCCAGCCGCGACAGAATTGGCGTGGCCAACTCTGACATTCTTCTGGTCCATGATGTCTGTGTCTTCAGTCAAGGCAGTCAGGAAGTGTCTGATGCCAAGGTCCGCGAGCTTTTTGATGGCGGCGGTTACAAGGCTTTGACCGAGTTGCGCGATGCAGGTGAAATCGCTGCAATTGGGGCGGGCGTAAACGAATGGCAGGTTTGCGAAAAACTGCTTGGACTCGGGGATTTCGACGGCTTCCTGCTGGCCGGGCGCTACACACTGCTGGAACAGGAAGCCCTCGACAGTTTCCTGCCACTTTGTGAGCAGCGCGATGTCGGCATTATCCTTGGAGGACCTTACAATTCGGGCATTCTCGCGACCGGAGCTGTACCAGGTGCCAAATACAACTACGCCGACGCGCCCGAGGATATACTCGAGCGGGTACGCAAGATCGAAGCCGTTTGCGCGGCGCACGATACTCCGCTGATCGCCGCGGCGTTGCAATTTGTTCTGGGTCATCCTTGCGTCAAAACCGTGGTACCGGGGGCCGTTAACGCATCCGAAGTCCAATCCAACGTCGCATTGATGGAGCGCGACATTCCCCCCGGCCTGTGGTCGGATCTGCGGTCCGAGGGCCTGATCCGTTCAGACGCGCCCCTGCCAAGCGAGGCTGCAAATGCTGCGTAACATCGACCCGATCCTTTCACCGGAACTTCTTTATACCCTCAGGGCCATGGGCCACGGGGACGAGATCGTTATTGCAGATGCGAATTTCCCCGGCTCCAGCAGCGGACCGGACTGCATCCGGGCCGATGGGTCTTCGGCCAGTGAAGTGCTGCAAGCTGTTTTATCCGTGATGCCGTTGGATACTTTCGTACCTGATCCGGCGTTGAGCATGCAGGTTGTGGGCGACCCCAAGGCAATTCCTGACGCAGTCGCGGACTTTCAGCGCATCATAGACGCAACCGCCGACAACCCAACCAAAGTACAGGGGCTGGAACGGTTTGCTTTCTACGCGCGGGCAGCGAACGCTTTTGCCATTGTTCAGACAGGCGAACGCAGGCTTTACGGCAACATCATCCTGAAAAAGGGTGTGATCGGATGAAGATCGATGCGCATCAGCATTTCTGGGCTTTGGCGCGTGGCGACTATGGCTGGTTGACGCCTGATCTGGACGCGATCTACCGGGATTTTACGCCGGACGATCTAATACCGCTGCTAAAAGCTGCCGAGATTGATGGCACGGTCCTTGTCCAGGCGGCACCCACAGTGGCCGAGACCGAATATATGCTCGCTCTGGCCGACCAGCATGCGTTCATCAAAGGTGTTGTGGGCTGGGTCGATTTTGAAGCCGCTGATGTGGACGCGCAGATTGCTGCCTTGGCCGTTCACCCGGCACTGGTTGGTCTTCGTCCGATGATACAGGACATTGCTGACCCTCTTTGGATGCTTGGCGATGGGCTTACACCAGCTTTTGAAGCGGTTCAGCAGTACGACCTGACATTCGATGCACTGACCTTACCCCAACATCTGGTCCCGCTCAGACAACTTCTTCAGCGCCACCCCGATATGAGTGCGGTAATGGACCATGGCTCAAAACCTTTGATCAAAGACGCGATCTTGGACGGCTGGTCCGAAGACATGTCGACATTGGCCCGAGAGACCAGTGCGTGGTGCAAGCTGTCCGGCCTCGTGACTGAGGCTTCCACAGACTGGACTGTTGAAGATCTGCGTCCCTACGTGGATCACCTACTTAACACCTTCGGCCCGTCGCGTCTGATTTGGGGCAGCGACTGGCCGGTTTGCAAATTGGCCAGCAGTTACGAGCGCTGGTGTGAGACAACCGACACGTTGCTGAACCAGCTAAACAGCACAGAACGCCAGGCGATCATGGGTGGCAATGCCGCCCGCGCCTATAACCTCAGGGATTGAAATGACCATATCCACATTGGATTCCAACGGGCTGTGGCTCGGCCGTATTGAGCGTGCCGGGGTCGGCCCCAGCGTGGTAACACTGCGTAATGGTCGGGTTGTCGATATCACATCTAAAACGGCTCCAACCGTCCGAGACATTCTGGAACGCGAAGACGCAGCGGATTACGTGCGCAACGCCCAAGGTGAAGATATCGGCCCATTAGACGCCGACCACCAATGGCTCGCACCGTGTGATCTGCAAGCGGTTAAAGCCTGCGGTGTCACATTTGCCGGATCCATGGTCGAACGTGTGATTGAAGAACAGGCTGCAGGCGATCCCGCCAAAGCTGACGCGATCCGGGCGCGCATCGGGGGCCGGATCGGGGACAGCCTCTCGAACATTGTTCCGGGATCGGACGCGGCGGCAGAGGTCAAAGAAGCACTGATCGCCGAAAGTCTCTGGAGTCAGTACCTTGAAGTCGGGATCGGCCCCGATGCCGAGGTTTTTTCCAAGGCGCAGGTCCTTTCATCAGTCGGGTTCGGTGCAGAAATCGGGCTTCACCCGATCTCGACATGGAACAACCCCGAACCCGAAATTGTTCTGGCCGTTACCTCACGGGGTGAGATCAAAGGCGCAACGCTGGGCAACGATGTGAACCTGCGCGACGTCGAAGGGCGTTCAGCTCTGTTGCTGAGCAAAGCCAAGGACAACAATGCCTCTTGCGCGATCGGGCCGATGATCCGATTGTTCGATGATGGGTTCACACTGGACGATGTACGGCAAGCCGAACTGACGCTGACCGTCACCGGACCGGATGGGTTTGTCCTGAACGGCAGCTCATCCATGTCCCAGATCAGCCGCGATCCTGCCGATCTTGTGGAGCAGACAATCGGACGTCACCACCAATATCCTGATGGGTTGATGCTGTTTCTCGGCACGCTCTTTGCTCCGACCCAGGACAGGGATACTCCGGGCGGTGGATTCACACACAAACTTGGCGACGTCGTAACCATCGCCAATGCACAACTTGGGGCGCTGACAAACACTGTGCGCCTGTCGACCGAATGCCCCAAATGGACCTTTGGGGCGTCACACCTGATGCGAAACCTTGCCCATCGCGGCCTGCTTTAAGTGAGAACGAACATGTTGACTGGAAAACACCTGATCGCTGGCGAATGGGTCGGCTCAGATGCGACTTTTGCGTCCGAACCCGCGCATGGACCAAGCCACGACTTTTCTGTCGGGACAGCGGCATTGGTCGATAGCGCAGTAGAAGCGGCCGAGGCGGCGTTTGCCACATTCGGGTGGTCCTCGCGATCCGAGCGCGCCGCGCTGCTACGCAAGATCGCAGATGAGATCGACGCGCGCGGGGATGCGATCACCGAGATTGGCACTCAGGAAACTGGCCTGCCCGAAGCGCGTCTGCAGGGTGAGCGTGGCCGTACCGTCGGCCAGCTGCGTCTCTTTGCCGATCACATCGAAGCGGGCGACTATCTGGACATGCGCCATGACCCGGCCATGCCGGATCGCGCGCCCTTGCCCCGCCCCGATCTGCGGATGATCCAGCGCCCGCTGGGTCCTGTTGCGGTGTTCGGCGCGTCGAACTTCCCGTTGGCTTTCTCGGTTTCCGGGGGCGATACCGCCGCGGCAATTGCCGCCGGATGCCCCGTTGTCGTCAAAGGCCATTCGGCCCATCCAGGCACAGGCGAGATCGTGGCTCAGGCCATTGACGCGGCCATCAAAGCAACAGGGGTTCATCCCGGAGTGTTTTCACTTGTTCAAGGCGGCAAACGCGATGTGGGCACGCGTTTGGTGCAGCATCCGCTGATCCGGGCGGTGGGCTTTACTGGCAGCCTTGCAGGTGGACGGGCGTTGTTCGATCTGTGCGCACAACGGGACGAACCCATCCCATTCTTTGGTGAACTGGGTTCGGTCAATCCAATGTTCATTCTGCCACAAGCTGCGGCTGCACGTGGGGCTCAGATCGGCACAGGCTGGGCGGCTTCGCTGACGATGGGTGCCGGTCAGTTCTGCACCAACCCCGGTATCGCTGTGATCATTGACGGTCCGGATGCCGACGCGTTTCAGTCGGCAGCCCAGACCGGGCTGTCTTCGGTCGCTGACCAGACAATGCTGACCGATGGTATTGCCGCAGCCTATCGGGACGGCGTTTCGCGTGTCGCCGCCGGAACAGGTGTTTCTCAAATTATGGGCGCCAGTTGCGCGACACGCGATGCGGCCCCTTACCTGTTCACTGTTTCCGGCGATAACTGGCTGGCCGACAAACAACTGCAGGAAGAGGTTTTTGGCCCATTGGGCATCATCGTGCGCGTAAAAGACGTCTCGCAAATGCAACAGATCGCGCGGGCCATCGAAGGGCAACTGACCTGCACGCTGCATCTGGACGCGGGTGACAAACCCGAGGCTCAGGCGCTGCTTCCGCTGCTGGAACGCAAGGCGGGTCGTCTGCTGGCCAACAGCTTCCCGACCGGTGTCGAAGTCTGCGATAGCATGGTTCACGGCGGCCCCTACCCTGCTTCAACCAACTTTGGCGCGACGTCTGTGGGAACTCTGTCGATCCGCCGTTTCTTGCGGCCGGTTTGTTATCAGGACATCCCAACAGACTTGCTGCCCGAAAAACTGTGAGGCACCAATGACAACTTTCAACCCATCCAACCGACTTGCAGGTAAGACCGCTCTGATTACAGCTGCAGGACAAGGCATCGGCCGTGCAACTGCCGAACTGTTCGTAATGGAAGGCGCACATGTGATCGCCAGCGACATCAACGATGTTTCGCTTGCCGAACTGGGCAGTATTGCGGGTATCGAGCCGCTGAAGCTGGATGTCACCGACAATGAAGCGGTGACAACCGCCGTCGCCGACCTGCCGCACCTCGACGTTCTGTTTAACTGCGCGGGCTACGTCGCAGCAGGGTCAATTCTTGAGTGCCCAGAGAAGGATTGGGATTTCAGTTTCGACCTCAACGTCAAGGCCATGTTCAGACTGATCAGACTGACCCTGCCAGGGATGCTGGAAAATGGTGGCGGATCGATCATCAATATGTCCTCGGTCGCATCGTCCATCAAAGGCGTTCCAAACCGGTTTGCCTATTGCGCGTCAAAAGCTGCGGTCATTGGCCTGACAAAATCCGTGGCAGCCGATTACGTCACGCAAGGCATTCGGTGCAACGCGATTTGCCCTGGCACCGTCGACAGCCCCAGCCTGCATGACAGGTTGCGCGCGACGGGAGACTACGAAAAGGCAATGACCGATTTCATCGCCCGTCAACCGATGGGCCGAATTGGCACAGCGGACGAGATCGCAGAACTGGCACTGTACCTGGCCAGTGACGCCAGTAAATACACCTCGGGTCAGCCATTTGCCATTGATGGCGGCTGGACGATCTAAACGGAAGGACCTTGCAATGAGACTGCTACGTTACGGCCTAACGGGGGCCGAGAAACCGGGTATATTAGCGTCGGACGGCTCTGTTCGCGATCTATCCGGTGTGGTCAATGACATTTCGGGCGACGCTCTTGGCGACGCCGTTCTTGAAAAATTGCGTGCACTCGATGTGGACAGCCTGCCAGCGGTGAATGACGATACGCGCATAGGTCCCTGTGTTGGCAATGTCGGCAAATTCATCTGCATAGGTCTGAACTATGCGGATCACGCGGCGGAAAGCGGCATGGAATTGCCAGCTGAGCCGGTGATTTTCTTCAAGGCCACCTCTGCCATCATTGGACCCAACGACACGGTCGAAATCCCGCGCGGGTCGGTCAAAACCGACTGGGAGGTGGAACTGGGCGTCGTCATCGGCAAAGAGGCCAAATACGTCTCCGAGGCCGAAGCCATGAGCCACGTCGCCGGATACTGCGTGGTCAACGATTTGTCCGAGCGGGACTTTCAGCTTCATCGCTCGGGCCAGTGGGTCAAAGGAAAATCCGCAGACACGTTCGGCCCGATTGGCCCTTGGCTTGTGACACGTGACGAAGTGCCTGATCCTCAAAACCTGGCGATGTATCTTGAGGTGAACGGGCACCGCTATCAGGACGGGTCGACCAAAACGATGCATTTTGGCGTTGCAACGGTGGTCTCACACCTGTCGCAGTTCATGTCGCTGCAGCCCGGGGACGTGATCTCAACAGGAACGCCTCCGGGTGTTGGTATGGGCCAGAACCCTCAGGCCTATTTGAAACCCGGTGACAAGATGGAACTTGGCATCGAAGGTTTGGGCGTACAGCGACAGGACGTTGTGGCCGGGTAATCCAAAAGCGTCCAGCGGCACCCAAAACATTCGTTCAAGTAAACCCCGGACCACGCGTTCGGGGTTTTGTCTTTTCATAATCACATTCGATTGCTTGCCTCGGCGAACTGGGCGGGCCCGGCATATCCCGACTGAAGCGAGACAGACCTTAATGCTTAATTTTTAGACTACATGCTGCGGGTGTGTTCAAAAATTGAGCTTCCCGGACGAGCTTTGATCAAAAAACAGCCCATGCGGATAGAGTTTCGACACCCAAGCGGTGAAATACGCCTGATGTTCACGACGTGAAAGCCGCAGCCATCAATCAGTTCGCCCCCATACCGCCTGCGTCACATGCGACGCCGCCGCGCGCCGAAGGGCGGGTTACACTGTCCGCCAAGCTGTTTCGGGGGCGCAGCGTAATCGATCGTCTGCGGCAGGCGGGTTCGTTCAAATGCCTGTTTCCACGGGGACACGACCCCCTTCTGAATGCGGTGCTTTTGAACACGGCCGGAGGAGTAACCGGCGGCGACGCGTTCCACTTTTCGGGCCACGCCGGTGAGGGCACGGGCCTGACACTAACAACTCAGGCCTGTGAACGGGCGTATAAAGCAAAACCCGGTCAGACGGCGCGGATCGTCAACACCCTGAGCGTCGGGCCGCAGGCGCGACTGAACTGGCTGCCGCAAGAGACGATCCTGTATAATGGCAGCGCGTTGACACGGCGCTTGCAGATTGACCTGGCCAAGGACGCCTCGGCGCTAATAGTCGAGCCTTTGATCTTTGGCCGCGCAGCGATGGGCGAGACACTGACCGACATCCGCCTGAGCGATCGGATCGAGATTAGGCGCGACGGGGTCATGGAGTTTCTGGACGCCACCCGTTTCACCGGCGACCTGGCCGCCCATCTGGCCAGACCCCATATCGCCAATGGCGCGGGTGCCATGGCACTAGTCGCGCTTGCCTCCCCCACCGCCGAAAGCCAACTGGTCCCGATCCGCAAGATGTTGCCAGATACAGCCGGGGCCAGCCTGGTCCGGCCCGACCTGCTGGTGATCCGGCTGCTGGCCGAAAACGGTTTCACCCTCCGCAAAAGCCTGTTGCCCCTGCTGCGGCGACTGAACACCGACACATTACCCCGATGCTGGATGCTCTGACATGAACCTGACACCGCGTGAGAAAGACAAACTGCTGGTCGCCATGGCCGCCGAGGTCGCCCGCAAACGGCTGGCTCGCGGCGTCAAACTGAACCACCCCGAGGCCATCGCCCTGATCACCGACGCCGTGGTCGAAGGCGCGCGCGATGGCCGGTCTGTCGCTGACATGATGCAGGCCGGGGCCGAAGTGATCACCCGAGACCAATGCATGGAGGGCGTGCCCGAAATGATCCACGAGGTGCAGGTCGAGGCCACTTTCCCCGATGGCACCAAACTTGTGACCGTCCACTATCCCATTCGCTAAGAAAGGACCACAGTTATGACACGTATGCTTTTCCCCGCCCTGATCCTTGCTGGCCCCGCTGCGGCCCATACGGACACACATATCCACGCCCATGCCACAGACTACGCCGCGTTGGGCGTTGGCCTTGCTGTTATCGCGCTGGCCGCACTGGTCGTGATCACGAAGCTTCCGAAATGATTCCTGGCGAGATCATACCTGCCAAAGGTTCACTGACGCTCAATGCAGGGCGCAGCAGTCGTCTTGTTGTTGTCGCCAATACGGGTGATCGACCGGTGCAGGTCGGCAGCCACTACCATTTTGCCGAAGCGAACTCTGCCTTGGATTTTGATCGTTATGTGGCCTTGGGGATGCGATTGGACATCCCGGCAGGCACTGCTGTGCGATTTGAACCGGGTCAAACGCGCGAAGTTATGCTGGTACCCTACGACGGGCGCCGCCACATCTATGGTTTCAATGCACATATTATGGGGGCTCTGAAAGATGCCGGGCAAGATCAGCCGGAGTGACTATGCCTCCATGTTCGGCCCAACGGTCGGCGACAAAGTACGATTGGCAGATACCGATCTGATTATCGAGGTCGAGAAAGACCTGATCGTCGAGCGCGCAACAGCTGCGCGTTTCAGCGAAACCGGCCACCGCGAAGACGTCTATGGCGAAGAGGTCAAATTCGGTGGCGGCAAGGTCATTCGTGACGGGATGGGGCAGTCTCAGGTCACACGCGCCGAAGGGGCGGTGGATACGGTGATCACCAACGCGCTGATCGTCGATCATTCCGGCATCTACAAAGCGGATGTTGGGCTGAAAGACGGGCGCATCGCCAAGATCGGCAAAGCCGGAAATCCCGATACGCAGCCCGGCGTCGACATCATCATCGGCCCTGGCACCGAGATCATCGCGGGCGAGGGTCGCATTCTGACCGCAGGCGGGTTCGACAGTCATATCCATTTCATCTGCCCACAACAGATCGAAGACGCGCTGCATTCCGGCCTGACCACGATGCTGGGCGGCGGCACCGGACCGGCGCATGGGACACTGGCGACCACCTGCACACCCGGCCCCTGGCATATCGGGCGGATGTTGCAGGCAGCGGACGCGTTTCCGATGAATCTGGCCTTCGCAGGCAAAGGCAACACCTCATTGCCCGCAGCACTTGAAGAACAGGTCAAAGCCGGTGCTTGTGCCCTGAAACTGCACGAAGACTGGGGTACGACCCCCGCCGCCATCGATTGCTGCCTGTCGGTCGCTGATGCAATGGACGTGCAGGTGATGATCCACACCGATACGCTCAATGAATCGGGCTTTGTTGAAAACACCGTAGCCGCCATGAAAGGCCGCACAATCCATGCGTTCCACACCGAAGGCGCAGGCGGCGGCCACGCCCCGGACATCATCAAGATCTGCGGTGAAAATCACGTTCTGCCGTCCTCGACCAATCCTACGCGGCCCTTCACCGTAAACACGGTCGAGGAGCATCTGGATATGCTGATGGTCTGTCACCATCTCGACAAATCCATCCCCGAGGACGTGGCCTTTGCCGAAAGCCGCATCCGGCGCGAGACTATAGCGGCCGAGGATATCCTGCACGACATGGGGGCTTTCTCGATCATCGCGTCTGACAGTCAGGCCATGGGCCGCGTCGGAGAGGTCTTGATCCGCACGTGGCAAACTGCGGACAAGATGAAGAAGCAGCGCGGGCGTCTACCCGAGGAAACCGGTGAGAACGACAATTTTCGCGTCCGTCGTTACATCGCGAAATACACCATCAACCCAGCCATTGCCCATGGCCTGAGTCACGAAATCGGAAGCATCGAGGAAGGTAAACGCGCTGATCTTGTTCTTTGGAATCCTGCTTTCTTCGGGGTGAAACCAGAGATGGTTTTGCTGGGTGGCACAATTGCCTGCGCGCAGATGGGGGATCCGAACGCATCGATCCCTACGCCGCAGCCAGTTTACAGTCGCCCTATGTTCGGCGCGTATGGGCGATCGGTAGAAAACTCGGCGATCACTTTTGTCTCGCAAGCAGCCTATTCAGACGGGCTTGGTGATACACTGGGATTGGCAAAAAAGACCGTCGCCGTCCAAAACACGCGAGAGATTGGCAAACAGGGTCTTTTGCTGAACGACACGACGCCTCATGTCGAAGTCGACCCGGAAACCTACGAGGTCCGGGCAGATGGCGAATTGCTGACCTGCCAACCCGCCGAAACGCTGCCAATGGCGCAACGATACTTTTTATTCTGACCAAAAATTGTGCTGCGTTGCGACACGCGCAAGGCGGAAATGACCAAACACTATCTACTGAGTGAGGCCGATATGACAAATATTAAACCCCATGGGAGGACCAACGTTTACGAGGGTCCAAATGGCACATTCAACAACACATACGACCGCGCGCTTTTCGCTGCCCGGTTTGATCGCATCCGTCGGGTCGTCGATTTACTCGGCTCTGACCAGGCTAGCCGAAGCCCAATCACGCGTCCGGCAAGTCGAATTCCTGCAATCGCTCAGCGACGAGGAATTGAAAAAACGCGGTCTGACACGCGAACGGATCGTGCACCGGGTCTTTGCGGATTCAATCTGGCTCTGACCAACACTTCTACAGAGGAGGTACTGGTATGACCGCCCTGCTCTGTACTGCGCATCGTTATTCGGATCACACACATGGCGATCCGGCAGATTGCTTGTCTTTGACTTACGATGACCGGTTTTTGCGCCGCAAGGTTCTGACCTGTGAAAGCGGTGAACAGATCCTTATCGATCTGGCACAAACGACGTCTTTGAACCACGGCGGCGCATTGGTTCTGGATGATGGGCGCGAAGTGGAGATACAGGCCGCACCCGAAGCGTTGCTTGAAGTAAAAGCGCCGGACCTAACGCGTATCGCATGGCATATCGGCAATCGCCACACGCCCTGCCAGATCGAAAAGGATCGACTTTTGATTCAGGTCGATCACGTTATCCGGGACATGCTGTTGAAAATTGGCGCATCGGTAAAAGAAGTGCATGAACCGTTCACCCCCGAAGGCGGAGCCTATGGCCACGGCAGGACCCATGGCCACACCCACTGACGCTGACATTCTGACGCTAACCCAATGGTTGTCTCCTGCCTATCCTGTCGGGGGGTTTGCCTATTCGCACGGGCTGGAAGCGGCGATTGACGCGGGAACTGTCGCGAATTCTCGGGATACCGAAGCCTGGATCTCAGATGTGCTTGAACATGGCTCTGGGTGGAATGACGTGTTGTTTCTGGTGGCTGCGTACAATGCGCTGGACAAAGATGAGCTCATCAATACCGATAGCATCGCGCGGGCCTTTTGCGCGACATCCGAAAGGCTTATGGAAACCGATCTACTGGGTCAGGCATTCGGAAATGTCACGAAGGGCGTTTGGGAACTGGACCTTGGACAGTTCACATATCCGGTCTCTGTCGGTCAGGCTGCAAGATTACAAAACCTTCCTGTTGCGCTAACAACCAAGATGTTTCTGCAAGCATTCGCAAGTAACCTTGTCGCCTGTGCAACTCGCCTCGTGCCACTGGGGCAAACTGATGCCCAAAGCGTGATCCGCCAGTTGACGCCGCTGTGCGCTCAGGTTGCTGCAAGGGCACAAAAGGCGAGTCTGGACGAATTGGGCTCTACCGCGTTCCTGGCAGATCTGGCGTCCATGAAACACGAAACACAGTATTCGAGGATCTTTCGCACATGACCAGTATGAACGGCCCACTTCGCGTCGGTATCGGAGGCCCGGTCGGAGCCGGAAAAACCACTTTGACCGCTGCTTTGTCCGAAGCACTGCGTGATGTTTGTTCTGTGGGTGTTATCACCAATGATATTTACACGCAGGAAGACGCCGAGGCACTGATGCGCATGCAAGTTTTGCCGCGGGACAGGATCATCGGCGTTGAAACCGGCGGTTGCCCTCATACTGCAATTCGCGAAGATGCCTCGATCAATTTGGCGGCCGTTGCTGAAATGCAGACACGCCACCCCGATCTCGACGTGGTGTTGATTGAAAGCGGTGGCGACAATCTGTCGGCCACATTCAGCCCGGAACTGGCGGATTTAACCATCTACGTCATCGATGTCGCGGCGGGTGAGGAAATCCCCAGAAAAGGCGGACCGGCAATCACGAAATCGGACATCCTGATCATCAACAAAACCGATCTGGCGCCGCATGTTGGCGCTTCGCTGGAGGTTATGGAACGTGATGCTAAGAAAATGCGTAAAGGACGACCTTTCTTGTTCTCGTCGCTTCGACACAGAAATGGGGTCGACGCAATCGTGGATCTGCTGGTGAAAGGAGGAGGTCTGGGGATTTCGAAAGCCAAGTAATTCCGGTGACAAACAAACACAACTGTCCACGCATAAATCCGGCTCGAAATACCCCAGGCAAAATCATGGTGACATTTTCCGGATAGGTTCGGTCGCAGATTCTAGGCTCAGGACCCATTGATTTCCGCTGTACGGCGCGTTTCACGGCAGTGCAAAACGAAACGGTGGTTTGTCTGATCTATTCTGGCCAAACGGCGATCAGACGGCTGGTCTGGAGCCCTTTCTTCCAAATCCCAGGGTAAGCCTAAAGCTGATACCAACGACGGAACCGCCCCTCTCGGGACGGTACTGCGCGATGCACTGCCGGGCAATGATTTGAGATCATGTCCGGTAGGCTGAAGGATTGGTGGCGCGTAGCGATACGCCACGACGGATGCCCAAAGGTCTGTCCAGAAACCGTTCTCGCTTCGACCGTCATTTATTGGTTATGAAACCTGACCCAAACCAACGCAGCAGCAATAGACGTTGCCAAAATCGACGGTTGGTTCATCAAAATGACGACATGTCTTTTAATATCCATTCATTATTGTTTGGTTTCAAAATCTCTCAACACCCGGAATCCAAGTGCCGTGGTTTTACCCTCAGGTGGGTTGAAGCCACGCACAGAAAGGTTGGCTGGTTTGGGGAAGGTACACCAAGGAGCAAAATGGCATGAGATATGGTGGCAACGAGTCATCCAACCCTAAGCGAGTCGGGGTGGTCGAAATGATGCCGCGATTGCTCCGAGTCCAACGCCGAAGTGTAAAAGGCACACTTCGCCAGCCAGCTACGGACGACAAATTTGACCATCCGCGAGGGGTTGAGTTTTCTCCAACCGGACGGTTAAGCTCTGAGTCCCCAACAATTCAATTGCATGACCCTTTTCCGTGAAATCCTGTCTCAATGCTTCTGGGAGGTTCCAAGTTGGAAGAGTTTAGCAAAATTAACTTAGGTCTTCTGGCAGCTGTATTCATCTCACATGCACTGATTGCTACCCCTCTTGAAGCGCAGGAGGCCGCCCCGGTGACCTATGCGCTGGAAGCAAACGTGGTTTATGGACAGGGGGTCGTGACGAAAGAGGGTAAGGAGGTTTCGCGCGATTTGTGGATGGACATCTATCATCCGACAGAAGCCACGGCCATGCCGCGACCTGCTGTGATCCTCACCTTCGGCGGCGCATTCCATCGCGGCAGTCCGCGACTTACGTTTCAATCGGGTGGTGCTCAGGATACCTCGATGGGCAATTATTGCCGCCGTTTTGCCGCGCGGGGCTATACGTGCTTTGCAATCGATTATCGGCTGACACCCGAAGGGCCTGTGCCATCGGGTGAAGGTTATCAAACAGATTGGATCGCGCCAGACAGTCTGTTGCCACTATTGTCCCAAGCCAACCACATTCGGGGCACTATGGACCTGCCGCCGCTTGATTTCAGCGTCCCCGAACAAGAGAAGACAATGGTTGATGGTGTGATCTCGGCTGCCGAGGATTTGCGCGAAGCGGTACTGCATATCCGGGACTCCGCGGCCGCTTACAACATCGATCCGAACCGTATTGTACTTGGAGGGTTTTCCGCAGGCGCAGTGACGTCTTGGAATGTTGCACATGGTATGGGAGTTCCTGTCTCTGGTGTTTTTCTCCTCTCGGGCACAGACGCCGGGTTTGACGTGAACAAGGCGGTTACAGCTTCGTCAGACAGACCGCCGATCCTCATGTTCATGGGTCAGTATGATCTGCCGGGCGCGTTGTCTTCAGTTCCCCTCTTGGTCGCTCACTACGAAAATGTCGGCGTGGAGCATGAGTTTGCGTGGGTGCCGGGCTTTGGCCATTTCTATCCTGCTGGTGCAGCCAGTTTGGGCAGCGATGCCTTGAGCATGTCCGTGGAAGGACGGATCGCCGAGTTCCTCGAACGTGTTATCGGCAACGGGCGGTGACGCAGAGCTTAGTTGTTGTAGGTGGCGGTTGACTGTCGTTTGAACAATAGTCGCCTTGAGAAACGTCAGCTTTTGCACAGACTTTGACTTCTTCAGCAATCAAATTTCGCTATTGCAGTGAATATCTCCTCTGACGGACCGTACCGCGGTGACAATATTCGTTGTCCTAACTGACAATTCGACCCTTGTTCCAAGCTATGCGACGCGCGCGAAAGGCAGATAAGCTTGGTGTCTCCATGACTGGTGCTCCGATCCGCCAAGCTTTCCGTTAACGAAAGCCCGATGTTGATGCAGGCGTCATAACACAAGATGCAGCGCCGCCGCCGACGGCAGCAGTGAGCCCGTAAACGCACATTCGATTGGACAGAGTATGCCAAACGATGTGAGCCGAGGGGTTGCTAAGCATTAGTCGTGACCAACGAGAGTTCTTTGGCCTCAGTCCTCGGGAGTATACCAAATTGGCGACGTGTAAGCGCGTTCCTGTGTTGACGTGGGCACGTCGGCAGGCAATTCGTCTCCAAACCGAACGGCGTCGTAAATTGTCCACCTCGGCGTGGGGATTTCCAAGACGCGGGCATAGTAGAAAGCCCGCACTGAAGGATCGAATTCAGGGTCCGTCCAAACAGTGATCAGCTCTGGAGACCCTATCGAATTGGTGAACGTACCCGTTGCAACATCCACAGTGTTCCCTACTGCTGGAAGGTTACCGTCCGCATCGGGTTCTCGGTCTCCTGACCAAGCCACGTCATAAACCCGCTCTTCAGTTTCGCCGCTGGCATTTAACCAACCTTTCACGATCTGAACGCGGTCTAGATTGCCGGAGAACGGATCTTTCAGCGCGGCAACCAAGAATGTTGGTGCGTCTGCGCCTTCTGTCGCGTCTGCGAGGTCCCCACCCATCGGAACGCCTTTTTCGTATCCGATTTCTGCGGGCAAACGAGATCTTGCATCAGCTTCTGTAAAGTCCCAACCACCAAAGAAACGAACCGCGATGCGACTGCCGGTTGTCCCATAGACCTCTTTCCGCTCCATTGCATCGAATATTGCTTCGCGCGTGTTGTCCTGAGCCCAGACCGCTGCATAGCCAGAAGCTGCCATCTCCCATCCAAGAATTCTTGTTGCTTCAAACTCACCAACAACATGTTGCCAACGACCGGTCTCTGGTTCGACGCCAGAGTGTTTGCCAAAGAAATTGTCTTCTTCCGCCGTTGCCAAAGCCGTATGGCTGTCGGTCGATCCCACTACTCCGAATTTGTATGGATTGGTGCCGAGCTGAGCCTCTAGCTTGAGACCGTTCTTCAATGCCTCACGCGCATATTCATATTGGAGCATCCAGTCTTCTTTGGGCGTTGGACCCAGGTTGGATTTATCCCAAGTTTCATAGTCTGCGAACTCATCGTTAGGGCTTAGAAACGGATGTGTTTCTCCGTCACCTTTGATTTGGGTGATTTCGTACATTGGTTCCCACTTCGCGCGCCGTTCCGCATAGTCACCTGTCAACGGCTCACCCGTTTCCGGGTTGGTTTCGACCGGGAACATAAGACCGTTAGAGACGTTGCCGTTGTGGGCAAGGGCCAGCACACGCCCGCCAGTCTCTTGTTCATATGTTTCCATCCAGTCCCATAACCGTTCCGGATTAAAGGTTTCTGCGGTCGTGAAAGGCAGCATCTGCCGTGCGCGAATGGCATCATCCCGGTAGATCACGTTGCGGTGGAGGTTGTTGCCAGCTTCGGTGGACGTCCATTCATATCCAATGAACGCTGTGAATGTGCCGGGGGCGTTGTGATGATCCGCAGTTTGCGTGAACTCGTCCCAGACGGATTGTACGAACCTGCGATCTGAAACGGCTTCGGGAAGAGCGTCCCCGGTGATGCCAGCGAAGGTTTCGATAACTTCCATTGTTGCGCCAAGCGCGACGTCCCCCCCAGCGTTGAGGCGTTCGTGCCAGTCTCGAAGCGTCGGGTCACGCATCAGCGTGGAGTTCCCCGCAACGATCTCATTCATAGCGCCCATGGCGTCAGAGTGATCAGATACGACAAGCCAGTCGAGCGGTCGCGACAACTTCACGCGCAAACCGTGCGACGTGGTGACTTCCTCACCTCGCGCAAACCTATAGGCATCGTCGGGGCTCAGAATGACGCCAAATCCGCGGGCGTCGAGCGAGTTTGACGTGTGCAGGTGAGTGTCACCCCACAGAGGTCGTGTAGGAAAGTCTCGACCTGCATAGGGTGAGAAATCGGCGGGCGCGGGTTCACGCATATCATCGACCGATATGGTCATCTCTCCAACTTGCCCGCCTTGTGCGGCCTCTTGAGCATTTGAAGGGCTTGTTATGAATGCTGCGGAAACGATTGCTGTCGATGTCGTCAGAAAAAACTTCATTTGAACCTCCCAGCCGAGCTGAACGCCAGCCTATGGCAACATCTGAGTGGGCTGTTCGTCAAGGAAAACAAAGGTTTTTCTTAGTTGATCACAAGGGATCCCGGAGGAGATTCGATTGATCGCTGATTGTAGCTTCGCCCGTAACTTGACGCCCAGGTGCTGCTTCAAAGCTCTGTACCGAATGGTCGTTCTTGACGATTGGTGACTTGGTTCGTCAGTCTTGAGCACGTGATCTTGATCGGAGCCGCTGTCATGAAATGGTTTTCTCGCACATTCCTACTTTGCCTATCTCTTCTATTTGCCACGGTCGCTTCAGCTCAAGACAAACCCAACATCGTATTCATATTTCTAGATAATTTTGGCTGGGGCGAACCCGGATTCAATGGAGGCGGCATAATCCGTGGTACAGCGACCCCGGAGATGGACGACCTGGCCGCGGAAGGATTACGACTCACGAACTTCAACGTTGAAAGTCAATGCACGCCGTCCCGTGCAGCGACTATGACCGGTCGGTACGGCATTCGGAGTGGCAATCATACGGTGCCACTTGGAGGTGGCGTCTACGGTCTGACCCAGTGGGAAATCACAATGGCCGAGATGCTCAAGGAAGCAGGGTATAACACGGCCATGTATGGCAAATGGCACCTTGGCTGGACCGAGGGACGCTATCCAACGAATCAAGGATTCGACGAGTTTTACGGCGTTGAAACCACTGATGTCACAGTCTGGCGCTCGCTGCCGGGCTTTGCCGAAGCCAACATGGAAGAACCGGTTGTGATGCAGGGTGTTGCAGGTGAACCGGCGACAGTAGCGCGCGACTATGATCTGGATTATCGCGGCGAGATAGATGGCGACCTGACAAAGAAAGCCATTGATTTCATCGAAACCAAGAGCGGGGAAGATGCACCATTCTTCATCTATCTTGCCTATACGCAGACCCACTATCCAAACATCGTGTCCGAAGAATTTGATGGCGCTACGGGAAACGGCGTTTGGGCTGACATTCTGCTTCAAACAGATAGCTATATCGGACGCATCGTTGATGCGCTTGAGGATGCTGGTGTTTCCGACGAAACGGTGGTGATATTTACTGCTGACAACGGCCCCGAAGCTCTTCCGGTTGGAAACGCAAATGTCTCGCCGGTTCCTGCAGTACATGGTACAGCCGGGCCTTGGCGCGGTACTCTGTTTACCAGTCTCGAAGGAAGCATGCGCGTGCCTTTTGCGATCAAGTGGCCGGGGAAGATTCCCGCTGGTTCGGAAAGCAATGACGTTGTCCACTCGATGGACCTTTATCCAACACTGGCCGCGTTTGCAGGCGGCAAGGTGCCTGATGACAGGGCCTTTGATGGCATCGACCAGTCCAAGTTCTTTCTGGGCATCCAACCGCGTTCTAACCGAGAAGGCGTGATCGTCTACATGGGCGAGCAGATATTCGGCGTCAAATGGAAGGACTGGAAAGTCCTGTTCAAAGAGAACACAACGGCTTTTGGTGCGACGAAGTCTTTCGATACACCACGGGTCTACAATCTTCTGAATGATCCACACGAGCGTGAAAGCGTACTTTTCCCTTACACATGGGCGGTCGAAAAGGCGCTACCGCAGTTGCAGGAACACATCGCAACGTTCAAAGAACACCCTCCAATCCCACCCGGAACGCCGGATCCCTACGAACCTCCCAAAAACTGAATGGGACGACGCGCCGACAACCGCGAATGGGATCACTGGGGCGACAACGGCGTCTGTTCTGGGCAATGACACGCTGAACGGGTCTGTTCTGAACCCGGCGGATGTCTTACTGGGCACCTCAGGCACTGCGAAGGACGACGTAACAACGCTGGGTCTGGACGTGACCCCGGTGGCGGGCTCGGTAACGATGAACGCGGCGGGCGAGATCATCGTGGCTCCGGGAACGTATGTCTTCACCTACGAGATCTGTGAGACGTTGAACCCGACGAACTGCGACACGGCGCAGGCAACGGTTGTAGTGGATGCGGCGGTGATCGACGCGGTGGACGACGCGTCGACGGCGGTGAATGGGATCACACGCACAACGACGGCTTCGGTTCTGGGCAACGACATGTTGAACGGATCGGTTCTGAACCCTGCGGACATTTCGCTGGGCACCTCGGGCACGGCGAATGACGGCGTAACAACGCTGGGTCTGGACATGACCCCTGCGGCGGGCTCGGTGACGATGAACGCGGCGGGCGAGATCGTGGTGGCGCCGGGCACGTCAGCGGGCACATATGTCTTTACCTATGAAATCTGCGAGACGCTGAACCCGACCAACTGCGACACGGCGCGTATCAGTGTGGAAGTGTCGAACCCATCGCTGATCGACGAGATTGCCGAGGACCTGATTGCAGTTCTGGAGGATGATCGCGACACGACCGTCGAATTGCAAAGCCAGCAGGCTCGTGATTTTGCCACTGGCGCACTGGATCGCCTCAGACAACGCAGCGCGCGTCAATGTGCGGCCGCCGTGAACGATCATCTGAACGACAGACCGATCCTGTTTGATACCGACAAGGCGCTCATCAAACCGGAAAGCGACCCCATTCTGGATGAGATCGCCGAGATTCTAGGAAGCTGTGAAGGCAGTGCCTTCGAGATTGCAGGTCATACCGACAGCGACGCACCGGATGCGTATAATCTGTCGCTCAGCCAACGGCGGGTCGATGCGGTTTTGCAAGCTTTGAAAGGCCGTGGCGTGGACACCGTCGGGTATCGCGCACGCGGCTATGGCGAAAGCCGTCCGATTGACACAAACGCGACGGCACAAGGCAAGGCACGCAATCGTCGGGTCGAGTTTGTTCCGATCGAAGCGCAGGAACAGTACGACACCTGCAAGAACACAAGGGACCGGGACCATACCTTCAACCTGCAGGCCAACGGCTCGGACGTGACGATAGATGGTGGGTTGTTCCACCAGAATTACAACTGCGCGCGCGATATATGGGAAACCATCGAGGGCTCATTGAACTTCCTCGAGACCGATAGCGGCCTGTCACAAACCCTGTTGAACCTGTCCTACCGTCGCGAGCGCATTGTCAGCGACAACAGGGTACACGGTTACTTTGTCGGGATTTATGGAAGCACCGGCGACGTGACCAGCAGGGCAAATGGCGAAATCCAGGGCTTTGGTATCAATGCCGGTGTCTTCGGTGCGAACCGGTTCAACAACGGTCTGTATCTCGACTATTATCTGGGTGGTGCCGTCGGCCGTCACGAATTTGATCTGGATTTCCAAAGAAGCTTTGGCACCATCGCGGCATCCGGCGATTACAGGTATTTTGCCGGGTTCGCGGGTGTAGCCCTTTCGGGTGAGATCGAACGGGAAGTCTATCGTTTCGTACCGCGCGCGGGGATCGACTATGCCTATTCGCCTTCGGTAGACGTGGATGTGGTTGCACGGTTCCAAAGCATTTCGGAATCGGGGTTGGTCGAGCTGGCCTCGCTGACCAACACGCGGCTCTTTGCAGAACTGAGGATCGAGCGTGAGGTGAACAGCGGCGCATCGCTTCTCGCCTTCACCCCGGTCGTGGCTTGCTACGCCTCGTCGGGAAACTTCGACAATGCCTGTAACATTGGCGCCGAGCTTGAATATGAAAGCTTCAATGAAACGGCAAATGGCTGGCAGCATGGCGTTCGCATCAGCGGGGAGCGTGGAGACGGCTTCACGGCCCTGTCCGTTGCCGCCGACGTGTCGCGGCGATTGCATGTGGGGCAGGTCAGCGCCCGCGCCGGTGTAGATGCGGCAGGGTATTTGAGCCTGGGCGGTGAGTATGAGCTGAAGTTCTGATACCGCGGGGCATGAAGTGTCCTTGGGCTTTGGAATGACTGAGAAATGCAATGGTTAGGCATTACCTAACCTCAAACCACTATCCGTTCGGCCCTTTGGGCCGAACAGCTATTGACGCGGAAGTCGATGGACGGCGTCGTAGGGCTGTTCCATAAATGTATTCATACAAAAGTGAGCAAATAGCAGATCTCAGACGGTGAGACTAAATGGAACGATCGGAGTTCGTACAAAAGGGGGCCCACGCCATCTTGCATGGGTTTCAGGCCAAGCCCGTTGAATTCTACTTTGTTCTTTTGCCCAAGGTCACAATGCTTGCAGTGAACGCTGCCATTGAGCCGTTAAGAATTGCCAACCAGCTCACCAACTCGGAACTCTACCGCTGGTACACAGTTTCCCCAGGAAAACAGGTCGTTCAGGGTGCCAATCTGATGCGCCTTTTGCCCGATCTGTCGCTGGAAGATGTCCCCAACGACGGAACGTGTTTCATTTGTTCCGGCGTCGAACCGGAAGAGACAATCGATAAGTCCGTGACCAACTGGGTGCGGCGGCGATGGTCCCACGGTCATCCGGTCGGCGCCATTTGTACCGGAGCATTTACTCTGGCCAGGGCTGGTGTGCTTAGGAACAGGAAATTCACGCTCCACTGGGAAAACCAGCCTGCATTCCGCGAGGTCTTTCCCGATCTTGCGCCCTCGCCCAACTTGTTGGAAGTCGACGGTCCTTTGTATACCTGCTCCGGCGGGACCGCATCGCTGGACATGATGCTGCACGCCATAGCCAACCAACATGGCAATGAGCTTGCCAGCCTTGTGGCCGAGATGTGCATCCACAATCGCCCCGGTGAACTGAACCCAACGCAACGAACAATGCGCTCTGCGCTAATCGGAAGTCGCAATCCAAAGCTGGCTGCAGCAATCACTTTGATGGAAAACAACATCGAAGCCCCACTTTCCTTACCGGAAATCGCTGATCAGGCCGGTCTGTCGCGACGTCAAATGGAACGATTGTTTGCGTCTCACGCCAATCAATCTCCTGCTATGTTTTATGCTGATCTGAGGTTGTCACACGCTTACGCTCTGTTGTCCGGAACGAGTCTTTCAGTGGCCGAAATCAGTGCGGCCACAGGTTTCGAAAGTGCCAGTTCTCTATCCAAACGGTTTCGGAGGAAGTACGGGCTTTCACCTCATCAGTTCACCCGCAGCTGGAAAATGGGAAATAGCTAACTTTTTGTATTCCGTGGCAATTTTGGAGAGAATTTACCTTTGCTAAACCGATGACATTGCTCCTGTGAGCTACGGCATCGAGGTATCGGACGAACGGTGTGTTTAGGTCGAGATTGCATCGGCCAATGGCTGCTTTCGGCGCTTCGCTACCACTTGCAGAAAGAGCAGCAATCTGAAGACATGGGCTCTCTACCGACCTGAGCTGCGAGAAGCTTGGGCTGCAGGGCGATGGACAAACCAGACTTTTGCGGTTGCACAAAACATGTCAACTTAATGCTTGATCCCCAACCTGAGCGTCCTGATTTCTGAATGCGCACATGTTCTATTTGGCGCTCATGCTTCCCAAGGAGGCTTCGCGCCGATCTCCGCGATCAGAAAGTCCATGAACACCCGCACTTTGGGGGATAACACGTTTGACTTAGGATAGATCAGCCACAAGACGTTGTCTTCCGCGGCTTCGAAGTATGACAGAACCCGTGTCAACTGACCTGATTTCAGGTGATCATGCACACTCCATAGGGCGTTCAAGGAAATACCGGCCCCGGCCAGCGTAGCGCGGACTTGGCTTTGGCCGTCATCGATAATTAGTTGACCCTTGGCCGATGCGGGATCGAAAATTGCGGTTTCGCCTGCCGATCCGGTCAGCCGGCGCCGTTGGCGATTTTGGAAAGCGATCAGGTGGTGGTTTGTAAGATCGCCAGGTGTTTTTGGGGTTCCGTATTTGTCGAGGTAGTTCGGCGCGGCACACAAAATGCGCCGGTCATCAGCCAGTTTCCGGCCTTTCAGACTGGTGTCGACAAGCGGCGCGTTCCTAAGGGCCAGGTCATAACTCCCTTCGATAAGATCGAACTGGACATCCGACAGACGCAAGTCGAGCGTGAGATCGGGGTGTTGTTGCAAAAACTTCGGCAAAATCGGCGCGATGTACAATTGAGCAAAAGAGCTGGGCGCAGCGAAGCGGAGTGTGCCTCGGATGGTAGCAGCTTGCTTGCCTAGAGCAGCAAGTGCGGCCTCTTCCTGCGCGATGATTTCTTTTGCGAAAGGCAGGAAATCGACACCTTCCACTGACAACGACACTTTGCGCGTTGTTCGATGCAACAGTTCGGAACCCAAGTTTTGTTCCAACTTGGCGAGCTTGGCGCTCGAGACGGCCGGTGCCATGCCCAATGCGCGCCCCGCAGCGCTGATGTTCAATATTTCTGCTGCTCTTACGAACAATCGCAGCGCGTCTGTATCAAACCCCATTATACACAAAACCCGAATTATAAATCCCTAATTAGGCAGTTTATATTGAATTCGATCAACGTTAAATCCCTTTCATCGATGCAGCACAGTATAAGACGGAGGCGCAAATGACGCGGACAGCCACAGTCAACTACCACGTTCACAAGCCCTATCGGCAAGCCTTTGAACTGGATGCAGGCGGGATTGCGGGTAACCTGATTTCCCCCGAACTGGCCTCTACAACCGTTGCGTTGGAAGATACACGCGCAACGACCAAAACAATTGACTTTGAATCCGACGCGGTTAAATTCGTGCGTCTTGAAACGCAAGTGCAAGACTTCGCAGGTGACGACTGGATACAGACCTACGACGCTGAACTGACAGCGATGCTCTTGGACAGACTGGGCGCGCGCGAGGTTGTGGTTTTTGACCATACCGTTCGGGTAGATGACCCGGAAGCAACACGTAAACCCTCGCGCAACGTCCATAGTGACTACAGCAAGAGTGGAGCCGAAAAACGCCTTGTCGACCTGTTAGGCGCAGAGACCGCAGAGGAATGGGCGCGAGGTCATTATGCCTTTGTCAACGTATGGCGTCCTGTAGAGCATGCGATCAATTCGGCACCCCTGGGTTTTGTACTCCCGTCGTCTGTCGACCCGTCTGACTGGATTCTAATTGACCTGATCTATCCCAACCGAAAAGGACAGATCATGGGACTGGTAGGAAACCCGAACCATAAGTGGGTGTATCAGTCCAAGATGACACCGGGTGAAGTCGCGATCTTCAATATCTACGACAATCACGGCCTGCCTTCGATTGCGCATGGCGCGCTTGATATGGTCGAAGACCCAAACGTCACGACTATTCGCAAAAGCATCGAGAGCCGCATTTTGGTGCGCTATTAAAGGGGCATAGACATGTTGGATGAAATGCAGCCTACTGAGTTTGCGCAGATCAACTTGGCATATAACAGGGTGTTTCGTCCCGGACGGTTGAGCATTGGCCTTGTATTGCCGCTCGAATCTTACGCCGTCGGAGCAGAGCCGACACTGCGGGGGCATCTGGAAGCTGCTCAGAAAGCCGAAAAGCTTGGGTTTGCAGCACTTTGGCTACGCGACGTGCCCTTCAATGTTCCAAGCTTCGGTGATCCCGGGCAGGTTTTCGATCCGTTTGTCTATCTGGGCGCGCTCGCAACGGCGACGGATCGGATTGCACTTGGAACGTCGAGTGTGATCCTTCCATTGCGCCACCCCGCACATGTCGCCAAGGCAGCGGCGACGGCAGATGAGCTCTCGGGTGGGCGATTGCTATTGGGTATCGCTTCTGGCGATCGGCCCGAAGAGTACCCTGCGATGAACCAGAGCTACGACGACCGGGGCGCGCGTTTTCGTGATAGCGTGGAATACATCCGCGCGGTCGGATCGGCTTACCCGAAGCATGAAAATTCACAGGGCACCCTGTCCGGAGGGATCGACCTATTACCAAAGCCGCAAGGCGCGCGCTTGCCGATACTCATTACCGGCGGCAGCCAGCAAACACCCGACTGGGTGGCGCAAAACGGGGACGGCTGGATGACTTATCCGCGGAACGCGGCGGCCCAGGGTCAGGTCATCGCGGATTACCGGAGGCGTTTGCAGGCAGCCGGTCAACCGGACAAACCGGTCATGCAATCGCTTTACGTTAATGTCGTGGCCGATCGTGCTGCACCTCCGCGTCCGATCCACCTTGGGTTTCAGTCCGGAACGGATTTCCTATGCGAATATCTGCGCGAGATTAAAACGCTCGGGGTCAATCACGTCGCGCTGAACCTGAGGTTCAATCAAGCACCCATCGACGCAACTCTCGACCATCTGGCGGACGTTGTGCTGCCTCACTTTTCCTGAAGGATCTTACCGATGACCAAGACTATTCTTATCACTGGCTCCACTGACGGCATTGGCTTGCTCACGGCGAAGAAACTGGCAGCCGAGGGGCACAAGGTACTGCTGCACGGACGCAGCGCCTCCAAATTAGAGCGCGCCGCCGCCGAAGTTGTTGGCGATGTTGAAACCTATTCTGCTGATCTGAGCGATCTGTCCGCGGTTCGAAAGCTGGCCGACAACATACGCGCCAAACATGACCAACTGGATGTGCTGATCAACAACGCAGGTGTGTTGAAAGCCCCGCAAACCGTGCTTGAGAACGGGCAGGACATTCGCTTTGTCGTCAACACGCTTGCACCGTATCTGCTGACCGAATTGCTGTTGCCGATCATGCCCGCCGACGGGCGCGTTGTGAACCTGTCGTCAGCGGCGCAGGCCCCGGTCAACATTCAGGCTATGCTGGGCCAAGTCCCGCTGGCGGATATGGACGCCTATGCGCAAAGCAAGCTGGCGATCACCATCTGGACCCTAGAATGGGCCAAAGCGCTAACCGATGCGCCGATGATGGTCGCTGTAAATCCCGGATCATTACTCGCCTCAAAGATGGTGCAAGAGGGCTTTGGCATCTCAGGGAACGACATGAACATCGGCGCTGATATCCTGACTGATGCAGCCCTGGGTGAGCGGTTCGCTGACGCGTCCGGCGCCTACTTTGACAATGACAGCGGTGATTTTGCAGATCCACACGTTGCTGCACGCGACAAGGACCACGCCGCCGAAGTCATGAACACCATCAAATCCTTGATCAGCCAAACGGGCTGACCCAAGCGGCGCGGCCGCGCCAAACACATTCACCTTTACCTCCCCCCACCCCCTCGCGCGTATCGCGTCGAGGCCCAAGAAAGGGCTGCCTGATGAAATATGAGAACTTTCAAACTTTTAAGGTCGCCGTCGAAAACGGCATCGCCACGGTGACATTCGACTTCGGCTCTGTGAATGTGCAAGGCCAGGAAATGTTGGCCGACCTCAACAGCTTGGCCATGCGACTGGAGCGGGACCGCAACACCAAGGTCGTGATCTTTCAATCCGCCAATCCGGAAATCTGGGTCTGCCATTACGACACCGACCTGCTCAAGGACATGTCGACCGAGGCGGTATCCCGGCAGGATGCACAGCTTCTGGACCTGCAGTCGGTTTGCGAACGGATAAGCAAGGTGCCGCAAGCCACTATCGCTAAGCTGGAAGGGTTTGCACGCGGCGGCGGGCACGAGCTGGCGTTGGCGCTCGACATGCGCTTTGCCGCGCGGGGCAAGTACAAATTCATGCAGATGGAGGTCGGCATGGGCATCCTGCCCTGCGGCGGTGGTGCCTCGCGCATGGCGCGTCAGACCGGTCTTGGCAAGGCGATTGAGATCATCTTGAGTGCGCAGGACTATGACGCAGACGACGCAGAGCGCCTGGGCACCATCAACAAGGCGCTAGAGCCGGATGAGATTGGTCCCTACGTGACCGCGTTGGCCAAGCGGATCGCACAATTCCCAGCCGAGTCGATCAATGCCTGCAAGCAGATGGTTTATGAATCCATCGACAAGCCGATTGATGAGGCGCTGAAGGCCGAAGCCTATTGGCTGTATCAAGCCACCAGCAAGACCCCTGCGGTCAAACGATTCACCATAGCGGATGAACAAGGTCTGGAACACGACATCGAAAACCAGCGCAAATGGGGCGATCTGGTGATGCAGGTGCAGGACATCAACTGACCACTCTTCAACACAATGAACTCGTCAGGCGTGCGTGGTTTCCGCGTGGGCCCGACACACTCTCTCTCAAAAGGAAAATCCCAATGAAAGCACTGGTTCTAAGTTCTTACGGACCCGATGCACCGTTCGAGCTTGTCGAAATGCCCGACCCGGTCGCGACGTCTGGGCATGTGGTCATCAAGGTGGCCGCTGTCAGCGTCAACACCGTCGACACAATGATCCGAAGCATGGGTGCAGACCTGCCTCTGTCTCCCCAATTGCCAGCCGTGCTTGGCATGGATTTTGCTGGCACGGTCATTGCAATTGGCGACGGTGTGACAGGTTTTGCCGTAGGCGATGAGGTGTACGGTTGCGCCGGCGGTTTGATGGACCTGCCAGGCTCTCTGGCCGAGTACATCAATGCGGATGCCCGCCTGATTGCACACAAACCCAAGTCGCTGACCATGCGGGAAGCCGCAGCGCTGCCTCTCGTCGGCATCACCGCCTACGAAGGGCTGTCCCGCACCGGTGTTGGCGAAGGCCAGACCGTTCTGGTCCACGGCGGTGCAGGTGGCGTGGGCCATGTCGCGGTCCAGATCGCCCGCCACCTTGGTGCAACCGTGTCCGCTACAGGTCGCGGCGCAGATCACATGGCCCTGATCGAAGGTCTCGGTGCCCGAGCTGTGGATTTCACCACGGAAAAAGTCGAGGATTATGTGGCCGAGCATACCGGTGGCATAGGTTTCGATGTAGTGTTTGACAGCGTGGGCGGGCCGAACATGACGAACTCGTTCAACGCGGCCAAACTCAATGGCCATGTCGCCTCGACGGTCGCGATGGTCGAGATTGATTTGACGCCTGTCCATTTCAAAGGCCTGTCACTGCATGTCGTCTTCATGCTGCTCCCCATGATGCATGACGTCGGGCGGCAAACCCATGGCGACATCCTGAAGTCACTGGCAGATTTGGCGGATACGGGCGCACTTAAACCAATTGTTGATGAACAATTGTTTGGATGGACTGACGTCGGTGCCGCTTATGCGCATCTGACAAATGGAACTGCGGTCGGGAAAGTTGTAGTAGAACTGTGACCTGATCCGCTTTGGATTGGTGCGCGACTACAATCTTGCGCACCGGTTCAAAATGGCCTGCAATTGATGTCGCCCATCGTTAGGATAACTGACTTTCTTAGCAACCAAATACGCCGAAAAGCCAACTGGGTTCAAAGTGGCAAGCAGATCTAAACTAAATTGGTCATGAGCGTAGACCTGAACAACCTGCGTTCAAACTTGGTGGGCGTTGAGCAGAAAAAGATGTGTGAATTGTTGCGCTCACATCGCCTGCTTCAATTCAGCTCAGGGATCTTCTGGAATTTTCGCGCGATGAAATCCGTGAATGCCCGCACCCAGGCGGGTGGCGTGCGTGACGGCGAGCGGACAGCATGAATGCCCCATTCGGGCACAACGAAATGGTCCGGCAGAACTGGCACCAAGGCGCCCGAGGCAAGGTGCTCATCAATTTCCCACCGGCATTTTCGCGCGATGCCAACGCCGGTCAGCGCGGCCTCAGTCACGGCTTCGGCCAGATTGGTGGCGAAATTGCCCGACACTTTGACCTCTTCGATGCGGCCATCCGGTCCGCGCGTGACCCAGTTGCGCAGATCTGATCGGATCAGGCAGTTGTGGTGTTCCAGAGCAGCCGGCACCTGCGGCGTGCCGTAACGCTCAAGATAGGTCGGGGCCGCAACGGCGATGCGGGGACTTTCCCCGATACGACGTGCTTTCAACGTAGACGGCGTCAGGTTCCCCAATCGGATGGCGAGGTCGAAGCCGTAATCCACGATATCAAATGGTGCATCACTCAGATGCAAGTGTAGTGAGAGTTTCGGATAGAGGTCCAGAAACTCAGCAACAAACGGAGCCAGATACTTTCGCCCGAACGAGGCTGACCCGGCCACGCGCAACGTCCCGCCGATCGCATGAGGATCGCTTTGCAGGTCGGACAAGGCGTCCTCGACATCCTGCAGAATGCGTTTGGCATGGACCAGAAACGCCTCTCCGTCCACAGACAGCGAGACGGATCGCGTGGTACGGTGCAGCAACTGGGTTCCGACAACCGCCTCAAGATCCTGAATGCGCTGCGAGGCGGCGGTTCGTGACAAACCAAGTTCGGTACCCGCTTTGCCGATGGCACCCAATCGGGCCACGCGCACGAACAGTTCCAGCGATTTCAGATCGAAGTCCATTATCCCGAATTAGGGAATTGTGAAGCCGCAAACAAGAAGGTTATCCGCATCCGCCGGAGCCCTACCTTATGCCAGCCCATCCCACACGCCGGTGGGCATTTTGTACGGACAGGAGATATCATGACCATCCGAATGTTCCTCTCAACGCTTATGTTGGGCGTTGGTTTCATTGCCAACCCGGCCTTTTCCGAGGCTACCGTCGAGGTGGTCAAACGCGCTGATGTGAATTTCATCCACCTGAACCCGGCCCGTGGCGATGCCAGCCCACAGGCGGGTGTTTTGTGGGGCAACATCCGCGAAGACAATGCCAGCGGGGCGCTGATCTCCTTTGCCAGTGGCTTTCGCTCACCGCCGCATATCCACAACATCACTTATCGCGGCGTGGTGATCGAAGGCACGGTGCACAATGATGACCCGGACGCCGCCGATCTGTGGATGGGGCCGGGCTCGTTCTGGTCGCAGCCTGCGGGTGAGGTGCATGTCACCTCGGTCGGGTCTGGTGGCGGGTTTGCGTTTCTGGAAATCCTGTCCGGCCCCTATCTGGTTCAGCCCTCGGACGAGGCGTTCGACAACAATGAGCGCCCGATCAATGTCGAGGCCCGCAACCTTGTGTGGCTGAACCCGTCCGACCTGACATGGTTGGAGCATTCCGGTGAAGGCCCCGCACCCGATGTCGCCTTCCTGTGGGGCACGCCCGAGGCCGGAGCGTTGAACGGCACATTTTTGCGCCTGCCAAACGGTTACTCCGCCGCATTGCAGGCCGGTGCGGATGAGCTGAAAGCCGTGGTCATTCAGGGCGATATTGCGCATGAGGCCGGAGATTTGTCTGCACTGACGACGTTGGAGCCGGGCAGTTATTTCGGCTCGGATGGCGTGGTTGCCCACACCCTGTCTTGCACGGGTGACGCGGGCTGCGTTCTCTATGTCCGAACCGTCGGCACCTATCGGGTCGCCGGGGCGCAATGACTCAAACGGCACTGTCTGTCTGAAGCCCGGGATGCCCGATCCGCAGCACTCTGCCTTCGCGCGCGAAGAGCGCGCGAACCTGACCTTTATGGTCCGGGGCCGAGCGGCGGTGCTGGCCCTGATGGCGATCTGGGTAGCGGTGACCCTGCCGGCGGAACGGTCGGTGCTGTACCTCGCGGTCATTCTGACCTTTCTGCTATCGGGTATCGTCCCGGTCTTGATTGCGCGCCGGGGTTACGGCAGCAGCTTGCCGTATGCGTTGTGCCTGTTTCTGGATGCGGGACTGCTGAGTTACATCCTCATCGTCCCGAACCCCTATGGCCTTGACGGCTGGTCGCCACAGATGAACCTGCGTGGACCGGGTTTTTTGTATCTTGGTATCTTCCTTGCCTATGTGTCGCTGAGCTACCGGCCCGCGCATGTGATCTGGGCCGGGATCGCAGCCATCCTGAGCTGGAGCATGGGGTATTTCTGGGTCGCCAGCCGTCCCGACACGCTGGTCTTCCTATCGCGCGATGTGCTGGACGCCGGTCTGCGACTTGAGGCTGCTTTGGACCTGATCCTGGACCCCGCGGCAGTGGGGGTGGCGCGTTGGGTGAACCAGATCGTCTTTCTGATCGCCGTCACTTTGATCCTGACCTTGGCGGTATGGCGGTCGCGAAATCTTGTGCACCGACAGATGGCGGTTGAGCGGGAACGCGCGGCGCTATCGCGTTACTTCTCCCCAAATATTGTAAATGAGCTGACCCAAAATGCGCAAAGGCTCAATCAACCCCGGCTCCAACCGGTCGCGGTTTTGTTTGCTGATATGAAGGGCTTCACCGAAATCTCCGAGCAGCTTACCCCGGTTGAACTTTTGAACCTATTGCGTGCGTTCCATGGGCGTCTGGCCCGTCAGGCGATTGCGCATGGCGGGACCATCGACAAGTATATCGGCGATGCGATCATGGTGCAATTCGGGACTCCGGACCCAAGACCAGACGACGCGGTGCGGGCGCTGACCTGCGCTGCTCGAATGATCGAAGATATCAAAGATTGGAACCGTGCCCGCGACGCGGCGGGACAGAAACCGATCTGCGTCGGGATCGGTTTACACTATGGTGAGGTCATCGTCGGAAATATCGGTGATGCGCAACGGCTGGAGTACACGGTGCTGGGCGATACAGTGAACGTTGCCAACCGTCTGGAGGAGCTGACGCGCAGGCTGAAGACATCGTTGGTCACC
This sequence comes from Ruegeria sp. HKCCD4315, assembly GCF_013112245.1. Taxonomy (NCBI): domain Bacteria; kingdom Pseudomonadati; phylum Pseudomonadota; class Alphaproteobacteria; order Rhodobacterales; family Roseobacteraceae; genus Ruegeria; species Ruegeria sp. HKCCD4315. The sequence continues at coordinate 51,060 of NZ_WVRN01000002.1, read as the reverse complement.
AGCGATGCACTGATCCAAGCGATCCGAGACGAAGGGGTCGATCCGTCCGATATCGCACCAAATCTAACAGGTGGAAAATCCGAACCGATCCGTGGGCGCGCGACCCCGGTCAAGGTTTGGTTCAGCGGGTCTGCCGAGGAAGCAAAATTCACCTGATAGCCAGCCCGTCGCACAAGACGGATCGGCGTCTTCAGCGGAGTTTAGTTGGAGGGTTCAGTAATCATTCAGTTCGACACCCAGATTAATTCGTTGGTACATGTTGTCGATACACTCTTTCACTACCAGCGCGCCGTCGTTTACGCGTTCAAAGATTGGCCGCTGGCACAAGCACCGTGGCGTGGTTCCTTTTAGCGCAATTTGTAGTCTGCGCCGCACGCGATTGACTATTCATGATACGAGTGACCACCCTCCGCACAGCTGACTGATGCAGGCTTTAGCTGCACCAGCAAACCGCACTCCAAAATCATTCCATGTGGTTCAAACCTGTCCTGGAAGCCATAAAACGATGGCAGGGAAGGCAACGAGCAGTGCGATGGTTGCGGCATCCGCCAGAAAGAAAGGCGTTACACCTTTGAAAACATCCTGAACGCCAAGGTCATCACGCACACCAGCCACTACAAAGCAATTCAGCCCAATGGGTGGGGTGATCAGGCAAAACTCGGCCATTTTGACCACCAGAATACCAAACCAAATAGCACACATAGGCCCGGACATACCAAAGGTGCTATCAGCTGCGCTTACGGCTTCTCCACCATTCAACGCCATGACGGCGGGGTAAACCACCGGCAACGTCAGCAGCAGCATGCCTATCGCATCCATGAACATACCCAGTACAGCGTAAGCCAGAAGAATACAGATCAGGATTAGCATCGGAGACATCTCAAGCGAGGTGATCCAGTCGGAGAATGCACTTGGCAGTTCGGCAAAACCAAGAAAACGAACGTAAACCAAAACGCCCCAGATGATCGTGAAAATCATGACGCTCAGCTTGGCGGTTTCCAAAAGCGCGTCTTTGAGTTCGGACCAGCGCATGCCCTGATACAGCGCCATCAGGAACACCACGAAGGCTCCGATTGCGCCACCTTCGGTTGGTGTACCCCAAGCATCGCCGCCGAACGGGTTGTAGACAAAGAAAATGATGGTGACGACGACAATCACGATGGGCAATGCAGGCGGCAACGAGAGGAGGCGTTCCTTCCATGTAAATCCGGTGACTGCGGGACCAAATCCTTTGATCACGACGGCCATGCCGATGATCAGCAAGCCATAAATCACCGCCGAGAACATGCCGGGAATAAATCCGGCCAAAAGCAGTTTGCCCACATCCTGCTCAACGATAATCGCGTAGATGACCAGAATGGCCGAAGGCGGGATAAGCGAGGCGAGCGTGCCGCCTGCAGCAACGACACCTGCAGCAAAACGCTTGTCATAGCCGATCTTCAACATCTCGGGGATGGCAATACGGGCGAACACAGCAGAAGTGGCGACCGAGGCCCCGGATACCGCCGCGAACCCAGCGGTTGCGAAAACGGTCGAAACCGCCAGCCCGCCCGGGACCCATGCCAGCCAACGTTTTGCGGCTTCGAACAATGCTTTGGTCAGGCCCGCGTAATAGGCGAGGTAGCCAATCAGGATGAAGGTCGGGATCAGGCTCAACGCCTGGCTTGAAATCTTGGAGTGCGGCACCTGCCCCGCTGTTTTAACAGCCACTGTCACAGCCTTGCCGAACCGCGCCGGGTCGTACCCAAACTTGGCCCAGAAGATCCAGATCAGACCAACCATGCCAGCTGTCGCGGCGGCAAAAGCCACGCGCATCCCCAACACCACAAGAACAAGCATACCGCCCGAGACGATCAGACCAATATCAATGGGTTCCATCAGATTTAACCTCAGTTGTCGTGGCCCGAGACGTGCTCGGCTTCCATCGCAGCTTGAGTGGCTGCATCGGCTATTAGCGGGACGGCAATCGGAGCCTGATCGGGGTGCCTGATCGCGCGACCATAGGCCCAGAGCTGCAGAGCAAGCCTCAGGCAAAGCACGCTGAAAGCGACGGGGGCCAACAGCTTTGCGGGCCATAGCGGGATACCTATGTCGATCGAGCTGTCACGGCTCCAGAGTGGAGCACCAAAGTCAAAGCTGCGTGCGAAATGCGCCCAGCTCCCCCAAATCAGCAGGACGATCAGCGCCAGAATTACAGCGGTCGTGACGAATTCGACGACATAGAGCATCCGGCCTTTAAGCGCTCCGACAACCATGTCCATTCGGATATGGCCGCCATCACGCTGCGCATAAGAAATCCCCATGAAGGCGATTAAAGGCATGGCCTGCTCGATCCAGTCCACGTAACCGGGAAGTGGCGCATTGGCGAAATTCCGACCACCAACGGAGACTACGGCCATGACCATCAGCGAAAAAACCGCAAGACCGCTGATCAGGGCCAGAAAGCTTTCCAGTTTGTAGAGGCGTTGATCGAGAATGCTCAGATGGCTGTCATCAGACAGCACCAGGGATGACCCGGCCATCGTTGTACTCCGCTGTCAGGGGAAAAGGCACCCGACGCCAGCTTGGCCGACGCCGGGGTGTGAGTGGATTAGCTGCCGTTTGCGATCTTCCCGGTTACAAGGTCATAAAGCTCTTGTGCTGGTAGGCCACGCTCGGTGTTTTCTGCAATCCAGGCCTCGGCCGCGGGGGCGGCAGCGGCGTCTTTGAACGCTGCGATTTCTTCATCGCTGAAAGTGACCCGTTCTATGCCGCGTTGATCCAGCTCAGGGCCCCACGCTTCCATCGTTTTTGTCTGGTAGTGGCTCACGTAGTGATCCAGTGCCTCTTCCACCGATCCCAACAGCGCTTCGCGGTGTTCGTCAGATAGGTCTTCCAGCGCCAGCGTGTTCACCACGACAGGGCAGTTGACGGTGCCGGGGTTGAGGTTCGTCGTCCACCATTTTCCATTTTCAATGGTGCCGAAGGACATATGCGCGTGTGGTGCAAAGCTGACTGCTTTGACGATGCCGCTGTCCATTGCCTGACGCACTTCGGATGCGGACATCGAGGTCGGAACGGCCCCAACCGTCTCCATCGCCTTGCCGATACCACCTGTAGCCCGTACGCTCAGACCTTCAAAATCCGACAGGGATTTTGGTGCTTCACCCACGCCGACAAGGTTGTACTGCGGCAGTGGCGAAGGCATCAGCAGAGTCGCGTCCCAACGGGCCAGATCCTCGACAACGGCCGGATGCTGATAAACGGCCATCGACAGGTCGACTTCTTGTTCAAGGGATGTCACGCCCAGAAACGGCAGTTCCAGAACAGTGATCGAGGGATTCTTGTCGCGGTGATAGCCCGCGCAGAACTGGGCCATTTCAAACGCGCCAATCGAAATCCCATCAAGGTTTTCTTTGTTTTTTGACAAGCCACCATAGCTGATGTTGAGTGTGAACTCACCGCCCGTCTTTTCGTTCACCAGTTCGGCAAGTTTCTCGACGTGTTCAGTAAAGGCACGACGCTTGCCCCACAGTGAAACGTTCCAATCGACAGCCAGTGCTTCGGATGCAACGGTCAGCGACAGGGCAGCAATGGCTGCCCGGTTCAGATGTTTGCGCATAGTGGCTCCTCCCAGATCACGCAATTCGTTTGGGTGGAGTATTCAGGAGGCGCAGCAGCCTGACTATGAAGGAAAATGCGGGCAGAATTCAGGATATCCTGCGGGTTTCCGCAGGGTGGTTTCACTTACAACAAAGCTTCTTTGTCGAGACCGAGTTTGACGATCTTTTCGTTGAGTGTCCGACGCCCAATCCCAAGCGCTTCGGCGGCGGCGTCCATGCGGCCTTTGTGCGCCTTGATGGCTTTTCCGATGAGCTCGCGTTCAAACGCAGCCACCGCTTCGCGCAGTGTATCCGGGACATCGTCAATATGCTGGTCGCTTTGGATCGCCTGCGCCACCGACCCTGCTCCGCGTCGCGCCGTCAAAATACGCCGCTCGCAGACATGGCGCAGCTCACGCACATTTCCAGGCCAGTCATGTGCAAGCAAGGCGGCCAAGTCGTCCTGATCGAGTTCTGGCGCGTCTATCTCATAAATCTGCGCGTATTCATTCAAGAAATGCGTTGCCAACAGAACCAGATCATCCCGTCGTTGTCGTAGCGGAGGTAAGGACAGAACGACAGTATTCAATCGAAACAACAGGTCCTGACGCAGGCGGCCTTCCTCGGCTGCCAGCACAACATCTTCGTTGGTTGCCGACACGACTCTGAAGCTGACCGGCACCGGCGACACTGCGCCCACCGGAAGCACCTGCTGATCTTCGATGACCCTTAGTAGCTTAGCCTGCGCCGCTGGTGGGCACGAGCAGATTTCATCCAGGAACAAGGTCCCACCTGATGCCGCCACAAGTCTTCCGTCGGATTCACCCGCGACGCCGAACATCTCCGCTTCAAACGTATCAGCCGACAATGCGGCGCAATTCAACGCCAGAAACGGTGCCTCGGGCGAGCGGCCCAAATCATGTAAAGCATGAGCTACCAGCTCTTTCCCGGTGCCCGTATCCCCCTTCAACAAAACCGCAACCGATGTATCTGCAAGATCAAGCACGTCTTGTCGCAAGTCTGTAATGGTGTCTGTTTGGCCCAGTAGGATGCGGTCAAGACCCGACAGTTTGAACAGCCGGTCTTTGAGGCGGGCATTACTTCTTCGCATCCGGTTCTGTTCAGCCGCGTGCCTCAGCACCGTAAGCAATCGACGTGGTTCATATGGCTTTTCGATGAACCCATACGCCCCGTCCTGTATGGCCTGAACCGCCATGGGAATGTCACCATGCGCCGAAATCAATACCACCGGAGGCGCCACATCCCTGTCCAGGCTGGCCAGCAATTCGAGACCCGACATGCCGGGCATACGCACATCGGACAAAATGACATCGGGCGAGGCATTGGCCAAATGTTCCGTCACCTGTGTCGCACGTGGTAAGGCGCTGACTGCCCAGTCGGCGGCTTCGAGCAACTCGACAAGGGACTGTCGCATTGCTTTGTCATCGTCAACGACCAGAACTTTGAAGGGTTGCTGCTGGGTCATTCGTCCGTTTCTTCATTAATTGAGGCTATCGGGAAGCTGACACGGAAAATTGTTCCGCCGCCATCACGATTTCGGGCCGTCATTGTGCCATCGTGATCTTTGACAATGCTGGTGGAAATGGCCAGTCCCAAGCCCATGCCTCTCCCGCTCTCTCTTGTGGTTACAAATGGCTCTTGCAACTCGGCCAGCGTTGCCTCACCCAACCCATGACCGTTGTCCTGAATTTCCAACACGACCTCATCATCAAGTGCCTTGACGGCGATATGGATTTCAGGCGCGTCCGCGTCATCCATAGCGTCTATGGCATTGCGCAAGAGGTTCGTGATGACCTGTTCGATCCTTAGGGCACTGCCCCGGATAAAGACCGGATCGCTCGGCGCATCAATTGAGACTTTCACCTTGCCCTGTTCGATGTTTGGCGCAACTAGAGCCAATGCGGCGTTAACCGACGTGCATAAGTCTACGTCGTCGAACGCCTCGCTCTCTGAGCGCGCAAAGAACCGCAATTGGCGCGTGATCGCCTCCATCCTGTCCACGAGGCTTCCGATTTTTTGCGGCAGCTTGCTCTCCCCGGAAGATGAGATCTCTTCTGCCACCAAGTGATTGCGCATCGCAGCAATGGGTTGACCCAGCTCATGTGTGACCGACGCGGATAGTTGCCCCAGAGCCGCCAGTCGGCTTGCGCGCTCCAACTCGCTTTGGGTGCGTTTGAGGCTCCGCTCGGCTGTCTTGCGGTCGTCGATTTCAACGGCAAGCCTTTCATTTGCCTCGCGCAACTTCACTTCTTCCTCTTCGGACCGCACCAAAGCCGCGCTTACGCGTCTTGCGCGTTGTATCTGGATGAAGATAAACGCGAGCCCCGCCAAAAGGACAAAAACTGCAGTTACAAGCCAACTGCGCGCGACGGCCTGGTCGTCACTTGCGAAATAGTGCAGCGACCAGCCATGCGGCAGGTCCGTAGCCGCAAGGTGCAGACGCTTAGCCCCCGCAATTCTGGCCTGATCCCCGGGCAACTCGGCCCAATCCATTGGATCTAAGTCTTGCCCCGGAAACTGCCTTGCGTTTCGGATCCGGTCTTTCTGCTGGTCCGACAGTGGCGTCAGCACGCGGTATTGCCAATCCGAGTTTGAGGACAGCAGAACAACACCGTCCTCATTGGCCAATAACACCTGTTCGCCCGAGTTTTTCCAACTGTCCTGAAGGTCCGAGAAATCTATCTTGATCGCTATGACGCCGGTTGAAATCCCTCGGTCGTTACGCACTGCGTTCGCAATGAAGTAACCCGGCAAACCCGTTGTGGCCCCGATGGCGTAGAAGCGGCCCTGTCCACCAGAAATGGCAGTTTGGAAATACGGTCGGAAAGCGTAGTTCTGTCCAACAAAGCTCCCAACGTCGCGGAAGTTCGAAGCGGCAATGGTGATACCGTCTTCGTTCATCAGATAGATAGCATCCAGCCCCGCCTGCGCCGCAAAATCTTCGAGCCTTCGGTTCAAAGTACCAGTGCCGTCCCCTTCGGCTGTTCCAATCACAAAGGAATCCTGTGACAGCACATATGTGAGGTGGGAAAATCGTTCGAGTTCGCTGTTTACCGAGCTTTGATAGAGAGAGAGCCGGCCCTGAGCCTTGGAAAGCTCCTCTGAAACGAAGTACTGGTAAGAAACCAAATAAAGGCCAATGCTGGCGGTAATGGCTACCAATATTCCTACAATATACGAAGCTGATCGCATTGAATGCCCATGAACTGTGACCGCATAGGATCACAGTAGGTTTTAGCCGTCCATCCCAAGAGTTCTAACCCGACATTTGGATGTTCATGCCAAACAAAAATGACCGAGTAATTTGAGTAAGCGAAGCAATGAACAAACCGGTCAATGCTAAAAAGGAGCAGGGAAACAACTTTCTGGAAGTCCCGCCAGGATTGTTGGCTGCGTCAATAAGATTGGTGTGTCCGCTGAGCGAGATGCTTACCCTGCTCGAATCAACTGCCCAATATGGTGATCTGAGCGCCCCCGCGAGTGTGATCGGTTAGTAGGCCAGCAACCTGATCACTGTTTATGCTCAGTCCGTGACCTAAGCTCAACGTGGCAACCAGGGCAGTGCGCTCAGCTCAAAGCTGCACGCACGACTCCTGACTATTTCTCGTCATTTCTTCCCGGCCACGATCCGATCCAGGATGAGCGCGCAGAAAAGGATCGCAAGACCGGCCAGTATCCCCTGCCCTGCCGCCGCGTATTGCAGCGCCTCGAGCACATCCTCACCCAGTCCCTTGGCCCCGATCAACGACGCAACGACAACCATAGCCAGCGACATCAGGATGGTCTGGTTTACGCCCGCCATGATGGTTTTGTGCGCCAAGGGCAGGTCGACGCGCCATAGCAAGTATCGGGGTGTTGCTCCGAAGGCCAAGGCGGCCTCGCGAACGGTTTCCGGGACCTGTTGCAGGCCAAGTACTGTGAAACGAATGACAGGCGGGCTGCCGAAGATCATGGTCGCGACCACGCCCGCAGGTTTGCCTGAACCGATAAACGCGACTACAGGGATCAGGTAAACGAAGGACGGCATCGACTGCATGAAATCCAGGATGGGGCGCACGATGGCAAAGGCGCGCGGGCGGCGCGCGCAGTAAATGCCCAGAGGAATGCCAAGCGTGATTGAGATGAGCGCCGCAGCGCCCAGCAGGGCAATCGTGGTCATCGCTTTTTCCCAGAAATCCAGCAGGCCCAGATAGGCCAGCGCTGCGCCGGTAAAGATGGCCACGCGAGGACCAGCCGACAGGTAAGCAAGCATGATGATCACCAGCGCGACCACTGGCCACGGGGTATCGACTAGTACAACTTCGATCCAATCCAACAGGGTGCGCATCCCATAGGTCAGCCCGTCAAAGAAGCCACGCCCGGAGGTTTTGGTCCACTCGAACACTGCCTGCACACCGTCGCCTACGTTCAGACGCCAATCCCGGTTGGTCGGGAAGGTTTTGAGCACCGCCACCGCATCCGGCTGCGCAAACTTGATCATCGACAGGATCACCACCACGGCGGTCAGTGCCGTCGCAACAACCAATCGGGGGAATGACCAGCCATTGGCGACGCTGGGGTCCGAGCGCCAGCGTGCGAACTGCCCTTCTAAGGTCCAATTGGCCAACGAGGCAGCCAAAAACTTGACTGCCAACAACAAAACGATTCCGATCACCAAATAGGTAACCCCGGTCGAATCCGCCGTCTGCGCGGCCTCTTGCGCCCCCGCCAGAGCCCCTTCGAGGGACTCTGCTGCCCGTTTCAAAGACTCCAATGTGGCCGATCCGGATTGCTCCGCAGCAGCGATTTGCTGTTGGCGCAGCTCCAGCGTCTGCTCGATTTGTGCCGCCCGTTCGCGGAATTCGCGGCCCAAATCACCAAACAAGCCAAGACCGATCTGGATATAGGCCAGCGTCTCCAGCACAAGAAACCCAAGGAACCACGACCAAAGACCGCGTGCCCCGAACCAGATCGGCCCCAGAACCGCCGCCGCCTTGTTCAGCGTAAAGCGATAGCCGGGGGCCTGCATCATATAGGCAAAGGTCTTCTGATAGTAAGTCTGCCCCTGCCCCACGAAATCTCCGATCAGACCATTCAAACGGTCGGCGGTTTCCGGTTGGATCTGTTGCATATCAACATGTTTCATAGCGGTCCCCTTATGCCTGACTGTCCTGAATCGCACGGATCAGACCCGCCCGGTTGATCACGCCCACGGTCTTGCCATCCTGCGTCACTGCCACGATCCCATGGCCGTCCACACAGAGGTTCATCAGATCGGCCAAATCCATTTCCGGATGCGCCTCTTTTGCATCGTCCGGCACTTCGCCGTGGCGTGCTTCGAACTCGTCGACTGGTTTCATAACCGCATGGGCGAAGATCATGTTGAGTTTGGAAATCCCCGCCACGAAGTCGGCCACATAGTCATCGGCGGGGTTGAGGATGATCTCTTCCGGCGTGCCGATCTGAACGATGCGCCCGTCCTTCATGATCGCGATGCGATGGCCGATGCGGATCGCCTCATCCAGATCGTGGGTGATGAACATCGTGGTCTTGTTCAGCTTGTGGCTCAGTTCCATGAACTGATCCTGCAACTGTTTGCGGATCAGCGGGTCGAGGGCCGAGAACGGCTCATCCATCAACAAAATCTCGGGGTCGGCTGCGATGGCCCGGGCCAGACCCACGCGCTGCTGCATTCCGCCCGAAAGCTCATGGGCGTATTTATCTTCCCAGCCATTCAATTCGACCAGTTCCAGCACCCGGTCGGCCTCTTCCCAGCGACGGGCCTTGCCGGTGCCGCGTATTTCCAGCGGCATCGCCACGTTGTCGCGGACCGTGCGGTGAGGCATCAGGCCGAAATTCTGAAACACCATGGCAACGCGACGGTTGCGCAGATCACGCAGGCCTTCATCATTCAGACCCATCACATCGTCGCCATCCAGATAGATACGGCCGTCGGTGGGTTCCAGCAGACGGTTCACGTGACGCACAAGGGTCGATTTGCCCGAACCCGACAGGCCCATGACACAGAAAAGCTCACCCCGTTCGATCTCGAAACTGGCATCAGCCACGCCAACAACACAGTTGAAGCGCTCCAGCACCTCGGCCTTGCTCAGCCCCTCGCTGTGAATGGCGTTCAAAGCTTCCTGCGAGCGCGCGCCGAACACTTTCCACACGCCCTTTGCGTCGATTGCGATTTGCGCTGTCATTTTGACCCCATCGGATTTGTGTTGTGTTACGCCCCCGAAACCTGGGGGCGCGCAGGTTTTAGTTGGTGGTCAGACCCAGCCAGCTGTCGACGGTATCGCCATTGGCAGCGATCCATTCCGCCACGACCTCATCCGTGTCACGACCTTTGACCACGACCTCATAGGTCAGTGCACTCAGCTCACCGGCATCCATGTCGATATTGGCCAGGAAAGAGGCCGCCGCCGGGTTGCGCTGGTCCAGTGATTTGGAATGCGCCACGGTCACTGTTTTGACCGGTTCACCTGTGCTGACGTGCGATTTGTTGTACCAATCCGCATCCTGATCTGGCTGCACCATCTTGTAGGTGGCGGCGTCATGCTCGGGCTCTTCCAGAATGGTCACGTCATACAGCGCATGGACGTAATGCGGCGCATAGCAATAAAACGCCGCGCCTTTCTTTTGGTCGATCTGATCTTTCAGCCGCGAATAGAACACGGTTTCGTCTTCGGTGGTCGGCGTCAGAAAAGTCTCGATCCCATAATCCCGCACCCGCACTTTAAAGGTGTTGGTCGAGGCCCAGCCCGAAGCACCGACCCAGACCTCACCCATGCCGTCACCATCCGAGTCGAACAGCTCTTGCGCCACCGGTGTCGCCAGATCGTAGATTGAGCGGATGTTGTGATCCTCGACCATGTAGTTTGGCACGCAAATCCCGGCGCGGCCTTTATAGCTGCCCGAGGACAGACCCACGGAGCCTTTCTGGTCGACATATTCATCGGTGAAGGAGGATTGGTTCGGCAGCCAGACATCAGGATGCACGTCAATGTCACCTCGCCCGCCATCCATGGCGGCAAAGATCACCGCGTTGGCGCCGGGGGCATAGCCAACCTCGCCGCCCAGGCGGGTTTCGATGACCTGCCCGATCACCCGGCTCATGATTTTGGCACCGGGCCAGCTGGGTTCACCCACCATGACCTTGTCCTGTGCCATTGCCGTCGTCGCGCCCAAAGCCAGAGCCAAGGTTGCTGTAAGCGTCAGTTTCTTCATATCTTATCTCCCGTTGTATTGAGTTATCTACGCCATCAGGCGCGCGCCCGCTTGCGTTGCGGGTCTATGAATGGAGTGTCCGAGACGGTGGCGCGCAGGCGCTTCATCCGCCCGTCGAGCTGGCCGATCTCCAATTCGGCGCCGTTCTCCGCGTGTTCGACAGAAAGCCGCGCCATTGCGATCGCGTGTTCCAGCATCGGTGAGCGTGTGGCCGATGTGACCACACCCACCTGCCGCTCGCCCGCATAGACTGGGGCACCGTGTGCAGGCACATCATCGCAACCGATCAACAGCCCCTTCAGCACGCGGCGCGGATCTCGCGCATTGCGTTCCAGCGCGGCTTTGCCCGTGAACTCGGTTTTGGTCAGATCAACGGCAAAGCCCAGACCAGCCTCAAACGCATCGACACCTGGTGCAAACTCGGCATTGGCCGAAGCCAGCCCTGCCTCAATCCGGATAATGTCCAGCGCGGCCGAACCCATTGGAGTGACCCCGAATTCCTCGCCGGCCTCCATCACTGCGTCCCAGATCGCGACGGCATCGGATTTGGAGCAGAAAACCTCATATCCCAATTCGCCGGTATATCCCGATCGCGACAGCATGAACGGCGCGCCCTCGCGGTCGTTCAGCCGCGCGACGGTGACGCCGAACCAATTCAGATGATCTAAGCCGGGCACATGCGGTTGGGTGAAGGCAATCTTGCGCATCAAGTCGCGCGATTTCGGTCCTTGAATGGCAAGGTTCGGCATCGCTCCGCGCAGCGCATGAACCCGCACCTGCAAATCGCGCGCATCAGCCAGTTCCTGCAACGCCCGACCGCTTTCCTCGGACCCGCAGCACCAGCGGAAAATCTCGGGCGCAAGGCGGAACAAAGTGCCATCATCAATGACCGAACCGCTTTCGTCGCACATCAACGTATAAGACCCACGCCAAACCGGCAGCTTCGCCACGTTGCGCGTTGTCGCCAGCTGCATCAGAGCCTCTGCATCCGGGCCGACAATGTCGAATTTGCGAAGTCCACTCATGTCCTGAACAGTCACCGCCTGACGGCAGGCCCAGTATTCGCCCAACGTGCCATAGGCCGGATAGCTGACAGGCGCCCAGAGATCACGTGCCGGGGCGAAATGCTGTGTCAGCGGCGAGAGACGGTCGTGAAAGGCGGACTCCTGACTGATCGACATGGGCGCGTCTTCCTTTTCACGATAGGCAACCGCTCGGCGGATGGGTGTTTCGGGACGATAGATGCGCACATGCACATCGGTCGGGTTCCAGCCATTGATGGGGTCAATATCGTCCGGACAAGCAGTTGAGACGCAGACCAGATCCTCCAGCGCCCGCATGGCGACATAATCGCCGGGACGAGAATGGGATTCTTCGGTCAGAATGTGATGGTTCGCCGGGTCGATCCACGTGTTCCAGAAGAAGTTGATTGCAGGCCAGGCAGCCCGCCGCGCAACACTGTAAGCAGCCAAGGCATTTGACATATTGTCCGAGCAATTCACGTGCCCCGGAAACCCGCGCTCTTCATATCCACGCGCAGTGCAGGCCAATCCGAATGTGTCATGCCGCCCGCATGTGTCTTGTACCACGTTGAGCAGCGGTCGCATTTCGCGATCATAGAATTTATCCAGTAGACCCGGGCCGGGATAGGCGCGGCGCACCATAGAGCGGGTGGCGGTCGAGTCGATCGTCCATTCTTCGCCACGATCCAGCCCATCGGCCCGCAGCGCCATGAAGTCAGAACATTGCTGACCCTCGACATCAATGATCTGAACGAATTCTCCAGCCTTCAGTTCGTAGGCCAATGCGCTGCCGCGCGTTACAGTGAATTCATCCCGCGTATCCCCCAGCAAATGCGGCAGATGCGACCCATTTGTAACTGCCGGCTTGTGCAAAACCGTGACGCATCCTGCCCCGCTGCCCTCGATCAAACCTGCAACAGGGGCGGCACGAACCAGCCAGACGGTCAGAGCCCGGTCCGCGCGTAGAATCAGGGCCTCAGACACCTGCTCCAGCCTGTGACAGTGAAGCCGCATTTCGCCGCCCTGCGCCGTGACCCAACCTGAAAGACGCGCACTGTCAAAACCATCCCAGTCGATCTGCCCGCTGGCCGTCAGACCCAGCGCCGCCAGAGCCGGTTGCCCATCCTCGGTAAACGCAACCACATCCAGCGGTCGCGCAGGCCCAACCCCATCTATTGAAAGCAAATCTCCAGGCTTCAGGGTCAGCGGCGCGGCCTCGCGCGGGGCAAGGATATGCGAGCAGGTGCCAAAGGTCTTCGGAAAGCCTGGAAACCGGCGACCAGAGCCGTCAAACCCAGTATTCGTAAACTTTCGTAAGACAGATGATCCCAGCATGGCAGCGATGGATTCCTAGTATGTAACTAGTTACAGAGCTTGATGAAACCAGTTACATATGTCAACTCTTTCCTTAGAAACCCGTCAGACGGACACCAAAACCCATGATGCGAAAAGCCTCTTTGCCTAAAAAACGCGCAAATCTCAGGGATGTGGCAAAGGCGGCAGACGTGTCCGTTGCCACGGTCTCTCGCGTATTAAACGATCCCACAGTGGTGAAGAAAGACACGCTGGAGAAAGTTCAGGCTGCCATAGAAGAATTGAAGTTCGTCCCCAGCGCCGCAGCCCGTGCAATCAATTCGGGCCGCACCAAGTTTGTCGGAGCTTTGGTCCCCACTCTGGACAACGCGATCTTTGCCCGCTTCCTTGCCGCGCTGGAACGCAAGCTGTCGGACCATCAGTTGTCTCTGATTGTAGCCACCACCGATTCAAGCCCTGACATCGAAGCCGAGAAAGCCAAAAGCTTAGTGGATATCGGAGCAGAGGGTCTGATCGTCACCGGGGCCTCGCACAGCCCTGCCTTTCACGATCTGATCGAGCGTACAATGCTGCCAACGATCATCACGTCTTTCTTTGACGCTGGAAACCCGCTACCGACCATCGGATATGACAACGCGTCTGCCGCACAACTTGCCTTACAGCACCTTGCCGACCTCGGCCATCAGAACATAGCAGTCGTACATGGCCCTGTTCACGACAATGACCGTACACGTGCGCGTCTTGCCGGTCTCAGGGCCTTTCCATTCACCGGAGAGCTCACGACTTTCGAGACACAAATCAGTCATCAGGGCGGTGCGGACATAGCAAAACTGCTGGGCAAACTGGACACAAAACCGGACGCAGTTCTATGCCTATCTGACGTTGTTGCACTGGGAGTTTTGCTGGGTCTTCAGGCCCAAAAGATTGCTGTCCCGGACCAAATTTCCATGGTGGGCGTTGATGATCTTCCAACCTCGGCTGTGTCAGTTCCGCCACTTACAAGCGTTCATTTGCCCGTTTCTCAAATGGGAGAACGCGCCGCAGACGCGCTGGCCCGTTGGATTACAACCCAACAAGTCCCTAAACCCGAAAGACTCGAAGCACGGCTCGTCGTTAGGAACTCCACAAAACGAGGTTGAAGCACGCCAGCCCAATGCCGACATCTACTAGTTAACCGAATTTATACATTCGCAAGCCACCTTGCTGCCATTCGCTGCACTATAGCTGCCAGGGTGCTTAGCTTATCGCATCCCGCTTGCGAGACACTACTTCAAAAGCTATTGTGGCCACAGGCCGTTTCGAGGTGGCCCCCTGGTCCGCGGAAAGCTGTCATCGGCACCTCGCACAGAATGTGTGAAAACCACATCGGTTTCTCAGCCCGGATTAGCGGATCGTCGGGCAGTGGAGGGAAGACCGATGACCAAATCACTCGATCAACTGCGCCGTGATGCCAAAGCTTTGGGCAAAGCTCTGACCGAAAGCGACAAAGGCGCCATGTTGCGCGTCCACGGCATTGTCGCAACGCCTGCAAACGGGGTCTACAAACATGCGGATTGTCTGCACGTCATCGCGCGCGAGACTGGATACGCTTCGTGGCCAGCTTTAAAACTTGCCGTTGAGACACAAGGTATGGATCGCGCGCAGAAACAAGGACGGCTGCGTTGGGCGCTTTACAATGGTTCACACGAGACGGTCGCACATCTGCTTGCGGATGAGCCAGACCTCGCGGACGGTCAGGTGCCTCTTCTCGTCGCTCTATATGATGTGGCTGCGATGCGCAGGATTCTGGCGCAAGATACCGATGCAGCGACGCGCGAATACCCTCCGAGGCGACCTATGTGCCATCTGGCGTTTTCGAAACACATCAAGGCAGAGGCTGAGAAAGAAGCCGAGATGCGCGCCATGGCGGAATTACTGGTTGAACATGGGGCAGATGTGAACGACAGTTTTGCATTCGACCCAGAGACAGATCATCGCTTGTCCGCGCTCTACGGCGCCATCGGCCACGCAGACAACATGCCTTTGGCCAGGTGGCTGTTGGAGCATGGTGCAAATCCAAACGACAATGAATCCCTTTACCATTCCACCGAGCTCGGCCACACCGAAGGTCTTCGTTTGTTGCTAGAACATGGGGCAATCCCAAAGGGTACAAACGCACTGCCCAGAGCGATTGACTTCAACAGCATCGATGCTGTTCGGCTGTTGCTGGAGCACGGTGCTGATCCCGATGAAGGGATCAATCCACATCCGTCGGGTGAACCTTCCTTGGTGATCCCAGCCTTGCATCAGGCGGCTCGGCGTCTGGCTTCGGGTGAAATCGCTCAGCTGTTGCTGGACCATGGCGCGAACCCAAATATTGTTAGCCGCGGCCATTCTCCCTATGCGTTTGCCCGCATCTTCGGAAACCGGGATGTAGCCACAGTCCTAGAAAAATCGGGGGCATCCACACAGTTGACGATGACTGAAGAGCAACTCGTGCGGGCAGCGGACGGAACGACAACGGAGGACGACCAGATCGACATGAATGCCCTGTCGCAAGAGATGAAATTTCTTCTCTGCCGCCTTGTCTGGCGCGAAGGAACCCTGCCCCACATGCAGCGCCTTGTTGAAATTGGCTTTGACCCAAATCTGCCGGACGAGATGGGGATGCCGCCCCTGCACCTTGCCGGGTGGGAAGGAATGCGAGATGTCATGTCGTATTTTTTGGACCAGAACCCGGACCTGGACCACACAAATGCCTACGGAGGGACCCTGCTTTCAACGATCATTCACGGCTCTGAAAACTGTCCGCAAAAAGCGCATCGCCATCACATCGAATGCGCGCGCTTGGCGCTGGAGAACGGTGTGGCGCTTCCACGAAAGGCCTCGAAATTCGCAACCGTACCCGAGATGTCCGCCTTTCTTTCTGATTGGGCGGAAGCGCATCCCCTGCAAGTCTCGGAACACGGAGTCGTTTAAGGTTCGAATAGCTTGCGCCAGACGGACAGTCTGGCGCGGCCAGATTGTCTAACGACTGATCTTCATCGGTAGTATCAGCCCCCAAGGCGTTTGCCGCGCCGCGCCAAAGGCTGAGAATCCCGCCTTCTTATATGCCGCGATAGCACGCGCATTATCCGGGTGCGGATCTGTTGCGACAACCGGAGCTCCGGCAGCAAATACCTTTTTGAGATGCTCTGAGATAAAAGCCGGGCCGTGCCCTCGCCCGACCATATCCGGTTCACCAATGAACTGGTCAATTCCCCGAGATCCCGGCGGAAGAGAGAAGAAGTGGTGATCCTTCCAACCGTGAACAGTGTAATCCTGAATATATGCAAATGGGCGTTCCGAAAATGATACGATCCATCTTTCGACCCGCCCGTCTTCCAGCTCTCTGTTCGTGCCAGGTTCATCGGAATCCCACCATTCGCGAACATGCGGATGCGATTGCCATGCCGAGATCATCGCAAAATCTGCAGACGTCATCTTGCGAAACGCATATTGGCTGGAGGTAAGCATGGCAAAAAAAGTAGCAAACAGAAGGTAATTGTTTAACCCCATGAGCCTATCCCTTGGGACTGCACGCTGTGCGTTAAGGACAAAGGGCCTGTTTTGGCGATGCACAGACTCGAAGCTGCAGCCAAGTGACCTGAAGCCTCGATACGCCAATATAGCGGCCCAGGCTTTGTCGCGAACATTGAACTGAGATTGGCGAGCACTCAGATTTCGCAGTCTGTTTCCGTCGAATAGTTTTCGCTATCGGGTGGCCACCCGGTCACCCGATAACGCTCCGAGCGTGCTTATGCGGCGTTTGCGACGGCAGGCAGATGTTATTGCACGTCTACGAGCTGCTCGCTTTTGGCCCAAAGCTTCCGCTGTTTCTCGCGGTCCAGGGCATGTTCATTGACCTTGGCATCGCTGACGGGGCCACGCGTGTCTCCCATTTTCGTCGGGCCATAGTATGCGCCGCGTTTGGCTTCGTTTCTGACAGCAGCCAGAACGGTCGGGTAGGCGCCCGCTTCCGGACGCTGCGCGACCAACTTGTTCATCACGGCCAACAAGCCTTTCATAAATCCGGTGGGACCAGTGCTTTGCAGGTTTGTGTCGGTGTATCCAGGATGTGCGGCAACGCAGATCGCCTTGCTACCTGCGGCTTGAAGGCGACGGTCAAGCTCAAAGGCAAACATCAGATTGGCCAGTTTCGATTGGGCATAGGCTTTGACTGAAGTATAATTTTTGTCGGTCATGAAGTCATCAAGATCGAGTGGCGTTTGTTTGTGTACGATACTCGACAGCACAACGACACGGCCTTCGGCAGCTTCGACCAGATCCAGCAGTAAGCCGGTCCACAAAAAGTGACCCAGGTGGTTCGCACCCATCTGAAGGTCAAAGCCATCGACGGTCTTTTCCTGCGGGGTCATCATGATGCCGGCGTTATTGATCAGCCCGTCGATCTTGGTCACACGGCCGCGCAGCTCTTCTGCCGCTTTGCGCACCGATGCCAGATCGGTGAGCTATTGAATCAGCTGCCAATGCAGAGGTCGACTACGAAGGGCTTTTCTTCGGCGGATTGTCAGAGTTTTTGCTTCGATCAGGACTTGCGAAAGACACATCGGAAGCGGACGAAGTAGCATTCGCTCTCGGTCGAATATCTAAGGGTTTGCTATTGAAAACAGATCGGCCTGAGGATTATAAATCCGGGCTTCAACGTGCGGTTCGTGTCGTTTGCAGCTAAATGGCAAGTATGGCGTTGGTTCCAAGTGGGGTTCTGTCGCAAACATTTGCAACGGCCAAAATCCCTGACTTACTGGACGCAACTATCCTGCGATCTCAGCAAACATCCCGAAGCCAGAAGCCCTGAGCCTGGCGTCCTACTCATTGGACCAAGTCAACTTCATAGTCTGTGACCCAACTATCTCAGAACCTGCTGCCGAAAGTCGTTCCGGGTTCGTACCACCCCCAACGTTTGTATTGCGGTGAGTTGGCGTTGAACGGACTCCCGGTGTTTCGACAGAGCGACCGAGAGCCCGGGATGGCTCAGCCATGTTGCGTTTCCAGATCACCGGACCGCAAGGGCGTCAGGCGCGGTATTAGCATGGGAACCATCGCCTGGTACGCGCGATACGTATCGCCAAACTCGCGCGCCAGAGATTTTTCTTCGAACCATAGGCCAATCATCACGTAAACGGTCATCAGCCCGGCAAAGAGCGCGTGACCAACGGTCATGTGTGGAGTGCCGAACAAGACCAGAATGACGCCAAACTGCATCGGGTGACGCACGAAACGGTAAAGCCCGGGCGTTCTGAATTGAGGTTTGGGCATGGGTTGCGATCTGTTCGCGGTCCAAATCTGTCGCAGGCCAAACAGCTCGAAATGGTCGATCAGAAAGGTTGAAAGCAAAACCAGAAAGACTCCCAGTGCAAAGATGCCATAGGTCAGCCACGCGAGGGCACCATCGACGATCCAGATCGTTTCGGGCAGCGGGCGCCACTGCCACATCGCCAGGATCAGAAACAGGGCCGATTGCAACACATAGGTACTGCGTTCTGCATCCGCAGGTATGATCCGCGTCCACCAGACTTTGAACGCCTGTCGCGCCATGAGGCTGTGAAAAAAGCCAAAGAGGAAGATCAGCCCGACATTGATGACAACGGCGACGGGCCAGGCGGTTGAGGTCCCATCGTTGATCGCCTTCGGAACGGGCAATTGCAGAAGAAAGCCGATCATGTACAGAAAGGCCACATTGAAAAGAACATAGGCAGCAGCGCCATATAGGATCAGGCCAGGGCGTTTCATAAGTCAGGCTCCAATTCACTTTTGTTTCAGATGACCTCTGTTTGCCCGAGCCGGGTGTTGCGATGCTTGGCCCTTTCATGGAGGTTTTCTGGTGATTTTCTGAAGACTTGACGATTTTGCGGTCTGGCCGCTGACAAAGCGTTTTTCTTGGACTCGAAAACAGCGGCAAACGGGTACCGCGAATTGCGTTCACGCTTTACGAAAAAACTGATTTCGCGCAGAATTACCCTGTGAAATATGCATTTGATCAATACGTTCTGGACGCAAGCCGCCTGCAATTGACGCGGGAAGACGTTCCAGTTGCGACCGAGCCGCAAGTGTTCGCGCTGCTTCGGCATCTCATTGAAAACCGTGACCGTGTCGTGTCGAAGGACGAGATTTTTTCGGTTATCTGGAAAGGCAGGATCGTTTCGGATGCAGCCCTAAGCAGCCGCGTCAAAGCGGTCAGAGCGGCCATAGGAGATGACGGCGCGCGGCAGGCTTTGGTCCGAACTGTGCACGGGCACGGGTTCCAATTTGTTGGCACGGTTGAGGAAACGCATGACAAGACCGGCTCTGCAGCGGTTTTATCGCAACCCTCCATTGCCATCATGGCAACAACGATGGTGCATCCAACGGATGCTGAACGGGCCTTTGGTGAAGGGTTAGAGGACGATATAAGCGCAGCCATTGGTCGGGTGGGAACGATTTATGTCGCGCGATATTCTGGGCAGAATGACGCAAAGCAAGCGGCCGAGGAATTGGGCGTTCGGTACGTACTTGGCCTCAAGCTGCGATTTGCGGGGAATGCATTTCGCCTAAACGCTTCTTTGTTGCATGCCGGGCGGCAAGCAGAGGTTTGGGCAGATCGTTTTGAAGGGCAGCTTGACAACCCGTTTGAGGCGCAAGACCTGGTGGTTGCGGCCATTCTGGGCCGCCTCGTCCCGAATATCATGATGGTTGAAGTGCAACGCGCCTTGGCTGAAGCTGACTTGACGGATGCATATCATGAACTCCTGCGAGCGACGCCGCTTTGCATGCGTATGGACGCGGATGACAATCGGCAAGCCGTGGTTCATTTGCGACGTGCATTGGTTTCAGATGCCGAACATGCGTTGTCCCATGCCATGCTTGCGTGGTGTCTGGGTCAACAGGCGATGTCCGACTGGGCCCCTGACGGACCGGCTGCGCTTGCAGAGGCGATGGAACATGGCAAAAGCGCGCTTGACCTTGCGCCGCGCGATGCATTGGTTCTGACATTCGTGGCCACGGCCGAGGTGGCTGCAGGGCAACATACTGCAGCGCGCCATCACCTCGAGTCTGCCCTTGCGCTGGACCCAAGTCTGGCTTGGGCTTGGGCCATGTTGGGGGCCGTGGAAACCTTTGCTGGGAACATGAACGAAGCAGTCGCAAACTACGAAAGAGCTTTGCGTCTTAGCCCGCATGATCCGATGCGGTTTAGCTATTACTTTGGCATTGGCGCCGCCCGATACGGATTGGGCGAATATGAAGATGCCTTATCTCTGCTTGAACAAGGTTACATTGAAGCGCCCGGCTCTACATGGGCACCGCGACTGATCTTAGCCTGTGCTGCCGAACTTAATCTGACCGACAGGATGCATGCCATGGCGGAAAAAGTCCGTAGCGTGAGGCCGGATGCCACGGCCGAAAAGCTTGTGGCAGCAAGTGTTGTGAAAGATCAGGCATACCGTGATCGCATGCTCAGTTCATTTCGCAAGGCAGGTTTTTAAAACTCAGATCCCGCGCCTACGGCTCAAGCGACCTTTCTGTTTGGTTGGTAGTGTTTCAGGCGTGCAATTCGCGTATCGCCAAATCCACGCAAAGAGACTGTCTCAGCCTCACTGAGTTTGAAATCTTCGATAAGTTCGTCGCGCATCGAATCGCATACCGTGATCTCCATGGGGTTGGACTGAGCCTGCAAACGCGCAGCCATGTTCACCGCAGGACCAAAGACATCATAGACGTATTTCTGAACGCCGACCACTGAGCCTACGACAGAGCCGCTGGCAATGCCGATGCGAGCGCGCCATGTGTGCGGGTGCGTTTGATTGCGCCGCTCCAGAAAGCGCATCATTTTGGCCGCGACCCGCGCGGCTGAAAGCGCGTGATCTGGCGTGGAATGCGGCAATCCAGTCACCGCCATATAGCAGTCTCCGATGGTTTTGATCCTCTCGCTGCCGTGCTGCTCACCAATCTGATCGAAAGCGGTGAAAATAGAGTTCAGTTCGGAAACAGTTACATTCGGATCGCCCGCTGCGGCCATCTTGGTAAACCCGACAAAATCCAGCATGATGACAGTCACCGGCTCGAACAACCGTGGCGTGACACATCCGAATGTCATGAATTCCTCATAGACCGATTTTGGCATCATGTTCAAAAGCAGTTTTTCAACGCGCCTGTTTTCTCGCTCCAACTCGCGTGTGCGCTTGTCAACCATAGCCGCATAGCTGTCGATCATGGCTTCCGTCTCGCGCAAGCGCGAGATGTTTTGACCTTCGATGACAATCAACGTGTTGCCCTCGTATTCTGCTTCATGGGCACTGAGCTCAACGACCAAAGTCCGATGTTTGACCTTCGTACGAACCTCCACCGGCTCTCTGTCTGGCAGGTCTTTCAATGTGAATGACGTATCCAAATTCAAAACTTGACACTGTGCCGCGTCACTGAACCATGTCTCAAACGTTTGGTTCAGCGAAACGATAACGCCGGTGTCTGCATCAACGATGCAGATTCCAACATTTATGGAGCCTAATAGACTTGCGCTAATTTCTTGGATTTGCATGGAACTACCTAACGATCAGCGAACGCCGCGCTTCAACGGCGCACAGTGTTTTGGAAAGATCGTCTGAAGCAAAGCCCGCTTCGGTCAGCGTCTCGCTCAAAAGCGCGACAACTGCATCGAATTGCGCGTGTGTTATGGTCATGTGAAGATGTGCACTCACCAGTCGTTGATCTGTGTATTTTGCGGGACCGCCCAATATCGACGCGAAGAATTTCATCTGGTGATCAATCAATTTGGCCATATCGACGTCGTCGAAAAAAGGGCCCACAATATCGCTGTCCAACACTCGATCATAAAAATTGATGATCACCGAGTGCAAAGCACGCATGCCACCGTATTTATCAAACAGCGGGAGTGATCTTTGGTGTTCTGACTGCACTAGCATGGAATGTCTCCTGAGAATGAATTGCCCGGCGAAATCCCGCCGGGCTGACGGCTTTTCATGCTCGGTGAATGATGATTTCGGCGTATTCAGCCGGAACAATCATGGCCTGAGTATCGGTCGAGTGATTCCGCGCAACAGCGATCAGATCTGCTGCGAGTTGCGGTGCACGCTCGCCGACGGCGTCAAAGGCTTTGTGCATTGGGCCGTAAATTTCGCGCCACCGTTCCACCCAATGTTGCGGTGAACGTTCACGGAAGGTGAATTGGCGTTTCGTGATTTCGATCTTTTGGGCCTGTGCCCCAAAGAGCTCCTGCAAACGCGCCTCAGTACCCCATTCCAATGGGGAACGAACGCCTGCAACCGGTGGCACATGCCGTCCTATGGTTCGAAACACTTCGCCTATGAAGCTTTCTGGCGTCCAGTTGGCAAGACCGATAGTGCCTCCACTGCGACAGACGCGCAGCATTTCATCAGCAGCCGCCTGTTGATTGGCTGTAAACATGACGCCAAACGTAGATGTCACATGATCAAAAGCCGCCCGCTCAAAGGGCAGGTCTTCCGCGTCAGCTTCTTGAAATGCAACGGTCAATTGCTCGGCCTCGGCGCGGGCGGCACCGGCGCGCAACAGACTGGTAACATAGTCTGTGGAAACGACATTGCAGTGTCTCCGCGCCGCAGCCAGGGTTGCGTTGCCATTTCCGGCGGCAACATCCAGAACGCGGGCGTCGGGTCGCAAATCCATCGCTTCAGCAAGGGTTTCACCAACGATTTGCAAGGTCGTGCCCACAGCGGCGTAATCACCTGACGACCATGTAGCGTGTTGTTTTGATTTAACCGCAGCCAGATCTGGTGCGGTGGCAAGTGCAGCGGCTGTATTCATTGTCTGTCTCCATTGATTTCGCTTTCAATGGGACAACTCTTGCCAAAAGTCGGGATTTAAAACTTGTAGAAGACCTGTAGAATGTCTGATGTTTCCTGCAGGTTTGTCGATTTCCAGTTGTTTCGACTAAGATCGGTGGGCTCCTCGACGTAAGGGCACCCTGTTAAGTTGAGTTCGACGATTGCCGCCTACTAATGTGCGCTAAGCGAGTGCGGCTGCAACATCCGGATTGAGTGTTCTGTCTCTGGGCTGGGTCACCTGCGAAATGCCATAGAGATACCAAGCACGATCCCGCCTTCGAACCAATTGAGCGCGCCTGACCGGCGTCGTTCGCGGCCCAGAAGTGGGCCACACCTGCGGCCATGGACGAGCTATACCCCGCGAAAGAAATGCGCTTAGCTCTCGTGATAGGTGCCAGAGAAGACGTTTCAGCCGACAGGTACCCTAACCTGTCCGAACGCTGCCCGGAGACTGGCCCGTCCAGCTCTTGTAGGCATTTGTAAACGCAGCCTGATCGGAATAGCCGAGCGCGAAGGCAATTTCAGACAGGCTCAGCTTGGGGTCATCAAGGTACTGTTCTGCCAGCCTTGCGCGAATGTCCTTTAGAAGTTGTTTGTAGCTAGTGCGTTCTTTGGCAAGCTTGCGCCCCAGTGTACTGACGCTCATTCCCAGCGTATTCGCGATTTCGTCTTGCGTGGGCGCGCTAAAAGACAACCGCGATGTAATCTCGCCCTGCACCAGCGCACTGGTTTCTCCGATGATTGGCGGCAGGTCTTTCATCAGGTTTTGCACATGCGTTTCAAGATGCAACAACAACGCTGGGTCTGTATCCTTGATGGGAACATCCATCACTGTCTTCTCGAACAATATTCCCGGAACGCGCTGGTTTTGTTTGACTGCGACCGACAAGACATCCGAGATCAGAGCGCGCTTTTCTTCGCTCATCTCATGCGGAAACCGTATCTCTTGCACCGGCAAGGGCGTTTCAGCTGCAATTTGAAGACTGGTCAAAAAAGCGGAAACCCGGAACTCGTTGTGGGCCCCGGCAGACCGCAATACTTGAGCAACGGAATCTATCTCCAGGAACACACCGCGCTCTTCTTCATAGAATGACATTTTGGCGAAACCGCGCGCCACACGTACGTAGGTAACAGCTTTTTCAATCGCCTCGCCGACAGTCGGAGAGTTCAACACGACATAGCTGAGAAGTGTCGTTTTTCTTGGGTTGAACGTCTTTCCCGCATAGATCGCAAACAGGGGATCTCCGGTCTCTTTGATCGCAAGGTCCAGAAGGCGTTGCTCATTGCGAACATCGACGAAATTTGGCGGCGTCTCGAGAATATCCACGGGGAGGTTGACCGATCTCAAAAGCTTAACAACATCTGAATCACGATTATCCAAAAGCTTGGCTATGTGATGCACGCCAAACCCCGGAACGTTCCAGGATTGGCTTTCAGTATTCACGTCATTCTCTGTCATGCCGATACGTTGCCCAAGACTGCCTATTTTAAAAATCGGGGTGCTTTTTGGTTTTGGGCAAAAATAGACAGGGTACAAAAGAGATGCCAAGCAAAGGTTTACAGGCTGCCACAGGGGCAACCAGACAGGCTTGCGGCGACTTGACGGAAATTCCCAAAAACCTGAGCTCCTCTCACAATATCTAAGCCCATCGCGTTCCTAGATTGGAGATGTAACCGAAGGACAAGGAGATAAAAAATGGAACGCTTCAGCACACTCACAAAACGCGCCATTGCACCGGCACTGATGATTGCCCTGACAGCGGGATCTGCCTTGGCAAGGCCGGGTCACTATGCTGCAGCCGCTCATCACGGCGCCAAAATCAGCCACTCGGAAACAGCGCGCAGCACGGCGCATGAAGCAACGGATATGACAACAACTGTTACCGGAAAAATTGTTAACCTTATTGCCAACCTCTCTCCATTGGACGTGACGCAAGATGTGGGCAGTTCCAAGGTCGTTCCGCCCGTCAATCATGCCGCAACGCCTTCTCCGATTGAGACCATGCAGGATGCGGGTGCCGGGACCGTCGATGCAAGTGGGAAACGGCTTCAATCACAGAAAGCCAGCGGTGACTTCTACCTGGACGGCGAGGCGCATTTCCAGTCCGCGCCCACAATTCAAAACACCGGTCTTGCCGAGCCCAACAAACATGTTGGTGATACTGATGGAACCATCAAACAGGACGCTGAACAGAAGGTTCAAGACATGTCAGGAAGTCAGTACCTCAATGCGATTGCGGAAGCTGCTGGCGGCGTCCTCAAGTTCAAGCAATGGCAAGATAACCCGAACAAACCACCAATCGGGCGCCCTTAAAACGCAATGCAACCGGACTAGGTTCCTGAATCAAAGGTGGCCAGGTCAAGCTATTGACCTTGCCACCTTAACGCCATTCTGGATGTGCAATCGGCTCTTAGATACGTTTCGCAGCCTTTCAGTATAAGCGGGCGCTTTTTAAATGTGCGCTTCTGAGAACTGTAGGAAAGCACCCTATACACGCGCGAACAGACGCACTTGGTCGTGTCCCACCAAAAGGCTGAGCGCCGCTGGAGAAGGCTTACACCGAAAAACTAAACTGATGCTTGTGGTACGCCGTTCGTCTTTTTTACTTTCTGCGGAGAACTACAACAAGATGCCAAACTTCGCATGCATACTTGCTCGTCTCAGCCTCATAGAGCTGAGCAAGACGGCTGTAAAACTCGGTCATAAGCTGGTCGAGCATTTCAGCGCTGTTGCAGTTGAGACCAAATAGCTGCGTTCTCAAAGTAGAGTCAGCAAAGGCCCGAGTGTATCCAACATACTTCTCGGCATATGTTTCAGCATCGTCGATATACTCCTTGAAAATATCGTCAGCTTTGATTGGGGCAGGTTTCACACTGATTTGGCATATTTCGAAGGCGTCTCTCAGGTCGGCGTTTTGCTCAAGAGCATATTTCGCCTCCGCTTCAGTCATGAACCAAAGTGAGAACAAAAATGAATCGAGGCTTTCGGGGTTAATGTGGCCGTCGTCTGCCATTGTCTTGGCCACAACCTGAATCGCGCGATAAATACCGCGCCCTGATGCGGCAATGCCGTTCTTCTCGGAAGGATCGGGAACAGAACCAAGCGTTCCGACCACAAGGTATCCTCCTGAACGCAATTCTTGAGCCCGCTGGAGCAAAAAGTGAGTCCAGTCTTTCTGTGCGATCCCGTCGACAATTTGCCGTGCATCGCGTTGAAGATCCGCGAACCAGACGGTCCCTGGCGAGTTCAATTGAATGCCCTGGCTCAGCCAATGGCTTGCAAAAATACATGTTCCGATCGACACAGAAGCAGGGGACGCCACCCGATCGTAAAAGGATCCGATTTCTGCTTCGGTACGGATATTCTTGGAGATTTGTGCATAACCAGAGGGACCTTCGACCAGTTCAAACAAAGTGTTCCAGTCGTTGGCGACCTGATCGGAATGGCATACGACGATTGGTGAGTTGTCGAACTTCTCCAAACACGCCTCTATGGCGGGCTTGACCATTTCGATGGAGTTGACACCCGGCCCGCAGCCATAGTCCACGATTTTGAACTCGTCGCTAGGCTCGTCCATTGAGGAAACCAAATCGTGAACAAGCGGCCTCAACAGACGAACCAACAGCAGTTGCGCAGAAGAGTTTTCGTTGTAGTCGACCATGCCCTCGGTCGATTTTCCCGATTGAACCTGCTGATCAGTCATGTGCTGGCCCTCAATGCGATACCGGTTGCCAAATGACAAAATACTACGGCTCCGGAAGCCACTTGTCAGGTCAAACCGACACCGAAGCTACAGAAGCCCTTGCAACGCTCGTTGGCTGCGTCGTTGACACTGTGCGATGCCCGATGCTGTTATCTCAGCAGAAACTTCTCTTTAGGAGCGTAAAGAATGAACGAGGCCGCGGGTGGGTCCAGCGCTATCGATGAACGGATATTAATCTGTGACGACGATGTGGAATTTGCCGAAAACGTTTGTGTTTTCCTGCGACACAAAGGCTACCAGATTGATCACGTTCCAAATGTTCCGGCGGCCCGGGAAAAGATAGAAACCGAGGATTTTGATCTTTTTCTGTTGGATCTCGTCATGCCCGGAACAAGCGGGAAGGTGCTGTGCCGAGAGATAGCCTCGCGTCTTGATGCCGGGATCATCATGATCAGTTCGGTTGACGACGATGCCGAACGCATTTCGTTACTGGAACTGGGCGCAGACGACTACATTATCAAACCTTTTAATGACCTTGAACTTTTGGCGCGTATTCGGGCACTTATGAGACGTCGGCAAACGGGCCAGAAAACTCAAAAACGTCTAACTCGGTTTGGCCCCTGGGAATTGGTGGAGAATGAGCGACACCTCAAACACGACGATGGGCGCGTGATCACCCTGACTTCGAGTGAAGCGCGCGTCATGCGCTTTTTCGTCGAGAACTCAGATGTTCTTTGCACACGCGAAGACCTTCTGGCGGTCGCGCGCACAAGGCAGCACGGGGGCGCGGGCGATCGCAGCGTTGATGCTTTGATCAAACGATTGCGGTCCAAGATCGAAAGCGATCCAGCCAACCCCGAACATATCCGCACTGTCTGGGGGCAAGGTTACATATTTCGACCTGGCTAATTGTGTTTGTCAATTGGCAGGAAGACGCTCGCCCTCAGGCCCCCGCCAGGGCGGTTTTCCAAGGATACCGTGCCGCCCTGATCAACAACAATGGTTCTGACAATCGCCAGTCCAAGCCCACTGCCGGGTCCCTCAGCGCCAAGCCTTTGGAATGGCTCGAACGCAGTCTCTAACTGCTCGACTGGGATCCCTGGCCCTTCATCGTCGATGCGAATGGCGGCCATGTCGTCTACTCTGGTCAGAGTAACATTTGTACGACCGCCATATTTGACCGCGTTCTCCAGTAGATTTCTCAGAACACGGGTGAGCGCATTGTGACGCCCATTCACTATGGCAGATTGCTCGATGGTGTAGGTCACGTCGCGGCCGGCATCAACCTGCTCTTCCACCAGAGCTTCGATCAATGAGCGCAGATCCAATCGCACAAGATCTCCGTCGTGGTGCGTTTCGCGATTGAGGTCAGTGACAGAGTTCACAATTTCACTGAGGGTATTCAACCGATTAAGAAGCTGCTCTTTTGGGGCCGTCGGCTCCAGTTTCTCGATGGTGTCGTGCATCCGGGCAATCGGTCCTTTCAGGTCATGCCCAAGGCTGCGGAGCAAGGTGGTCTTGTATTCGAGCGCCAGAACAATCCGGGCTTCCATCCGGTTGAACGCGATGATCGTATGGCGAATGTCGATGGCCCCTGTCTCGATCAGCGGGCCGACCTCTTCACCTCGACCAATCAACTCGGCATTGACGGCCATAGCGCTCAGCGGACGCATGACTTTCTGGATAAGGAACGCAAGAATACAGAGCAGAGTCAGTGCAACCAGACTGTCGATGGACCCAACAACGACCAAAGGCGCGATGCTCTTGTTTTGCATCAGCAAATAGCAGTTCAACCAATCCTCGTCATCCTCAAGTCGGACCGAGAAAACGCTTACCAGAAACGCGTCAACGCTTTTTGCGTCAAGGGGTTCGCCCGCGTGGCTCTTGAACAGTTGCAACAGCGCGCTCTGATCTTCTCTGGCGTCAATGACCGTCTCCGCCACGGACAGGTCCGCGACGGCTATCCCTCGGTGTTCCAGCCGCGCCGCCAGCCAGTCCGCCATGTTCGGGCGTTGGCGGCCATTTTTCAGTGCAGTTGCTGCATCCTGCGTGCCCACTCTGACGCTCCATTCCGCAGGAAAGAAACCAAGCGCTGCTTCGACGCGGTCGTCGGGCGGTACGCGGGCCAGGGTTGAAACCACCTGAGCAAG
This sequence comes from Ruegeria sp. HKCCD4315, assembly GCF_013112245.1. Taxonomy (NCBI): domain Bacteria; kingdom Pseudomonadati; phylum Pseudomonadota; class Alphaproteobacteria; order Rhodobacterales; family Roseobacteraceae; genus Ruegeria; species Ruegeria sp. HKCCD4315. The sequence continues at coordinate 22,217 of NZ_WVRN01000002.1, read as the reverse complement.
AAAGGCATCGCCCCGATTTCGGATCTCTTCAGCGCGTGAACTGCGGATTTGGACCACGTCGGTGACAACCGAAAACACGCCGACAATCGCCCAGCTGATAAGAACGATGCTCATAACCTGTGTTCGAAGTGTCAGATCATTCCAGCGCATCGCGCGAAGGCTCCTTGTCCCATCCCCTTAGTTTGGACGCTAGTTCAATTTCTGCTGCTTTCCCAAGCGGAAATTGCATCTGTGGTGCAGCAGCTGATGCGAAAGGTTTTGGCCCGGGTCCAGAACATCACTGAGTGTGCGGTTAATCCATTCCGTCCCGCTGAGGGCAGAAAAGCCAATTGAATCAAAGTGTGACAAAACCTTGGGGCGTTCGGTGCGGGCTCCCACGTATTTCCCACAGACACACTTTTTGGAGGCCCGTTATGAATTCGCATTCGTCCGTTCACCCGCAACTCGCAGGCGCTCGCCGCGCTTTGCGAGGAAATCTGATTGCCACCGGCGTGTTCAGCGGTGCCGTTAACCTGCTGATGCTGACCGGCCCGATTTTCATGCTGCAGATCTATGACCGCGTGATGTCCAGCCAGAGCGTGAATACGCTCGTGGCCCTCAGCACGCTTGTCGCCGGTCTGTACCTTTTCATGGCCCTGATTGACGGCGCGCGCACCCGCGTACTTGTCGCCATGGGTCATCGTTTCGAACAAAGGCTGTCAAAAACAGCATTCAACTGTTCGCTGGCTGAACCTTCGCTTCATCGCACATCCGGAAATCCTGCTGCCGCCATTCAGGATGTCGAAAAAATCCGTGGCTTCCTGTCTGGTCAGGGTGCTGGGGCGCTGTTTGATTTGCCCTGGATCCCGGTCTACCTGGGTCTGGTTTTTGCGATGCACTTCTGGCTCGGCCTGGTTGGCGTTATTGGCGCTATCGCCTTGCTGGTGATCGCCGTCGTGACCGACATCAAGGTGCGGGCTGCGGCCTGTGTTCAGGCGCAACATGCTGGCAAACGCAGCCGTTTGGCCGAAGCAAGCCGCCGCAATTCCGAGATGGTTCGCGCCATGGGAATGCAGGCCAATCTTGGTAAGTCATGGCAGGACATTAATGACCTTCATCTGGGCGCAAGTGCCAAGGCCGCCAACACGGTTGGTGTCTCGGGCAGTTTCACCAAGGTGTTCCGTCTGGCCCTTCAGTCCGGTGTTCTTGCTGTTGCGGCCTATTTGGCCATCCACGGGCAAATCTCGGCAGGTTCGATTGTTGCAGCTTCTGTCATCATGTCTCGTGGCTTGCAGCCGATTGAAACGCTTGTCGGAAGCTGGCGCAGTCTGGTGGCCGCGCGTCAGGCCTGGGCACAGTTGAAGGACACTCTGTCCAGCGAAAAAGACGATGCCAGAATTTCGCTGCCCAGCGCCGAGAAATCTCTGACCGTGAATGGTCTGATTGCCGCGCCGCCTATGGTGACATCGGCTGTTCTCAAAGGCGTCGGTTTCGACATGAAGGCCGGAGAAGCACTTGCTGTGATCGGTTCGACCGGCAGTGGTAAATCGACCCTGGCCCGCACATTGGTTGGCGCGTGGTCTGCAGCGAAAGGGAGCATCAGCCTCGACGGCGTGCCGATTGATCAGTACCTGCCCGAAGAGCTCGGCCCGCAGATCGGCTTTCTGCCGCAAGATGTTGAGCTGTTTGACGGCACGATTGCCCAGAACATCGCGCGCTTCGATCCGGAAGCAAAAGATGAGATGGTCGTCGCCGCCGCGAAAGCCGCCGGTGTGCACGAACTGATCGCAAGCTTTAAAGACGGCTACGCAACAGCGGTAGGTGAGCGTGGTGCCGCCCTGTCCGGTGGTCAGCGTCAGCGCATTGCACTGGCCCGCGCACTTTATGGCAATCCGTTCCTGGTGGTTCTGGATGAACCCAATTCAAACCTGGATGCCCAGGGCGAAGCTGCCCTGAATCATGCGATCCGGGCTGCCAAAGCGCGCGGTGCGATTGTGATCGTCATCGCACATCGGGCCAGCGTGCTCGGGTCTGTCGACAAAGTCCTGATTATGGACGACGGCCGCGCCAGTGATTTTGGCCCCAGCGCCGAAGTGATGGAGCGTCTGCGTCAACGCAATCAGGCCGCTGCCGCACAGGCCCGTCCTGCCGAGCAGCAACCGGCTCAGGTGGCAAAAAGCCAGACTCAACCGACACAACACACAACTAACGAAACCCCTGTCGCTGCTGCGAGCTAATCCAGCCCTGCACTGCAGCCAATTAAATGGAGGAAGTTATGAATACCGATACAAAACCCAACACCCAAACCGAAGCTTTCGTTGACCGGTCGTGGAAGTCCATCGGCTTTGGCCTTGCCGCAATTGCGGCACTGGCGATCGGCTTTGGCGGCTGGGCCGCAACAGCCCGCATGTCTGGCGCAGTGGTGACCGGCGGAAACGTCGTAGTCTCCTCGGACCTGCGAGCCGTTCAACATCCCGATGGCGGCATTGTTGGTGGAATCCATGTCAGCAACGGAGATCGGGTCGCCGCCGGTGATGTCGTTCTGACGCTCGACGACAAGCTCTTGTTAGGCAGTCAGGTGCTCGTCGATGACCGTCTGATCGCGGTTGAAGCCCAGTTGTCGCGTCTGATTTCCGAACGCGACGGTTTGAACGAGATCGAACTGTCTGAAGAACTCGCCGTGCGTACGGATGATCCGAAAGTACAGCGCGCTCTGGAGACCCAGCGTGCCGTCATGGACGCCCGCCGTCTGTCCCGGGAGGTTGAAGTTGCAGCATTCGAAGAACGGATCACCCAGACAGAACAGGAAATCGCGGGTCTTGAGGCACAATATGAGGCCTCCCTTGAAGAGATCGACCTGATTGATAGCGAACTAGAGGGGCTGACCCAACTCTTTGAGAAGGGCCTGACACCAGCGAACCGGATTACATCGCTGAAACGCCAACGCAGTGGTTTGTTGGGAAACAGCGGTGGGTTGACCTCAAGGATTGCAGTTGCGCGTGGGCGTATCAGCGAAACCAGGATCAACATTCTTCAGCTGGAAAAAACCTTTCGCGAGCAGGTGATGCACGAGATTTCTGCGCTCGAGGTTGAGCTTGATGGTCTGAAGGAACGCCGGGCCGCCGCCGAACTGCAACTGGCGCGCGTTGAAATCCGGGCACCGGCAGATGGTGTCATCCATGAACTGGGTGTGCATACCGTAGGGGGCGTTGTTGCGCCGGGCGAGACCCTGATGCAGATCGTGCCGGAAAACGACGGGCTCGTGGTCACGGCAAGTGTCATGCCGCAGGATATCAACAATGTTTCGGTTGGTCAGGCCGCTACGGTCGTGATCTCAGCGTTCGACCAACACATCGCCCCGAGGTTTGATGGCAATGTCCAGTTTGTCTCGGCCGATCTGAAAACGGATCCAGTGACTGGAATGTCATTCTACGAAGCACGTGTGGCCTTGGACGAAGGCGCGGTGGAAACTCTGTCTGATCTTCAGCTGAGTTTGCTGCCCGGCATGCCCGCAGAAGTGTATATCGAGACTGGCGAGCGGACACTGTTCCAGTACCTTGTCGATCCGCTCAGCAAACAGATCCGGACAACTTTCCGGGAGGTTTGATCTGCGGCCCGAAGTCACAACTTGCTTACACGTTTCAAGACGTGACAGCACAACGAGACCAGCGTCAGAATTGGCGCTGGTTTTTTCAATTTGCGTATCTCCGAAGGCACTCTTTTGTGCCGGACATTTTAGCGAAATACATCAGCGAATTTGGCGGGGGCTACCGAGGCTTCAGAGCAGAAAAATCACCGCTTCCTCAGAGATTTTTGTCATACTTTGTAACAATTTACGCCGTGAATTCGCGTTGAAAGAAACGGGTGGGACCACCACCTTGTTTGTATACCCGAGGAGGACGTTTCCAACTGATTTTTGGGTGCCAAGTACCAACTTTAATGAGGAGAATACCAATGACTACCAAGACACATACAACCTTCGAAATTGCAGCCGATGACGTCATCGCTGTGACCCCGATCATGCCTGATCCACGTTGCGGCACCCCGGTGCCCCAGGATGGTGAGGATCTGACCGCAGTAACCCCGCTGCCAGCTGATCCGCTGGTTGCCGATCCCATCGAAGAGCTGGTCGCTGTGACCCCTCTGCCATATGGCGCGGTGCCTGCCGGTGAAGGCGAAGACCTGACGGCAGTCGCCCCGATCATGCCTGATCCCCGCTGCGGCACTGAGGTGCCTCAGGACGGTGAGGACCTGATTGCAGTCGCACCGCTGCCCTATGGTGCGGTTCCTGCTGGTGCAGGCGAAGACCTGATCGCGGTGGCTCCGCTGCCGTATGGCGCAGTTCCTGCTGGCGAAGCTGAAGACCTGACCGCTGTGTCCCCGATCATGCCTGATCCGAGATGCGGTACAGAGGTTCCGCAGGATGAAATGGAACTGTCGGCAACGACACCTCCGCCGCTGTGCGAAATCGTTCCGACCGACAGCTTCTTTGTTGATCTGGTCGTTTGAATGCAGCGAGAAAGTAGCGATCCTCTATCGCTGCAAAACCAAACTCCGAGCGCTTTAGTTTCTATGGAAACAGGCGCTCGGGCAACCAAAAGGAAAGCCAAGTATTCCACCGGCTGGAGCCCGAAACGGCACCAGCCGGATAGTGCATTTCAAGCCGTAGTGATTTCTTTTTTGTCATACTTTGTAACAGTTTACGCGTCATTTCCGCGTTGAGATCGCACCCGCGAACGACCACATCTTCCTTATGATCTGCGATGAGAATTGGCCCGATTTCCGTGTGCCAAGCATCCAGAATAGTGAGGAGAAAGAAGATGAAACATGCAAACAAAACCAACCACCAGCCTTTTACGAAGGGTGTGGTCAAAACAGATGATATCATCGAAGAACAAAGCGAGGAGCTTCTCTCGGTGAAGACGAGCGGTGAACCGCTGGAGTCTTCCGGGCAGGTTTCGCTTGCTGGCCCCGAGGCATCAGCCTTGCCCAAGGTCGTGGCGGACTCGTCCGATGACGTTCTGCCGCCGCGCATGGTCAATGAAATTGATACCGAGATTGGGATGACGCCCGATCAGATGCACTTCCACGGCTATGATCATGAGTATTGGTCCTTGAATTGGCAAGAATATCCCCACAACTGGAGCCGGATCGACGTGACCGAAAAGGTCATCGCCGGCGGCGTTAAATGGTTGGGTGAGAACGAGACGAACTTCACCAATAACATCTGGCACCACTTCGACCACAAGAAAGGCGGCAAAAAAGACATCGTCTATCGGGTCGAAGCCGGGGTGATCGGGAATGACAAAGACAATGTGATCTACGGCGCGGACACGCATCGCAACGGCGCATACAAGCACGACGACAAAATCTTTGGCATGGGTGGAGATGACACGATCTATGGCCGCGCTGGAAACGACATATTGAGCGGTGGGTCAGGTAATGACTATATCGATGGCGGTGATGATGACGACACAATCTATGGCGGCACCGGCAACGACATTCTGTTGGGTGGAACCGGCGTAGATACGCTGTATGGTGGTGCCGATAATGACTGGCTGTATTCCGGCAATAGGGATGGCCAGGCCGGTCATGACCAGTTGTGGGGCGGCTCCGGCTTCGACACCTTCGTGCTTGGCGATGCCAATGCCCCTACAAACGACGGCAAAGACTTTACGGATTACATGGCCGACGGATTGTGGACAGGCATGGGTGCGGCCGCTGGTGCCATCTTGCCCGGACCGATGGGCGGCTTGGTGAGTATGTTCTTCGGATTGGGAGAAGCGCTTTCAAATATGGGCGGTCAAGCCGGTGGCGAGTTCCAAGATGGCAATGCCACGCATGTGCGTGATTTCGATCCGACACAGGATACGATCATCGTTCCATTGACCGAGCACAACTTCGACGACATCACCTTCAAGCATGAAGGTCTGCCAAAGGAGCAGGCGTTCCGGATCTACGATGAATCGACAGACACACCCAAGCTGATCGCTGTCATCTACTGGGACCAACTGAAAAGCTCTTTCCCTTCAAGCTTGAACTGGGATGATCTCTCCATCCGTCAGGCTTGGGCAAAGCAGGTCGTCGAAACCGCGCTTTTCATCGACAAAGACGGTGTCGACATGCAGTCGGGCCAGTCGTTTGATTTGCCAAACGGGTCGCTTGACGGTTTGGGCAGCGGTAAGTTCCTGATGCTGGGCGCTTATGGCGGAACCGAGATCTATGGGAAAGCCAACGCTGACTACCTCTTTGGTACGGATTACGGCGACATCCTGATGGGATACAACCGGTTCGGCCAAGACGGTGAGGAAAGCAAAGCCGGCGATGACAGCTTTTGGGGCTTTGGCGGTGACGACCTTTTCATCGCCGGATCCGGCTTTAACCACATATACGGCGGCGGCGGCGACGATACTATCGCGTATCTGGATGCCAGCAGCGGTGTCACCGTGGACATGCGCAAAGAAGACGGCAAAAGCTACTTTGAGGTGAACGGTGTCGAATATGACGGTAAAACAAGCGACAAGTGGCGCGACTATGTCTACGAGGTGGAAAACGTCATTGGCAGCCAGTTCGATGACCATCTGATCGGCGATAGCGGCGACAACGTCCTGAACGGGATGGATGGAAACGACATCCTGGATGGCGGAGAAGGCAACGACACTTTGGTTTCGGGCAAGGGTAAAGACACTTTGACCGGCGGCCAGGGTAAAGACACCTTCGTTCTGAACGGTGGCGAAAACACGATCACCGATTTCGACGCCAACGAAGGCGACCGTATCGAGATCGACATGGATGCCTATGGGATGAGCGGCTGGTTCGATCTGGATCACCGCATCGAAAACGGTCAGATCGTGCTGTTCAGCAAAACGACCGGTGAAGACATCGTGCGTTATGACGATGACGGGAACGGATTTGATCCGTCCTACGTCGATTTGCGCAGCCTTCAGGGCAATGAAATTGTCTACGAACCTGCGTTTGGTTCGAACACGCTTGCGTGGTTCGAGAAATATGGCAACCGGATCGATGTCCAAGTTGATGACACTGTTCCAAACGTCGATGGGACCTATAGCTGGGACTATATGGTCGGTGACGACGGCAGCGGTATGGTGACCCTGAATGGTGGGGGCGGTGACGACTATATCATTGGCGGAGCACATAATCAGGCTGCTAACCTGAACGGCGGCGATGGCGACGACATCATCATGATCCGCAAGGGTGCATTGATTGCCAACGCCGATGGCGGTGCTGGTGATGACGTGATCATCCTGGACGCCGACCAGTCAACGAAAGCCGGTCTGGTGAGTCTGACAGGTGGCGAAGGCAGCGATACCTTTGTATTCACCGGCCCGGGTTCGCCAAATGCCACGCCTCGCATCAGAGACTTTGAAGCGGACGACGCGATCGTCTTTGATCTGGAAGGCTTGGGTTTGTCTTCGCTGGATCAGTTGCAGTTCAACTTCTCAAACGGCAACTGCCATATCAGTGCCAATGGCCAAGGGATTGTCACTGTCCAAAATGTGCACAGCGAATATGACATCATGCAGCAGGTCAACGAGCTGACCGTACAGCAATCGCAGGACTGGGGTCTCTGATCTCTGACTGTTTTTGCAAACGCCCCAGCCGGTTTCCACCGGCTGGGTTTTTTTTGCTCCAGCGGGACGTAAACCAAAGCCTTCCGTCACGTTTGAGTCAGACTGCTGACACCTACGTCTTTGAAAATCAGCCCAAGTTGTTTTCTGCGCCGCGCCAATTGCCGCGAGCAATCGCACAAACGGTTCAACTGCTTGCCAATGTCCTAAGCTACGCCTTGATCCCAGGCAATGTTCCTTGCGCGCGAACAAAGAACGTCCGCTATTTGCTTAGACTAATTCGTTAATTGAATCTGAAACTTACGCCTTACGCGCGTTTGAGTCCGGCTAGGACCGAGATCGCTATGACGCGGGGGCATTCAGGATTGGCTATTGAACCAATGTGCAGGTGGCGAAGTTGGGGACTTCTTCCTCGGCTAGCCCTTGGGACACGAGCGATAATGACAACGTTGTTGGGCTGAGTTGACTATGAAAGATCTGAGGCACCATGCACATTGGGAATGTCCGCAATGGGGACTGAATCGGCAAAGTCACGGTGACCAAGTCTTTGAACATCGTCCTTTTCCCAAGTCGTCGAGACACCAATCAGATCGACTTTCTGACGTTCCTATTTAAACATGGGACTTGCCGGAGATTGATGCAGGTTTGAGAAGGCAGCCGGATGGCTGCCTTCCATTGTTTGCAAGGGGTCAAAACGACCACTTGATACCGGCTTTTACAAACGGTCCCTGAGCGTCGTCACCAATCTCCTGTTCCGCGTTTACTTCCAGTTTCAGGCCGGATGCAAAGTCATGTTCATAGCCGACCAGGACACTGCCTCCGGTGAAGTCGGTACTGGGGAATACAAGCGTGTTGCTGCTTGAAAACACGGTAACATTAGCAGATGAATCGCCCAGATCGCGACGTACCACACCGCTGAGTTGACCGATTATGGCTCCGCCTTTGGTCACGGCTTTTTTGGCCTCGACGCCCAATTTGGCTTCGATCACCTCAGTTGTCGCGTCGCCTATCGTTGCATTTGCGAGTGAGCCGGTTTCAGTATAGCCATCGTCTTCTTGCCGAGTGTAGCGAACGTTGCCAAAGCCCAGGAGATCGAACTGGTTTTGCAAGTCGAATGAACGTTCGATACCTAGGTTCACCGTATAGAGAGTGGAGTCGTAGTCTCCATTTGCGTCAGGGCTGCCGTTAATTTCCCTTGTTTTGTCATTCGACAAGAAACCAACCCCAATATCTGCTTCTACCGTGTAGGCACCGAACTGGCGGCCAGCGGCAAAGCTTAGGTAAACAGCATCTGTGTCGAACGAAGTTGTGTCGCTGTCCCCATCGGCTGTGAACACGCCAATGCCAAAGGCCAAAGCTGTCCCATTTTCCAACTGCCCTGCGAAACCGAAACTGCCGTTCAGGATGTCTACATCCGTGTCCGTGGTGTCAGATTGCTCGAACCGTTTCGCTTGTGCGTCGACCATCACATAAGGGCGGAACGCATTTAAAGATCCGCCTGCGAAGGGCAGGCCTCGCGATACCTGAGCCGGAGCACTGTAACCCAACGCTTGCCCGGCATTGCCAACCACCCCACCGTATGTTGCGATGACATCACCCGATGTGAAAACATCCGCGGAGTCGACGCTTGCATAGACCGGGTTTGATCCGCCTTCGCCTTCAACGTACCAGGCCGACCTGTCATCGGACACGGTCGTCGTAAAGGTTCCGCTGTCCGTGGCAGCGTCTTCGAAGAAGAACACATTGCTGCCGCCGCGCGCGTCGAGGTTAACGTCATGAGCCGCAACCCGGATGGTACCGGTCACCCGATCCTCGGTATCGACGTTCAGCGTACCGGTACCGCCCTCCAGATAGATCGCATATGCGTCGCCATTTTCAGACAAAGCCGAAACCGTTCCGATGTCTGTTATCACCCCATCGAAGTTCTCGATGTAGATCCCAAGCGCATCCCCATCTGCACCAGAGGCCGTTGCAGATATCTCACCGCTGCTGGCAAGGGTTCCCTGCATGTCTTCGAGGTAAAGACCAAAGGCATCCGCCCCGTCGCCCAACGCCGTTGCGGTAATCGTGCCGCTGTTGGAAAGGCCGCCTTGCATAGTCTCGATATAGATGCCCGCAGCGATGGCAGCTGCGCTGCTGGTCGGATTTGTAAGCTCTACCGTGGCGCTGATGTTACCGGTGTTGGTCACTGAAGCTGTCACATCGTCATACAACAGGATGGCCTGCGCGCGCGCTCTCTCGACACCATTGGCGCTGACAGAGATGCTGCCGCTGTTGGACACACTGCCTGTGGTATCCCCACGGATGTAAACCCCACGGGCTGTTGCGTCTTCGCTGATCGAGACACTCACCGCATCGATTACGCCCGAGTTGGACAATGCGCCGTCGTAACCGTCTCGGATGAAGATGCCTCCATTATATGCCTCGGAGGCTTCATCGGAGCGAACCGAGATCGTTCCGGAGTTGGTAATGTCACCGGTCATGCCATCATTGACGTAAAAACCATAGGCGTCTGCATCGTCGGTGACATCGGTGCTGACTGCTGTAATCACACCCGAGTTCGAGAAGTCACCAGCCAGCGCGCCATCGATGTAGATACCGGCCGCGGTAGCATCGGTTTCGCCATTAGCGTTAACCGATATGGAACCGGAGTTGGCAATATTCCCGGTCATGTCGTCATTGACGTAGAAACCGAACGCTTCGACAGACTCCGTCTGATCCGTTCCGACAACCGTTACTGAACCTGAGTTGGTGAAGTTACCGGTGAAATCGCCGTCCAGATAGATGCCGCCCAGAGTAGCTTCGGAATACCCATCGGCGCGCGAGAAAATCGTTCCTGAATTGACGATGTTGCCGGTCACGTCGTCGTTGACATAAAGCCCGTAAGCCTCAGCCTCTTCGGTCTGATCGGTGGCAATCGCGGTGATCGAACCTGAATTGGTGAAGTTTCCGTCCAAAGCCCCGTCAAGGTAGAAACCGCCAACAGTAGCCGAAGTTTCTCCGTCACCTCGTGCTAAAACCGTACCGGAGTTGACAATGTCGCCGGTCGCGTCGCCGTCAACATAAAGCCCATAAGCCTCAGCCTCTTCGGTCTGATCCGTCGCAATTGCGGTAATGGAACCGGAGTTGGTGAAGTTTCCGTCAAAGTTTGAATCGAAGTAGAAACCGGCCACCGTCGCAGAAGAGGATCCATCCCCCTGCGCGTAAATCGTCCCGGAATTGACGATGTTGCCGGTGACGTCGCCATCCACATACAGGCCGTAAGCCTCGGCTTCGTCATCTGTAATATTGGTGGCGACGCTGTTTATTGAACCCGAGTTGTCAAAGTTTCCGGTGAGATCGCCATTGATGTAGAAGCCTGCAGCGGTCGCTGTTGTGCCGTTTACAGCGCGTGTCTGCACGCTACCGCTGTTGAAGATATCGCCGTTGACGTCCTGGGAAACATAAAGGCCATAGGCCTCTGCGTCGTTGTCGCCTGAATCCGCTGTCACGGTGATTGAACCGGAATTCGAAAATCCGCCGTCCAAGTCATTACTAATATAGACACCGTAAGCTTCGGCGCCGTCGTCAGGCGAGGTTGCGGATACTGAAATCGAACCAGAGTTTGAGAAAACTCCGATCAGGTCGTCCTTGAGGTGGAAGCCCGAAGCCGTCGCACTTCCTGTGCTGGTATTGGTGGCTCTGACAGTCACCGTACCGGAAGTGCTAATATTCCCCTGAACCGTATCTTGGATCACAACCGCAGCGGCATCCGGGTTGCGCAGGAATGGCGGCAAAGGTGGGAACGGAGCGGAAAACGCCTCGGTCGCGACAGCGACGATGCTGCCGGAGTTGTTGAAATTACCAGTCAGGCCACCGTCGAGATCGTATCCAAACGCTTCGACCGAAGACGAACTGCCAGCGGCCTGTGCGGTGACGGTGCCACTGTTGTTGATATTGCCAGTGACATCATCGCCAATACGAACACCGGCGGCGCGCGCAAAACTGCCGTTTTCGTTCGCCGTCGCAGTGATCGTGCCCGAGTTGTTCAGGTTACCGTTCAGCTCCAGATCAATTTGAATACCGGTTGCTGAAAGGGTTGATGCGTTCCTGGCTGTGGCCTGAATCGTGCCGCTGTTGTTGAGGTTGGTGTCGACGTCGAAGTCAAACACCAAACCCATTGCAGCTGCAAAAGTAGACGACCCCGAAGCGGTCGCAGATATGGTGCCAGTGTTTCGGATTAGTGCAGTCGATCCAACATCACCGGCAAACATCACCCCAACGGCTGATGCGCTACTAGAGGCTGCGTTAGCATCTGAATTGATGGTGCCAGTGTTGACAAACGCGCCATCGGTTTGTCCGGCCAGCGTTACGCCACTTGCGGCCGCAAAGCTTGTGCTGTTTACGTCGATGTCAATTGTGCCGTTGTTCACAATTTGACCCGTGGTCGCCAGATCGCCGTTCAACAGCAGGCCGGTCCCAACCGCCGCGCTTACAGATGGGCCGGAGATCCTGCCGTTGTTCGTTGCAATACTGCTGTAGTCTGCGTCGATCGTAACGGCCGGGCCACCGCTTGTTGTCAGGTCGACGGCGCCTGTAGATGTAACGGTGTGATTTTCGTCGGTCGTGACCGTTAGATTGGTGTTCTGTATCGATGAAATCGTATCTGCTGCTGTCATCCCCACGGACAGCGCAACCACCGAAACCGATGCGAGGAACACCGAAGGCGCCATACTCGCCACTGTCCCTTTCCATTTCACTACTCGACCGCCACGGGCCACGTGGTTTTTCACGTGCCGCCCCAATTTCCCACTTTTCACTTATTACTCCCCTCGGAACTTTTTTTGTGTTCAGGGTGAGTGGGTAAAAATCGAGTGAGGCGTAAGTATGGCATTTTAACAAATTCGTCGTGAGTTTGGTGGCGTGGCGAGAAAGACACACAAAATGCTGTTGCTTCGGGCGAGCTGCCGATGGATGGACGAGGTTTCGGGTTTGCTCTAACAAAAGTCGGCTCCCGCCAGTGGTGGGGAAGTAACCCGGCACGGTTAAAGCGTCACAAAATGGAGTTCTCAGCGTGACCCAAGGCAAGCAGATCTCGGTTCAGGAAGCCTTTAAGAAAGGCATGGCGCTTTATCAAGGCAGTCAAATCAAACCGGCCTTTCAGTTGTTTTCGGATATTGTTCGCGCAGCCCCCCAATTTGCACAGGCGCATCAGATGTTGGGCTTGATTGCCTTCCAAACGGGTCAAACTGAGCCCGCAGTGAAGGCAATGACCGAAGCTGTTCGTTTGCAGCCTGAGAACGTGACCTTTCTGACAAATTTCACCGAAATCCTCCGTAGTGACGGGCGTCTGGACCAAGCCTTAGAGGTCGGGACCCGCGCCGTTCGCTTGGCTCCGGGTAACGCCGCAGCGCATTCGAACCTTGGACTCGTCTTCTATGACCGAGGTGATCTCGCTGAGGCGCAGACCTCGCAAGAGCGCTCCCTGGCCCTTGACCCAGAGTTCGACCGGGCAATCAACAATTTGGGCAGTATCGCACGCGACAATGGCGACCGGACGCTGGCCGAGGAGTTTTATCGCAAAGCGCTAAAGATCAACCCTGATTCCGCTGAAACCGCGAACAATCTGATCTCGGTACTGATTGAAGAAGAGGATGTTTCTGAAGCTCGCGCCGTTGCTGAGGTTCAGCTTGAGCGTTTTCCACGTGACGCGGAAATGCACCGAAACTTTGGCCGGGTATTCCTGCTTGAGAACAATCTGGACAAAGCGGAAAGCGCGTTCCGGAATTCGATTTCTCTGAACGGCAAAAAGGCAGATAGCTATGTGGGGTTGTCGCAGGTTCTGTATGAAAAGAACCACCCGAAACTGGCTCTGATCGAGGCTGAACAAGCGCTGCGTCTTGATCACGAAAACGCGTCGGCGTGCCATCAGATTGGCATGGCCAAAGCGAATTTAGGGGATATTGAAGCGGCCATCAGGTATTACCGACAGGCATTGGAACTGAAACCTGACATGTCGTCCAGCAGGTTGGCTTTAGGGCATCTCGAGATTGAACGCGGCAATTTTGACACCGCCCGCGAGCATTTTGAACAAGCGGCCACGACTGCCAATGATAAACTGAATGCGATGATTGCTTTGTCAAAGCTGGAGAAAATCACCCCGGACAATTCTGTTTTTCAAGCACTGGAAAACGCTCTGCCGGAAGCATCGGCAATGCTGCCTCAGAAGGCGGCAGCTTTTCATTATGCCCTGGGCGAATGCTACGAAAAGCTAAAACGTCACGACGAGGCATTTCAACAGTTCAGGACCGGCGCAGGAATCAAACGCTCGACCATCGACTACGATCCGTCAGAAAACGATCGCCTGACCGATGATCTGATCAACACATTCGACGCTAGCATGATCGACCGGTTGCGAGAGTACGCGGTGCCCAGCGACCAGCCCATCTTTGTACTTGGGATGCCAAGGTCAGGGACAACCCTGACGGAATCCATTCTGAACGCGCATCCCCACGTGTTTGGCGCAGGAGAACTGAACGATCTGCAGAACATTTTCGGTCGGCTGGCTGATAGCAGCGCCAACGTGCCGCAAGCCGTTAAATCCATGCCTGGCGAAAAGCTAACCAAAAGAGCGGAGTCTTATATCGAGGCTCTCAGACAACATGCCCCGGATGCGTCCCGCATTGTCGACAAGATGCCAGCCAATTTTCAGCTTGTCGGTCTGATTCACGGCATCATGCCCAACGCCAAGATCATTCACGTCGTGCGTAACCCATTTGATACGTGCTTGTCCTGCTACACCCGGCTGTTCGAACGTAGCCAATATCACAGTTATGATCTGGTTGAGCTTGGCCGATACTACAAGAATTACGCCCGCATCATGACACATTGGCGCGAAACCCTACCTACCGGCTCGTTCCATGAGTTACGGTATGAATCCTTGGTTGATGACATCAACTCGGAAGCGCGCCGATTGATTGAGTATTGCGGTCTTCCTTGGCATGATGCGTGCCTTGACTTCCACAAGTCCAAGAGGCGGGTGCGTACGGCCAGTGTTCAGCAGGTGCGCCAGCCGCTTTATGCATCGTCCAAAGAAAAATGGCGCAAATATGAGGAACACTTGTTGCCGTTGGTTGATATGTTGAAGGACACATCTGAACAGCAAGGTACGATAGTTTAACTTAACTCAAGCTAACCAGACTTAGCGCTTGCCCCTGGCTGCACGTGACACAAAGGAAGGATCAACTGAGGGTAATCGAGTTCGCGCCAATCCCGAACGATAATCACAGCTGCTCGTGTGACGATGGCGTTTTCGATGAATTTCGCGACCGGATAGAACGCCGCCGCCATGTGTGATCAAGGCACACTCAGCCGCACGATTTGTTGAAGAGCTATTTTGTCTTGTAGTAGATCCGTCGCCATTCAAGCGATTGAGAAACCGACTACAGAAGTTAGCAAAACAGACCGATACAGGACCTGTGGCTTTAACGTGTCGCGCTTGGAAGGCAACGTCGTTCTACGCCGGTCCAATCTTGGGCTATACGTGAATCAAAGACTGTGCCTTGGCCGTGGCCCGGTCAGCGTTGGACGCGTCCCCCAACCCTTTGAAGGCGCGCGCAACGGCTCGCCAATTCTGCGCAGAAGTTGGTTTCAACGCAGTTCGTTCATTGGCCAGCGCCAGAGCGAGGTCAAACCGGCCTGCGCGAAGGGCTGCTTCCAGCAGTGTCCACCCGATAATGTCACGCTGAGCGAAAGAGCCACCCAAGCGATGGGTCATATATCGCACGGGCAACAACCGGTCGACACAGGCAGCGTAGTCCTCGTTCTTGAAATCCCGCATGGCCAGACAGAATGGCATCCCAATCTCGCGGCTCATTGCGACATTGGCGTCCGAGGCTTTTTTAAGATACCGCTCATTGGCCGACAGAAGCTTGTCCTGTGCCTCGGCCCGGTTATCCGACACGAAGGTCATCATAGCGTGGACATCGTTGAATGCGTAAAGCGTATCCTGGGCGGCGGGCTCCCACTTGTCGGCCAAGTGTTTCCACCGGTCCCCTGAACCCTGCCCGACGAGATTGATCCGCCACAACAAGGCCGCTGCGTCGAGTTCCTCGTATTTGTTTCCATCCTTCTGGCGGGAATCCAGATGGGTGTCGAAGATTTCGTAAACCCGATCATATTGTTCGATGTCGAGATGATAGAGCGCAGTGTGCCACCAAAGGTGATTGGCGAAATTGGACGTACCCCATTGGCTGGCCCGGTCGTTCATGAAGCGCACGCCGCCCAACTGACGGCCGCGCATTTCCATCACATGAGCCACGGCATGCACCGCATAAGGATGATCCGGGCGAATGGCCAAAGCCTGACGCGCCAGTTCCTCGGCGTGCGAGAAATCGCGGTTTTCCTCAAGCCCGAAGGCATAAAAACCCAGTACAAATTCGTAACCAGGAACACTTTCATCCCAAAGCGTTGAGGCGCGCGCCACGACATCGCGCTGCCCGGCAATGTCGCCCAGCAGAACATCGGTGTAATGGACCAGTTCCATCGCCAGCAGGTCCATTGGGTATTTGAACAGCACGGCCTCCCATTTCTGAACGGCCCCGTAGAAATCGCCGTTGACCCAGGCTTTGACGGCTTCGTAGTGACCGATCTCACGGTCATTGGCAGTGCTCAGGCGTTTTTCGGCCTGATCCAGCGCTTCGACCATCAGACCGTAGATTCGCGTTTCCATTGATTGCGTCAGCCAGCCCGCCTTGAACAGCCAGCCCATGATAAAATCAGGATGCTCGGCCAGAACGGTATCGATCTCGGCAATCGCATCGCCCCGAAACGACAGAGACATCTCGATTGCGCGTTCCAGCCCTTCGATGGCTTTTGTATCCGGGTATGAAACGGGAATTCCCCGGCAATCGAAGTAGGACTTTTGCACGGCAATCTCTTCAGATGCGTCCATCATAAGCATTCCCTCCAACTACGGCTGTAATCAGGGTGAATGTCTGACGTTCAAATGCAACCTTTTTTGCAGCACCTGACTTGAGATCTCGTATCTGAGATTCATGAACTTGGTCCTGAAAGATCATTCCTCGCCTGACTTCGAAAGATAGCCGCCCCGTGTCTGCGGCGTCTTCATGTTCAGCGCTTTGCCCGCCACCAGATTGCGCAGCATCTGGGCGGTGCCTCCGCCAATGGTGAACATGCGTGCATCACGCAACATCCGCTCGACGGGCGCGTTGCGCGAATAGCCCCGCGCACCATGCAATTGAAGGGCGTCATTGGTGACCTTCACGGCCATTTCCGAGGCAAACACCTTAGCTTGCGCCGCCAGCATTGGATCAGGAAAACCAGAGGTCTGCGTTTCAGCGCTGGCAGCGGCGCGCCAGATCATCATCCGTGCAGCGTCAATCTGCATCGACATGTCGGCGATCATCCACTGCAATCCCTGAAACTCAGCAATCGGGCGCCCGAACTGTTGCCGCTTTTTGACGAAATCAACAGCAACCTCATATGCCCCACGTGCAATGCCAAGCGCCACTGTCGCAGCCCCGACGCGTTGCGCGTTGTAGGCGTTCATCAGCCCGGCAAAACCGTGTTCCAGCCCCTCGGGCGGGGTGATCAGGCGATCCATTGGCAGGCGGAGGTTATCCAGAATGACCTCGGTTTCCGGAATACCGCGTAATCCGAGTGTTGGTTCGCGCGCACCAATTTTCAGCCCGTCTTCCCCAAGATAGGCCATAAAGCCGCCAATTCCTTTGAAGACGCCATCATCGATCACGCGCGCGAAAATCAGATGCAGTTGAGAGATACCGCCGCCCGTGATCCAGTGTTTCTTGCCATTGAGGACCCAAGCATCACCATCCCGAACGGCGGTGCTTGTCATATCGGTCGCCGCGCTGCCCGCCTCTGGCTCTGTGATACAAATGGCCGGCTTGTCACCACGCAGCACATGAGATGCGGCGCTCTGTTTCTGCTGTTGAGTACCATAGGCTATAATCGCCCCAACCGCGCCCATATTGCCTTCCACGGCGATCCGCCCGGACACGCCACATGCCGCAGACAATTCCTCAACCACCAGCGCGACATCAAAACAGCTGCGACCCGGCCCGCCCAGAGCCTTGGGGACGCCCATCCCCATGAACCCGGCCTCTGTCAGCGCCTGAACGACCTGTGTGGGATACTGCTCGGTCCTGTCGGTTTCAGTGGCAAGCGGGCCTGCCACCGTGCAGGCAATTTGGCGTGCCTTGGCCTGCAGGTCCCGCTGCCGATCGGACAATTCGAAACATGGGCCGCGTGGGTGAATAGCGTCGTGGATCATGATGCATACGCCTTAAATACTGCGTATATCATAACAGAAACAGTAATTTTTATGTTAATTACTATTTCTTGTTTTTTGCATGAGAATTTCTCATGCTGATTGCAGCGCCTCGATGAAGGTATCGATCACAAAATCTGACCGACCATCCGAGTTTGTAAGGGCCCCGATCTCACGGTGGAACACAGGGTCCCCAAAGGGCAGCGTTCGCAAGCGGTTCGAAAACGGGCGTCTTCCTTTGCAAACGGGTACGATGGACACGCCCAACCCCTCGCCAACCAGGTTGGAGATCGCATCCAGCGAGTCGACCTCCATCGCGCGTTTCACCTCAATACCTTGCGCCCGTAATTCTTCTTCGATGCTGTGACCGGCCCATGTCTTGCGATTAAACCAGATGAAAGGATGATCTTGTAACAGGTCCTGCCATGTTTCCCCCTTGGCATGTGCAGGCGCAACGACAACAAATGGCTCGCTGGCAATACTGTGCCAATCCAAACTTGGGATGGGGTTCACCGGTTTGGTGCAAATTACGACGTCTACTTTCCCGTCCGCTAAACTGTCTGCCAGCGCAGATGAACTACCGTTTTTTACTTCGATCTGAAGTCTGGGATAGGTCGATTGCAACAGCTTCAACCCAGCTGGCAGGAAACTGGCCAAAGCCGTTGGAACAGCACCGATGGCCAGTTTCGACCTAACGAGCTCTCCACGAGCAATCGAGGCAGAGGTATCAAACAACTCCAGCGTTTTTTTTGCGTGTTCCGCCAAGGCTCGCCCCCGCGCCGTCGGAACCGGGGGGCGCTTGATCCGGTCAAAAAGCAAAACCCCTAACTCATCTTCCATCGCTTTGATTTGCAGACTGACAGCCGAGGGAGACAAGCCAATCACCTCGCCTGCAGCCGCGAAGGACTTTTGATCTATGACGACGACAAGGGTTCTGAGTTGGTTGATGTTCATAGGACCAGAGACTAACAAAACTCGTTTTGCATTCGCAATTTCTCGTTGAACGACAAATCGGCGACCAGATTGGACAGGTTTTAAGTCCGTTCAGGCAGTCTGCGAAGCGGTTCAGTCGCAAACTTTTTAGATGGCAAAGCATCAGTGGAGTTAGAGTGCGGTTTTTGTATCGGGATCTGGAGGAGATCACGGTCGAACGCGGCAATTCCCCACCATTACGAATTCCAGTTTTCGGCTGTTTTCCGAGAACGCAGGATAAGTGCGTCCAGTAAGGCGCTGACTCTGGCCGCTCCTAAAGGTTGCAACACATCCAGGCACAATCAAAAGTAGAGGACCGCAAGGAATTTAATGGTCTTTTTATGAGCGTTTTGCTTATTACATAAAGCCCTTGTTAGTCGCCCTATCCGCTTCACCCATAGCAGCACCGTAGAGTTAAACATCGCGAACGGCAGTTTCCAGTGCCCTACCGGTCACCCTCCCTTAAATCACGAGGTTCAAACAATGCCAGCAATTCCCGATCAGCCTAGCGCGACGCACTGTTCTTGCGGAGCTATAAGCACCATCTCGAACGCATCGTTTCGCTCGCGACGAACAGTCAGACTACACAGAATTCTCCTGTGTCTACCCCCTGCCCTCACCACCCGACGTTGACCGTGACGCTCCAGCGCTTGCTTCCTTTTGCTACGAATGATGCGCCGCAAATCTACTGCGCCATTCTTCCGTGACGCGTGCCTTGGTCCTGGTCCCTTTGCAGAGGGCATGTTTGAGCCTTCAGACCACAACGAACGTTCAAGCCAGTTGCCACTGCCTCATTCGCAATTTTGCACAAGGTTTATGCCAGCCTCTGTGAATTTTGAAGCGGTGTCATTTTGTACCGTTGCGCGCCATTGCGACTGGCTGTTTCCGGGGCACAGGAACCAACACGGCGACCTGTGCAACTGAAAAAGACGCGGACAGGTGTCCGCGTCTTTGAGAACAAGGTGGCTTGAAATCTTACCCGTGGGTAAGATCGTCTTCTTCGGGGAGCGCTTCAATGAAAGCCGAAATCGCTTCTTCCAGTTTGCTTCGATCCACCCGCGTAAAATCCAAATCGTACTTTAACTCTATGCGCCCGCTCGAGGCGGAGCATTTTGCGACCCCTGCCCGTCCCGATACCTGGAACGTCGTTTTTGCCCGCCGTGGCTTGCTGCTGCCTTCATTTGCCGGCTTCTTGCTTACACTAGGCTCTTGTTCTTCCAAGAACGACCGCAGTATCGCAACTTCCCGAGCACCATCACGATCCGGCTCACTCAACAACGTGTCGGTCACACGTCGTACCAAACCTGGCGTTGCGTCGAGCTTTCGTTTCAGTTCTACTCCGACATTGCGCGGAATGTCATTCGGATGCATGAGCGCCTTGTCCATCATCATCAGCAAACTGGCAAAAGATCGTATGTAGCTGCGCTTGGTATAGCTTGCTGACTTGAAAAGTTTCGACACGGCCTTGTCCACATCGGGACAATCATTTGCGGGGTCTTCAGCATAAGCACGCGCCAACGCACCCATTTCAGCGAATGAGATATCCTTACGGATCAGGTTTTCATCCACCATCCGCCGATAACTATTGTCGAGTTCACTTGCCTCAGAAATACCGGCAGGGATCTTCGCATATATCTCTTCGCCGGTTTCCTCAAACAGAGCTCGATATGCGGATAGTCGACGCATCCCTTGAATCAGTTCGAACCGACCATCCGCACGACGTTCAAGCCGAATCGGATTGGACAATCCGATATCGCGAATGGATGCCTTGAGCTCGTCCAACTCAGGGTCAGGGCCCGGCTTGCGATCTCGTGTCAGTTTTTCGGTTAGAACGTCGGCCAGTGCCACATGCTCTGTGACAAGCCCTTCGTTTCTCAAGCGAACCAGTTCATGCGCCAGTGCATCGTTCTCGGCACGAATGGTTTCTTCTGTTGATTGCTGATCCCGTAAAGCGTCAGCGTTTTCTGAAATCGCTGCGGCCATAGGGCCGCGTCGCTTTTTCAGAACTTTGTCCGGCACCTTGCCAACAGGAATGTCGTCCATGGCCGGTATATCGATATCGAACATTCTGCGCTTGCGGCTCATGCCTCATCCTCCAGCTTGTCCCAGGCCGACAGCATGACGTCCCGGAATTCCTCATACACATTGTCAAAAGTCGACCGAGCGCGGCGCCAGGTTTCCCGCGTCATCTCTCGGTAATCCATCTCATATACAGAACTGAGAAAGCGGCCGGACTGTTCAACCGCGCGCGTCATCTCGACCGGATGTTCGGCGACATGCTCACCAAAGACTTTCTTGAAAGCCTCAAACATCGCCAGGTGAAGGGCGTTACCAGGCTCGTACCGCGTCAGCAGGAACCGCAACTCGCAAAACGTTTTTGGCAGGCCGATCTTACCCGTGGGTAAGGTTTTGTCGAAACCGTAGGCCAGATCCTCCAAAGCTTCAGCAAGCTGACCGATAAAGGACGTGGTGGAATCGTATTCCCAATATCCGGGGCCTGAAGGGATATACAGCATGTCTGCCGCGAAAACCGCGTTCATCGACTGATACCCGATGGCCGGCGGGCAATCGAAAATGATCAGGTCATACGCGTCGTCGGGTATCTGATCCAAGTATCGAGACACCGCTGCAAAGAATGACCATTCGGGGTTTAGGTGCCGGTACTGGGCCGAGGCAAACTCGACGAAAGCTGCGTTAGCGCAGGACGGGATCGCATCGATGGTGGACCAGGACGTCTTGCGAATGAAGTCAGAGATCCTCAGGTCACCAAGACCCATATCTGTAATTGCTGGCGGCAACTCGCGGCGGGGCAGGGCGGTTCCCGATTGCGCGGCGACAGGGCGGTTGTTCATGCGCTCCGTCTCGCGGATAAGGTCACGCGCCATGATCCCCCAGACAGTATAGTCTTCTGCAACATCCGTCAGGCCCATCGAATGGCTCAAGGTCGCTTGCGGGTCAAAGTCCACCACCAGAACACGATACCCGTCCAGCGCTGACGCATGCGCAAGATGCAGCGCCACGGTCGATTTGCCGGCACCGCCCTTGAAGTTGGCGACGGCTGCACGAATAGCGCGCTTGCCTTCCGGGCGTGGGGGCATGAGGGACTTGCGGTTCACTTTGAGGCGGCGGCGCAACTCATTCACCTCTTCCAGGCTGAACCAGCGCTGACGACCGTCGGGCTCGACCTCGCCACCAGGCAGCGAAGGATCCGCCGCCAGCTTGCCACGGAAAGTCGATTGATTGACCCGGAAGATCAGCTCGGACACCTCCCAGCTGGAAAACCGGCGGAGTGTTTTCTCCATCTCGGGGCTAAAGGTCTGCTGGCGGATCCAACCCTGCAGCTTAAGGGATTGGTTACGCAATGCGTTCAGGTCTTCGTGCGTGTACAT